>CAZGID010000220.1:0-4011 GCA_964526065.1 uncultured bacterium
CGTTGATTATACCGGCGATATGATTCCGCGCCCCGTTCGTATTCCAGGCATCCCCTGTTTCTCCTTCGGGAGAAACATACCGGAACACAATCCGGTTTCCGGCTTCAAGCTTTTTGAGGGTTTCATCATCACAGTAATAATTTCCTTCCCCGTGAGCCACCGGAATCCATAGCCGGTCTCCCTGCTTCATCTTCCGGGTAAAAGCCGTTTTGTCGTTTTCCACGCGCAGCCAGACATGGCGGCAGATAAAATTAAGCGAGCGGTTGCGCAGCATGGCGCCGGGCAGCATGCCGGCTTCGAGCAAAATCTGAAATCCATTACAGATTCCGATCACATAACGCCCGGTCCGCGCATGTTCCTGAACCGACTTCAAAATGGGAGAAAAGCGCGCAATGGCACCCGAACGAAGATAGTCGCCGTAGCTGAATCCGCCCGGCAGCACAACCAAATCCACTTTAGGCAAATGAATATCCTTGTGCCATACGTATTCCACATCCCAATTCATGACGCCTTTCAGGGCGTGGAAACAGTCCGTATCACAATTGGATCCAGGAAAAACAATAACAGCAGCTTTCATGGGATGATATTCCGGTCAGTCAAAACCTGGTCGGGATCAGGCTTCCTGAAGTTCAAATACATATTCCTCGATAACGGGATTGGTCAGTACCTGATCACACATTTCACGAAGTTTAGCCTCAGCCTTGTCCCTCCCGCCGGCCTCCAGCTCCACTTCAAAATACTTTCCGACACGAAGATCGCGGGCTTCCTGAAAACCAAGGGTTTCGAGAGCATGAAGCACCGTTTTTCCCTGGGGATCCAGAACCGATTTCTTCAGTGTCACATTGACGCGCGCTTTATATTTGGTAGCCATCAGCTCAATTTTCTCCCTGTCAGCCGTTGAAAAACATCCAGATATGCCTGACTTGTCTTTTCCACCACGTGTTCCGGAAGCTTCGGCGCCGGAGGACGCTTGTTCCAACCGGTCTCTTCCAGATAATTACGAATAATCTGTTTATCGTAGCTTGGCTGATCGCGGCCGACCTCATAGCGGTCAAGCGGCCAGAACCGCGAAC
Source organism: uncultured bacterium (assembly GCA_964526065.1). GTDB lineage: Bacteria > Omnitrophota > Omnitrophia > Omnitrophales > Aquincolibacteriaceae > CAZGID01. The sequence goes on from CAZGID010000220.1 coordinate 1,074, forward strand.
TGTCAGGCGTGAGAACTTCATCAATCAAAATCAGTTCGCCATCCAGTTCGCCAAACTCAAACTTGGTATCCGCAATAATGATTCCCTTTTTCCGCGCATATTCGGCGCCGCGGCGGTACACCTCAAGCGTCAGTTCTTCGAGACGGACGGCCGTGTCATCCCCCACCAGTTGTGCAGCTTTTTCGCGATCAATATTTTCGTCGTGCCCCTCGGTCGCCTTGGTCGACGGCGTGAAAATCGGCTGCGGTAATTGCTCGCACTGCCGAAGCCCCGCCGGAAGCTCATGCCCGCAAATACGGCCGCTTCTCTGATAATCTTTCCAGCCGGAACCGGCGACATAACCGCGAGCGACGCATTCAACCGGCATCGGCCGGGCGCGGCGCACCAGCATGGAACGGCCTTTCAACAGCGCACCGAACTGATCGACGATTTTCGCATCGAGCCCCATCTTTTCCACATCCAGCGTAATCAGATGATGTGGAACAAGATCCTGAAAAAACTCGAACCAGAAAGCAGAAATCTGGTTGAGCACCCTTCCTTTGAAGGGAATCGGATTGGGCAGCACGACATCAAAGGCACTCAGCCGGTCCGTCGTCACGATCAGAAGTTTGTCCTGACCGATCTCGTAAATATCGCGAACTTTGCCCCGTCCCAGACAAGGCAGCGGCAGATTGGTTCTCAAAACCGGTTCACTGGCACAATCCGCGACCATGCGAACCCCTTCTTCCTTAGTCGATTCCGACGCGCTTGAAAATTTTTCCGATATTTTTCGTATGATAGCGGTAATCAAAGACTTTCTCGACCTCCTGCGGCTTCAAATATTTCAGGATCTTCCGGTCCGACAGGACAACGTCCTTGAGCGTCCGGCCGCGGTCTTCCCAGACCTGGCGCGCACAGTCCTGAACCATGCGGTAGGCATCTTCCCGTTTCTGCCCCTTACGGATCAGCTCCAGCAGCAGTCCCTGCGAAAAGACCATGCCTCGGCTGATTTCCATATTGTGAATCATCTGTTCTTTAAAAACCGAAAGATTTTCGATCAGCGGCGTCATCAGCGTCAGCATGTAATGAACCAGAATTGTGCTGTCCGGAAAAATAACGCGCTCCACGGAGGAGTGCGTAATGTCCCGCTCGTGCCACAAGGCGATATTTTCCATCGCCGCCATCGCATTGCCGCGCAGCACGCGCGCCAGCCCCGCAATCCGCTCTCCCGTAATGGGATTGCGCTTATGCGGCATCGCGGAAGAGCCTTTCTGACCGCGCCCGAACGATTCTTCCACTTCGCGGATTTCAGTCCGCTGCAGCGAACGGATTTCGGTCGCCAGTTTTTCCAGCGAGCCGCCCAGAATCGCCAAAACGGAAAGATACTCCGCATGACGGTCGCGCTGCAGTACCTGCGTGGAAACCGGAGCCGGTTTTAAACCCAGCCGGCGGCACGCAAATGCCTCAACCTTTGGATCCACATTGGCAAAAGTTCCCACTGCACCGGAAATTTTCCCATAGGCGATGTTTTCGATTGCCCGCTCCAGCCGAACGAGATTGCGGCGGAATTCCTCATAAAAGAGAGCCATCTTAAGGCCGAACGTGACGGGTTCGGCATGAACTCCGTGACTCCGGCCCACCATCAAAGTATTGCGGTGCCGCCGGGCCTTCTTTTTTAGCGCCGCCAGAAGTTTCTTGAGTTCCGCGAGAATCAGAACCGAAGCCTCCTTCAATTGAAGCGCGAGCGCCGTGTCCAGGACATCTGAAGAAGTCATGCCAAAATGAACATACCGGCTGGCCGGCCCGACCGATTCGGCAACATTCGTAAGAAACGCAATCACGTCATGCTGGACGACTTTTTCGATTTCCTGGACGCGTTTCAGATTAAAGCGGGCTTTTTTCCGGACAATGCCGGGAATATTGCGCGGGATATAGCGATATTGGGCAAGTGCTTCCAAAGCAGCGATTTCAACATCGAGCCACTTTTGAAGCTTGTTTTCTTCGGTCCACACCGCCCCCATTTCGGGGCGCGTATAACGCGGAATCATTCGATCGTTCCTTGATAAAGGCTGGTAGCGCTAACGGGATTTAAACCCGTGTTTCTGCCTTGAGAGGGCAGCGTCCTAGATCAGGCTAGACGATAGCGCCACACAAAAGTTTTTCGTCTGGACCAGTGCCCGTACCTTGCAGAAAGATTTTTTAATCAGGAATGAAGATGATGACAAAATTCTGGTAATTACCCAAGCCGCCGGCGCTTGAGATCATCCACCGAACGGTCCAGCTGCCGGATCCTGTCTTCCTGCTGCCGGTCCTGCCGCTCCAATTGATCAATCCGTCTTTCCAGATCCTGAAGCCGCTGCCTTAATTTGGCGCCTTCGAGATTCAAAAGCTGGCTATCTTGTTCAAGTCCGCCTCCGCTTTTCTTCGGCGCCCGGGTCCCATATTCATCCAACAGGGCATCTTCCCCGTAGGCCAAAGGAAGCCCAGCCAGAAATACCGGCAAAATAGAGAGCAGGAGGAATGACTTTTTCACGGCGCGGAGAGTATAGCATAAGCGCCCGGAAAGCATCAACGGCGGATTCAGCCGGGATCGTCAGGTGCCGGGGTTCCCGCGGGGATGAAAGCGGTCATGTACCGACTTCATACGGTCCCGGGAAACATGAGTATAAATCTGGGGGGTTGCGATATCATCATGCCCCAGCAGTTCCTGAACGACACGCAAATCGGCCCCTTTTTCCCGCAGATGGGTGGCAAAAGAGTGCCGGAATGAGTGAGGTTTGATATTCTTTTGGATTCCCGCCAGCCGGGCATAGCGTTTGATCAATTGCCATACAAACTGGCGCGTCAGTCCATTGCCGCTGCGGCCGGTGAAAAAAAACTCGCTTTCCACTTTTTGTTTGTCCCGAACCCGTTCGAGATACTGGCGGCAGATTTCCACGGCAATTTTACCAATCGGCAC
>CAZGID010000221.1:0-3966 GCA_964526065.1 uncultured bacterium
GAGGATGCCGGGAAAACGAAAATGCGGTCACGGCATTCGAGGAAAGAGAGCTGGATAAAATCGAACGGCAGAGAGTTCAGGGCGAAATGACGAAAACAGTTTATGATATGCGTAAGAGTGAGATCCAGCACGATTGACCGTTTTGCACGATCAGGATTGAAATGCTGAAAAGATTGCACGCTTTTATCCGGAGAAGCCCGCGGCTTTTAAATCGCGATGAATGGCTGATATCGCTCCTGGGTCTGCCTCGTAAAACGGGGGCCGATAATAATCGCGGGCTGGTCATGATCCAGATAGACGGTCTGGCGCATTCCCATTTTCGGCAGGCGATGGAGAAGGGCTATATGCCGTTTCTCCAGCATTTGATGCGCTCTGAAGGTTATCAACTGCATCATCACTATCCCGGCCTTCCTACCAATACCCCGGCGGTTCAAGGCGAATTGTTTTTTGGTATCCGCCAATGCGTTCCCGCCTTTCAGTATCGTGATCGAGAGACGGGCCGTGTTTTCACGATGTATGAAATGAAAAGCGCGTTTGAAGTGGAAAACCGGCTGAAGGCGCGCGGTGAAGGGTTGCTGCAGAATGGCAGCGGCTACGGAAACATCCTTGCGGGTGGAGCTGAAGAAGCCCATCTTTGTGCTGCGGATTCGGGGTGGAAGGCATTTCTGCGTGCTTTTAATCCCTGGAGTGTTTTCATTACGATCTTATTCAACCCTTTGATTATTATGCGCGCCATTGTGCTGGCTTTTCTGGAATGCGTTTTGGCGGTTTTCGATGTATTGCGCGGCCTGATGAAATACGATTTAAGGGCTGAACTGCAGTTTATCCTCACCCGGGTGCTGGTCACGATTGTTTTAAGGGAACTCATTACGGTTCGGGCGCGCATGGATATCTGGCGGGGACTTCCGATTGTTCATTTAAACTATTTTGCTTACGATGAGCAGGCGCACCGGCGCGGGGCGACTACGCGATTTGCATTCTGGAGCTTGAAAGGGATTGATGATGCAATTAAAAGGCTTTGGCAGGCATCTCATCGGGCGCACCGTTGTCATTACGAAGTTTGGGTTTATTCCGATCATGGTCAGGAAGATACACGGGCTTACCCGTTAGAATTCGGTAAAAGTATCGAAGAGGCGGTTCGTGATCTCTATCGTAGCCGTTTTGAGCGGGAAGCGGAAGAAACGCGTCCCTCTGAGGCAAAGCCTTCCAAGGCTTCCCGGTTTTCTGATGTCGGGACAACGTTTTCTACCTTGCTTCACGGACACAAGGATCATGAGTATGGGGAAGGGGAAGCGCAGGGGCTCGTGGTTACGGCGATGGGGCCTGTGGGGCATGTCTATTTTCCCCGTTCTATGGAAGAGGATGAAAAGCGTACTTTTGCCCAGGCGCTCGCACGGGAATGTCATGTTCCCGTCGTGGCACTGCCCCTTCCGGGACGGAGAACGGAATTTTGGGCTGCTTCAACGCATTACCGGCTTCCGGATGACGCCGAGCGGCTCTTTGGAAAATCGCATCCGTACCTTAAGGAACTGGGAGAGGATCTTCTCGACTTATGCGAGCATCCGGACCGGGGGGATTTGATAATATTCGGCTGGCATTCGGGCGTGAAGGCCCTTTCCTTTCCTAATGAACATGGCTCCCATGCCGGATTTGGTCCCTCTGAGACGGATGCGTTTGCCTTGCTTCCCGAACATGCACCCATAGAAAAGAAGGAGCCTTTTTTAAGACCGACCCATATCCGTAACGCCGCCCTGAAAGTTCTCGGGCGCGGGCATCCGCGGATTTCCCGGCATGAACGGGAACGCAAACATGGAGATGAAATCTGGGTGATGACGTACAATGTGCATAGCTGCATCGGGATGGACGGCCGTTTAAGCACCGAGCGGATTTCCCGGGTCATTGCCCGCTACGATCCTGACATCGTGGCCCTTCAGGAACTCGATGCAGGAAGGCTTCGCAGCGGCGGCCCCAATCAGGCGGATATGATCGCAAGAAAACTGGAAATGGAATTCAATTTCCATCACGTTTATGGCCCTGAAGATCAGGCCTTTGGGAATGCCGTTCTGAGCCGTTATCCGGTGCGGCTTGTACGGGCCGGGCATTTGCCGGGGCTTGCGAGAAAGCTGCTGCTAGAGATTCGCGGCGTTTTATGGGTGGACGTTCTGTTTCCCGGAAAAAAAATTGCAGTTTTTAACACACATCTGAGTTTGTGGAATCAGGAGCGGGCTTGGCAGATGAAAGCGTTGATGAGCAAGGAATGGCTGGGGAGTGAAATTGTCCGTCATCAGCCCGTGGTGTTTTGCGGAGATTTTAATGCGTCGGCCAAGTCTTCCATTTTCCGGAATCTGACGCGTCAATTTACGGACGTCGACAAATCGATTCATGCGGGCCGGGCCCGAAAGACCTGGAGCAGTCAATTGCCGGTGAGGCGGCTCGATTACATTTTCGTGAATAAAGAACTGCAAGTGGTGGATGTCGAAGTCCCGGGACGGACGCTGGAACGCGTGGCTTCCGATCATTTGCCTGTTCTGGCCAAGCTGAGATTAAGCTGACGTTATGACCAAGCACCGTAAATTTTTCTGGGGAAAAGGCATCATCCTGGCAGTATTACTGCTTGTCCTTGCTTACGGGACGGCCACGGGCCGTTTGGAAGGCTGGCTGGATGCCTTTATCAACTGGACCTCTTCCCGGGGGTGGGGCGGCATGCTCTGTTTTTTTGTTTTCTACTGCCTGGCGCCCTTTTTTTTCATTCCTTTGACGGTTCTGACGCTGGCATCCGGACTATTGTTTGGTTTCTGGACCGGCATTATTCTGGTCAGCATTGCTTCGACGCTTTCTGCTGTTTTAACCTTCCTGGCCGGACGCTATTTGATCCGGGACTGGGTGATCCGCAAGACCCGGGACAAGCCGCGTTATAAGGCGCTGGATCAGGCTGTGGGGCGGGAGGGCTGGAAAATTGTGGCAATGAGCCGCTTAACCTTTATCTTCCCTTTTTCTCTGCTCAATTATTTCTTTGGCTCTACCGGTGTGACCCTGCGTGCTTACACGGCCGCTTCGTGGGCCGCCATGCTGCCCGGTTCCATCCTTTACGTCTATCTTGGGACGCTGGCCGGTACTCTGGCGGGATTGGGTGAAACGCGGTCAAGGGTGGATTGGGTGGATTGGACGTTGCTGGCGATTGCGCTGGCGGCCGGAATCGGCCTTGCCGTTTATTCGATTCAACTGGCCCGGCGGGCTTTCCGTTCTGAAGCCGGCTCCGGTTCGCTTTCCTGACTCAGTTTTCCGGAGGACAAGTTTTCTCCGGATCCTTTCCTTCCTTCCGGTAAAAAAAGCGCTTCCATTTTCGAATCGGACCGCGCGTTCGTGGTGACTTTTTTTGAATCCAGCAAAGCAGGCGCCGAAACGGCGGAACTTCCGGTGCCAGGCAAAGAACCGCCAGCGCAAAAAACAGCCACCCTTGTAAAATCGGCAGCAAAGAGCCGACGACCGTCATCAATAAAAAGAAGATTCCGGCGGCAATACGGAGAATGCGGAACAAGGCCTGCCGCATGGCGATCCCTTAACCGCCTGGCTTGAAATCCGGATGGTAATGGGTGGCGGATTTGGTTACCCAGGTTTTGGCCGGGCGGGTTTCCGGGAACAGCTCATCCCGCTGCAGAAAATCGGCCAGCGACCCGCCAATCAACAGCAATAGCCATAACAGACCGGCAACCACAAAGAGCCGGATGAGCGGCATGGAATGTAAAACATGCATGAAGAACAGCACGACGAGCAGTGCTTTCCCGATGGCGATGGCGAGTGCGACCGGCAGCCCGAGTACACCCAAATCCAGATAAGCCGCCCCGACGGTCACCAGTGTCAGGATCAGTAAAGCGACGTAAATCTTTAAATAGGTAAGAACTTCAGAATCCGTCTTCATTAATGCCTCGCCACCAGATAGAGCAGGGGAAAAAGAAAAATCCAAAC
>CAZGID010000222.1:0-3948 GCA_964526065.1 uncultured bacterium
CGTTAATTTTGGCCCTCTGACAGTGACACTGTTTGTGCTGATGCATTTAATTTACGGTGGAATTGTCGGCGGGATGTATGTTCCGAAACGCGGTCAGGAAGCGGAAGTGACTTACATTTCCCGCGAAAAGCAGCGTCGAGCTGCTTGATGTGAAAATAAAAAAACCGGGCACGCTTCAGCGCGCCCGGTTTTCGTGTTACGAATTTTATGTTCCCGGTTGAACCTGGGTAATCCGCCCGTCTTCCACAATAAACAGGATGTCGAAAATCCGGTCCAGGGGAGAGAGAAGCGTATCATCTCCATCAGTCAGCGTGAACAGGCCGGTGACATGATGCTCGCCATCGCTTAATGATGATGCGTCGATTTCGAAACTGTAAGGCGCATCGTAGGTTCGGAGTTGGATCGTGCCGTCCAGGTAATAGTAGGCTTTATGAATGCCGGGATAGGCCTCCAGGTCCGGCTGCACATTCAGCGTCGCGCTTCCCGCATCGTCGACCGAAAGTCCTGTGAAGGCATCCGGCCCCACAAGAACCGGTTCCGGTTCCGGAACGCTTTCAATTCCATTTTGAACTGTGAACTGAATCGAAAATTCCTGATCCCCTTCAGCTGTCGTGACATAACCGGAAAGCGTGTAAGAACCGTCGGGTAGCAGCGACGTATCGAAGCCCTCCGGTCCTCCCCAGGTATAAGGGGCTTCGTAATTTTTTCCCGCTTTCGTGCCATCCAGATAAAACGCGGATTTTTTAATCTGGTTCAACAACCCGGCTTGCGGCTGCACAAAAATCGTGCCGCTGACCGTCTGGCCCTCGGTGAGTCCGGTCAAAAGATTGTCGCCCACCGGTTCGGGTTCCGGTTCGGGCTCAGGCTCCGGTTCAGGTTCGGGCTCCGGTTCGGGTTCAGGTGCCGGTTCGGGGGATGGGGTGCCATCCAGCACGGGGCCCGTTTGGATTTCCAAAAATCCCGTTTTGGGATTCAGGCGGTTTTCTTCGAGTACAAAATTGATTTGCCGGATCCGTGACAGATCGAGATCCGGATTGGAAATAAAAAGCGCATCGACCGGAATTTTGACCGCCTGAAAATCGGAAGTTAACCCGTCGACATCCACAATCGCGGTGCGGCCATCGGCGTCCTGGAATTCAATTTTAAGACAGGCATTGCCTTCACATTGATTGTCGGTCCGCAAGTTAAACTGAAATTCAGAGGCATCTGAAAAATCCTGAAATCCGGCAGCCGTTTCGGCATAGAAAAGAATTCCCCCGGCAAAACTGCCCGGTGTTTCCAGATCATAATCAATCCGGAAATGGGTCCCGGAAAGGGTCTCGACGGTTGCTTCGCCTTCGTTGGCGAAAGTAATCACCGGAGGCGTCCCGGGAAACGGGGTTTGAGCCACGGCGGGTGCCGAAGCGGTGATGGTTTCCGTATACTCCAGTCCGCCGGCACGGATATCGAATGTGCCCTGGTTAGGATCGACCTTCCGCCCCTCGATTACAAAATTAATCTGCCGCACACGCGTCAAATCCAAAGCGGAATTGGCGGCCAATAAATCACTTTGAGCAATGGATACCGTTTCGAAAGAGTTCGAAAGCGACGGAATATCCAGGACGGCCAGTTGCCCGGCATCATCCAGAAACTCGATTTTTAGACACGATTCCGGAACCGTGCAGCTGATGTTGGTTTGAATTTCAAATACGTAAGGATCAATCGAAGTGAGATCCTGAGGCCCCGCGGAAGATGCGCCGAAGTTGAGGATGGCGCCGCCAAAGCTGTCTTCCGATTCGAAATCAAAATGAGTTCGAAAGAGCGTCGGGGACAGTTGTTCCGCGGTTACCGTCCCGGCGTCCGCAAAAATGGAAAGAACCGGCCGGCCGGGAAATTCGGTTACCGGCGTGATGCCTTCTTCCACCACCGCTTCACTGGTGGCGGCAGAAAGGGGACCGTCATCAAATTCCGAATCGAATGAAATGGCCTCCATCTCGCTTTCAAGATTTTCTTCATTTTCTGTGACGGGCATAACCGTATTTAGCGGCAAAGGATCGGGAGGCATTAGCGCTTCCTGCGCATAGGCCGGCGTCAAAAGCGATGAAAGATAAAAAGCGGTAAGACTCCAGGAAATTAGTTTAAAAATTGTGGGTTTCATTCTGACCTCCTGTTTCGAAAACGATTGAGCTCTATGGTAAGCAAAGGTTCAGAGGAAGGATGTCAGGTGAAGAAGGAATCCCCTGTGTGTTTAAGAGACAAATCCGAGGCGGACTTCCTGATACTTTTAGGGGAAACCCCGTTGTCTTTTTTTCCGGAATTGCTAAGATGCTGGGAGGAGGTATTCCATGCAGGAACAGTATCAGGCGATTGGTGAAACCGCCGGAAAAATCTATCGGACGCTGGAGCAGACAGGAGCGCAGACCGCTGCTGTTTTGCAGAAAGAAATCAAAGAGACGAACACGGCCTTGTTCCATCAGGCTCTGGGCTGGCTTTCCCGTGAAGGAAAGCTTCTCTTCGAGAAATCGGGGCGCACCCTTCGGGTTTCATTGGCCCCCACCCAAGTGTCTTCTCTTTAACCGTTCTCCGGTTTCATTTCGCAGACAATGAAAAAGGTTTCCGGGAAAGTGTTGATTGCCGGGGCCGGGATCGCCGGGCTTGCGGCAGCACGCTGGCTTCAGGATCGCGGTGTACCGGTGACGGTTCTGGAAGGGCGCAGCCGGATTGGCGGCCGGATCTGGAGCGACCGGCATCTGGGGCCCGTTTTTGAACGCGGGGCCGGGGTTCTTCACAGTGTTTCCGGGAACCCGCTTTGTCCCCTCATTCGCCGGCTTCAAATGCCTCATCGTGTTACCCGCTACGAAAACTTTCGGTTGTTCGACTGGAACGGCCGTCCCATTGCATCCAGCATTGCTCATGACGTGGAAACCGCTTTCCAGCGGCAGCTGCGAAAGGCGGTGCGAGCGGCGGACCGCTTATCCGAACCGGTTTCCGTTGCGGAAGTTCTTCAACGGCAATATCAGCCGAAAACGGCTTTCCGGAAACGGCTTTGGAGCTGGGAAACCGCGTCCTGGGAAATTGTCACCGGAATGGATCTCGACCGTGTTGATGCACGTGCTTACGATGAGTCGGATTCCATTGCCGGGCCGAACTGGTATTTTCCCGAAGGGTATGATGCGCTGATTCAGTTCCTGGCCCGGGGACTGGATGTCCGGACCAACGAAGCGATCCGTGAAGTCCGGCAGGACCGGAATGGCGTGACGCTGAGGGGTAAAAGCAATCAGTATCGGGCGGCTTATGCCATTCTTACTTTTCCGCTTGGAGTTTTAAAGCAGGATAAAATCCGCTTCTCGCCGGCTCTTCCGGAAGACAAGCGTGGCGCCATTCAACGACTTGGAATGGGGCTTTTAAACAAAGTGATTTTGCGCTTTCGCGAACCGGTTTTTACCTCGTCTCACGACTTCATTGCTTATGCGTCGCGCACACATGGAGAATTTTCGCGCATCGTCAACCGCTTGCCCAGCCAGAAAATTCCTGCGGTGGTGGCATTGACCGGGGGACGTTTTGCCGAACAGATCGAACGTGAATCCGATAAAACCGTCATTCAACGGCTGCAGAAAGTTCTCAAAACCGTAACACGCCGCAGTCTTCCGCCGCTTGATGGATCGATCATCACGCGCTGGAAACAGGATCCTTTCGCCGGGGGTTCTTATTCCTGCCTTCCGCTGGGCGCTACCCCGCGAGATATTGATTTGTTGGCGCAGCCGGCGGGCCGTCTTTTTTTTGCGGGAGAGGCCACCTCCTCCAGCGCTCCCGCCACCGTACATGGCGCCTGGCTTTCGGGGAAGCGTGAAGCCCGGCGTCTCTTCAAACATCTCAGGTAAGGTTTCTTTTCATTTCCCGGATTCCAGTTTAGGGATGCCCTGATGGGCTGGCGCCATTTTTTCCGATAGGGTGATTCCTATGGAAAGA
>CAZGID010000223.1:0-3883 GCA_964526065.1 uncultured bacterium
CGAAGATGCTTACGAAGCGCTCTCTGTCCTTTTATACAATCAAAAACGTTATGATGATGCCATCAGCATCCTGAAGGCCTGGTGCAAGATCAATCCCCACGCTCTGATGGCACATACCAACCTGTCACGCTGCTATGTCGCCAAAGATATGATTCTGGAAGCAGAACGGGAGCAAGCCGAGGCACGGCGGCTGACATGGCGCGAACAGCTGAAATCAAAAAAGCAGGAAGCTCCCAGAACGGATTTTAAAGAGCGCATTGAACGTTATAAACAGGTCATTGAGCTGGATCCAAAGGATGTGCTTGGCTATTTCAGTCTCGCGAATGTCTACATGGAATGCCGTCAATTTCGGGATGCGAGCGACACGTTTGAAAAGGCAATCGAAGTTGATCCGGGCCACTCTTCCTCCTACCTGGGATTTGGTTTGGCCCTGCGGGAACTCGGGGATCATCAAAAGGCCGCGGCGGTCTTTAAGCGAGGCATTAAAACCGCTAACGAAAAAGGCGACATGATCCCGCTAAAAAAAATGGAAGCCCATTTGAGGCAAATTGAAGAAGGAAAGTCGGATAAGCCGTGATCAGGCCGAGGCCGCGGCTCGCAGACGGCCCTGAAGGCTGATAAGAGCCCGCTTGACGGCCCCCGAAAATTGAGACCACTGCTCCGGATCAATTCCCCACTGCTTGCTCAATTCATCCAACTGTTGCAAGGCGGCCAAAGTCCGCTCGTTGATCGTCTCCGGATCGCCGCGAAAAACAGCCAGCAACACCACAGCGGTTGCCATAGCCAGAAGCTCCTCATTTTCTGATAAGGCCATTTCGAATTCACCTTTGTGGCCGCGAATACGGTATTCCGGCACGAAACCTTGAAGAGCCGTGGCATAGAGAACCGCGGTCATTTCATCCGCGATGACAGAGCGAGAGACGGGCGCTCCCCGTTTCCGGGCTTGAGCGTAGACTGCATTGCCGCCATCATTAGCCGCTTTAATTAAGTTCCGGCCCAGATTAAGATCCTGCGTTACGATAAAATTCAAACGCGATTCCAGATCCGCCCGCCTTTCCTCCTGCGACGCTTCATCCAATAGCCCTTCCCAGCGTTCTTCCCAAATCCGCAGTGCCTCCGCGCGCGCCTGATCCAGGCCGGCCTGCACCATTTCCATATCATCAGCCGGGATTAGCAGATTTAAATGAACGAATTTGTTCGCATCGGGCTGCAGCAAATCTCCAAGCAGCACGATCTGCTCCGCCGTCAAGACGCGATTCCGCTCCAGCACCAGATTGGCAACGCCTGCCTGGAAATCGAAATCAATCGCGGGATTTGTGGCAACCGCTTCGCTTTTCACAGGCGCATTAACATTCTTAAATGTATCCGCAATGGCAGAAAGAGAAGCGCTATTTGCCGCCCCCGGACCGAAAATGCCATTAACCAGAAGCGTCACAATCAAAGAATTCCACCCCGCATCCGCCTCCTGAATCGCGCTCAATGCCAACTGATCTAAAACAGACAAACCGAGCGGCAGCCGCGTTACATTCTCGATTCCCTGCAAATCGACTTCCGGATCAGAGTCCGCTTCCACAATTGATTCCTCATCCGCGCGGTCAATGATGCCTAAGAGGTCCTGAATAGCGGCCAGCATTTTGCCCTCATTCGCCTGTATCACGGGAATTTCGCCGCCCTCGGCCCAATAAGTGCTGTCGGAATCTTCGCCAGGCAGCGTATCTGTCAACAAGGGACCGCGTACGGGAGCCTGAAGACCGCTTGCCACCCCAGGAACAAGATCGCCACGTTTAAAGTGACTCGCTGGTTTCAACACGCCGCTACCCGGATCTTTAGGATCCTGGATAATCGGCACAATGATCCGTTCTCCGTTTTCCGTCACAACGGGCTGCCCCTTAAATGAGATCGCAATGCCGCTTCGGTCAGCCGTAAAATTCAACTCAATAAGCCCGCGATTTCCGACATTTTCATTAAAGTGATTAATTTGAAACTCCGCCTGCTCCAGATTGCGGAACTCTGCGAGAGCAAAGAATGCTTCTACCCGGTCCTTCAAAACCTCTTCCTGCACCGCACCCAGCTGCCCCTGCATATCACTCGACTGAAGCAGATCAAAGACTTCAAGATTGGCCAAATCAAACATGGACGGGTGGCTCTGCATCATGGAATGAATATACTGCTCTCTCCCCTCCGCCGTGGCCATACGCGGGGTCAAAACCCCATAGCTGATCTCTTCCTGACGGAATAGTTCCATCAGCCCATCCGTATGAAAGCCTCCCGTGATCAAAACGGCTTTTTCGCGATTTTGACGGTTCATCTCTTGCTTGATTCGGAGATGAAACTGCGCTTCACGTTTACGTGCATATTCATAAAATTGGAACGCCGCATCAAAAACCCGCGTCACCTGTCCCACATCAGAACGCAGAGAAATATCCACCGGATTCTGAAATTGATGCCCTCCGGCCATGCTCCCCCGTTCCTGCACCGTACGAATGCGCTTTACCATGGCATCCGGCCGAATCCAGTCAATACGGTAAAAGGCCCGCGCCCACTGTTTGCGCGTGACTTCCAGATGAAACAGACTCTTCAGCAGCTCGGCGTCACGGAACAATTCCAAAAGATCCTGCTCTTGCTCAGAGACTGTCAATTCGTCGAGGATTTTCTGAAACAACCGCTCAATTTCTTCAAACAAGGGCCGCGAATCCAGTTCGCTCTGCAGAATCAAATAACCCGAATACAAACTGAATGCCGGATAATCTTGAAAAGAAAACCCTTTGGGCCCCGCTTCTTCCAGCAACCGTTCGAGCAAATGACGCGGCACCATGGAATCGTCCGTGGATTTACCTGCGTTCATTCGGTTGATATAAATTCTTTTTTCTTCCAGCGTCTCAAGGCCGCGGATGAGCGCCTCCGAAACTCCCTTCTCTTTAAGAAATTGAACAAGCTGTTTCTTTTCCTCAAGGCCTTTATCCCGATCCAGTTCAGACTCCATCGCCTGGATCGCCATCAAGCGGGTAATTTGAGGCCACTCAAGCTGAGAAAAGAGACTTTCAAGATCCACCCCAATGATCTTTTTGGCATCGGCCGCCAGATTGCGTATATAGGGCAGAAACTCCCGGCTTCCTTCCTGAAATTTGCTCCACTCCGACAACATGCGGCGCGTTTCAGAATTAAAATACCGAGATGAGAGGATATCGAGCTTCGATGAAAATTCGGTCAAAAAATATTCGGCTTCAGGCAATCCAAGATGAACGGTCTTGAAAGCTTCATAGTTGCCGCGATACAACTCGGGATCTTCAATCCCGACAGCCTGGATTTCTCCCCGAGAGGACATGAGAAATAGATCCGCGCCCGTCGCCTGTCCCCGGCGGGCAAAATAATCAATAACCTCCTCATTCTTTTCATCTTCGGGAAATAACTTGAGATAGTCCGGATTCAAGCGTTCTGCGGCTCCTTCGATGAAAAACAGGGAAAATCCATAGGTCTCATGCAGATATTCCAGAAGCTTTTGAATCTGCTTCTGCGCGTGATAATTGCCGTGAGCGGTCTGGATGTGAAGAATGAGCCGGGGGTCGAGCTTCGCCGGCGCTTCATACACCTCTTCCACACTGGCCAATTCTTCCGGGATATAAATCTGCAAGAAACCAGGCGTTTCCCGAACGGGACGAACCTCGATATCCATAGGATTCAGACCCATGGCCGTCTCGGTCCAAAGATAAACAAACGCCAAGCTTAGGCAGGCTATTTTTCTCACACTCATGCCGCTACCCAGTTTCCCTTAGGGTGACTGTTCTACTTAAATCTTTAACAAAGATTAAACTACATAAAGAGTACCCGCTGTAAGTTGTGGTGTCAAATGAGGATAGGAAGAAATCAGAATGGCAGAAAAAAC
>CAZGID010000224.1:0-3842 GCA_964526065.1 uncultured bacterium
ATTATGACGCTGTTGCCTCCTATAGCGCAGATGAAGCGCTCAAGATTTTGCCGGAATTAAAACCGGATATTGTCATTTCAGATATTCGCATGCCCGGAAAAAGCGGAATTGATTTACTGGATCAGATCCGGAACGACATGCCGCAAACCAAGGTGATTCTATTGACCGCCTATGGTTCCGTTGAGGATGCCGTCAAGGCTATGAAAAAGGGCGCATTTTACTATCTTCCCAAGCCGGTCAATATGGAAGAGCTTGAATTCCAGATTCGGAAGGCATTAACGAGTAAACAGTTGGAGGAAGAAAACCGCGAGCTTCGGGATGCACTGTTTCATGAAAAGTTTGAAAAGGGCATTATTGTTTCAGAATCTAAAAAGATGCAGGACATTCTCAAAATGGCGGATAAAGTTGCACAGTCGGGCGCTACGGTATTGATTGAGGGGGAAAGCGGCACCGGCAAAGAACTGCTGGCGCACCGGATCCATCAAATGAGTCCGCGCCGAAACAAACCTTTTATTGCCGTACATTGCGCAGCCTTGACAGAATCCTTGCTGACCAGTGAACTTTTCGGGCATGAGAAAGGGGCTTTCACGGGAGCCGTGGAGCGCAAAACAGGCCGATTTGAGCGTGCTCATCAAGGCACATTGTTTCTGGACGAAATCGGCGAAATCAATGAAGAGACTCAGGTGAAACTGCTTCGGGTTCTCGAGGATGGGGCTTTTGAACGGGTCGGCGGCACAAAAACCATCAAGACCGATGTCCGGCTTATCTGCGCCACCAATAAAAAGCTTCAGGAAGAGGTGAAAGCCGGAAGATTTCGAGAAGACCTTTTTTTCCGTATCAACGTTATTTATATTCATATGCCGCCTCTAAGGGAGCGCCCTGAAGATATTCCGGTATTGGTGGAAAATTTTGTGAAGCAATTTTCAGCGGCCGGGGGAAAGGGAATCGTGAAAATTGAGCCGGGCGTGATGGATTGCCTGCGCCGTTATGCCTGGCCCGGCAATGTCCGGGAATTGAAAAATATTGTCGAGCGCATGGTGGTGCTCAGTTCCGGGAACCATCTTGATCTCGAATCGATCCCCGAAGACATCCGCCGCCAGTCGGGGCAGCCCTTGCCTTCCCTGGCTGCCGCCCCGGAGGCGGGACAGACCGGTGATGAAAGCAATGCCCAATCGGGAAAACTCAGCGAAATGGAAAAAAGCATGATTCTCAAGACCCTGGCAGAAGCGGGCGGAAATAAGTCTCTGGCAGCCAAAAAGCTCGGGATTTCGCGGCGAACCCTCTACCGCAAGCTTGAAGAATACCAGCTGTCCTAGCCTGACTGACACACTCTTGCGTGTCAGAATGGCACAGACCGGACCTACCCAAGAATTTTCAGGCTTAAAGCTTTTCTCCTAAGCCTTTATAAATAAAAGCGTTATATCCGTCTTATTTTATTTGTCCGATGGCATAAACATTGCTCTAGGGTAAGAGGGTATCATCATTTCAACTTAAGGAGATCATCATGGCAAAAGTATTAGGAATCGACTTAGGAACGACAAATTCATGTATGGCGGTAATGGAAGGGGGAGAAGCAAAAGTTATTCCCAATAAAGAGGGAAACCGCACGACCCCCTCGATCGTCGCATTTACGAAGAATGGAGAGCGACTGGTCGGGCAGTCCGCAAAACGACAGGCTGTGACCAATCCTGAAAATACGGTTTTTAGTGCAAAGCGATTTATCGGAAGACGCCAGGTGGAGGCCGATCACGAAATCGCTCTGGTACCCTATAAAGTAAAAGCCGGCAAACACGGGGAAGCGGTTTTTGGAATCACGACAGAAAACCGCGATTTTACCCCACCGGAAATTTCGGCCATGGTTCTGCAAAAGCTCAAAGCGGATGCAGAGGCCTATCTTGGCGAACCGATCAAACAGGCGGTCATTACCGTACCCGCCTATTTCAATGATTCTCAAAGACAGGCAACTAAGGACGCCGGAGCCATCGCGGGCCTGGAAGTTTTGCGCATCATTAATGAACCCACAGCGGCTTCTCTGGCCTACGGACTCGATAAAAAGAAGAACGAGACCATTGCCGTTTACGATCTTGGCGGCGGAACCTTTGATATTTCGATACTTGAAATCGGGGATGGCGTATTTGAAGTCAAAGCGACGAATGGGGACACGCATTTGGGGGGCGACGACTTCGACCAGAAAATTATTGAATGGCTCGTCAACGAATTCAAAAAAACGGAAGGAATTGACCTGAGCAAAGACCGCATGGCCTTGCAGCGGTTGAAAGAAGCGGCCGAAAAAGCCAAATGCGAGCTGTCTACTTCCCAAACAACGGAAATTAATCTTCCTTTCGTGACGGCGGATGCTTCCGGTCCGAAACATCTCCTGATGTCTCTGACACGCTCTAAGCTGGAGCAATTGGTGGCGGAACTCGTAGAAAGAACCGCCGCTCCCTGCACCCGCGCCATGGAGGATGCCGGGGTTAAACCCAGCGATATTCAGGAGGTCATTTTGGTCGGGGGGCAGACCCGCATGCCGGCCGTCATTGAAAAAGTGAAGCAGCTATTCGGTAAAGAGCCTCACCAGGGTGTCAATCCGGATGAAGTAGTTGCCATCGGCGCTGCCATCCAGGGCGGTGTCCTCAAAGGCGATGTCAAAGATGTGCTGCTCTTGGACGTTACACCGCTTTCGCTTGGCATTGAAACGCTTGGTGGTGTCATGACCAAACTCATTGAGCGCAATACCACCATTCCTACCCGCAAATCGGAAATATTTTCAACGGCTGCCGATAATCAGACGGCGGTGACGGTGAAAGTACTTCAGGGAGAACGGGAAATGGCGGAAGGTAATCGTTCCCTCGGCGTTTTTAATCTGGAAGGCATTCCGCCGGCTCCCCGAGGAGTCCCCCAGGTCGAGGTAACCTTTGATATCGACGCAAACGGCATTGTGCATGTATCCGCCAAGGATCTGGGCACCGGAAAAGAGCAGAAGATTCGCATTGAAGCTTCATCCGGGCTGTCCAAAGAGGAAGTTGAAAAGCTGGTGAAAGAGGCCGAATCCCATGCTTCTGAAGATAAAAAGAAGCACGAATTGATTACGGCACGGAATCAGCTTGATAACCTGATCTATGCCACCGAAAAGAGCTTGAAAGAGCATGGCGATAAGGTCTCGGCCGAAGAAAAAGGCAATATTGAAAACGCCTTAAAAGAGGCCAAGGAAACTTTGGATGCGGATTCCAAAGAAAAACTTGATGCCATGCATCAAAAACTGATGACCGCATCACACGCTCTGGCACAGAAAGTTTATGAAGCCGCTTCCCAAAAGGCGCAGGGAAGTCAAGGCGCCGAAGCCCCGGGATCCAAACCGGCCGGGGATGAGTCGGTGGTGGATGCGGATTATGAAGTCGTGGACGAGGAAGGGAAAGAGAAGAAAGAGAAATCCTGATCTCCGTCCATCAAGTTAATAAAAAGGCCTGCCTCAGGGCAGGCCTTTTTATTTTTTGAACTACCGTTGAATCTTCCCCTAAGTCATTATAAAATAAGTGCTTGTGACTCATTTATTTTATAGAAGACTTTTCATTTTTTCTGCCTTCATCACTTTGCTTCTTCCGGTAATCCCGGCAGCGGCCCAGCCGCTTTGGGAGAGCACACTGGAACCTTCTTCCGTACCATCGGGTGAAAACCCCACACTGACCATTTCCAGCCGCTGGCCATCTGACGAAGCCAGCTATCGGTTTGCATTACCCGCTCTAAAATTAACCAACCTTGAAGTTACGGGCCAGGGCGAGTCCCAGGAAAGTTATCTCTTAAACGGAAAAGTCTGGATCCGCAAAACACTCCGATTCGAGCTG
>CAZGID010000225.1:0-3838 GCA_964526065.1 uncultured bacterium
GCATGAATTAATCGCGCTTTTTCAGCCGGCCGCGGTGGATTTACGTTTTGTGATTGTTGTCTTGAAAATGACCAGTGATTTGGAGCGCATGGGCGACCAGGCGGTCAATATTGCTGAAAAGGGGCTCGTCATTAATCAGGAGCCTCCCATTAAGCCCTATGAAGACCTTCCGGAAATGGCTCACATTGCCGCCGCGATGGTGCATGATGCCCTGAACGCTTTTATGGAAAGCGATGCGGCCAAGGCCAAGGCCATTCTTGAGCGCGATGATGTCATCGATGAACTCAACCACAAAATTTATGCGGAAGTGCAGGAACTGATGCGGAAAGATCCCGATAAAATCCGGGTCGGCGTCAGTCTGATTATGGTTGCCCATAATCTGGAGCGCGTGGCCGATCTGGCGACGAATATCGCCGAGGACGTGATTTATCTGCGGCGCGGCATTGATGTCCGTCACCATATACGGGAACGGCGGGAAGAAACATGAAGATTGTGATTTCGGGGGTCGGCGAAACCGGTTATTTCCTTTCGCAGATTTTGCTCCGGGAGGGGCATGACCTGGTATTGATCGAGCAAAATGACAAGGTCTATCGCAATGCACAAGAGCATCTCGACGCCCAGATTATTCTTGGAAACGGGGCGAACCCCTTGATTTTAGAGCCCGTCGTCGACGAAGATACCGATCTTTTTCTGGCGCTTACCGATAATGACCCGACGAATATTCTCAGCTCCCTGATTGCGCGCCGGTTTGGCGCGAAGCGCTGTATCGTTCGTATCGGGGATTCCGCGCATCTGATTCATCCGCTGCTGACCGATGATCCCAAGATTTCCGTGGTTAATGCCGAGATGGCGGTTTCCAAAGACTTGATCCGGCTCGTGGGTAATCCGGCGGCCGACGAGATTGAATTTTTCGGCGGCGGCAAAGCCGAAATGATGAAGCTGCATGTCAGCTCCGCTTGCCCCATCATTCATAAGAAGCTCAAGGAGATCCAGATTCCGGATTCCTGGCTTTTCATTGCGGTGACGCGCCGCGGCCAGTTCATGGTGCTTTCGGGTGAATCTGTTCTGGAGCCGGGCGATCATCTTCTGATTATGGGCGATCCCCAAAAGAACCGCGAGATTGAAGATTTGCTCGGATTAAAACCCTTTGAAGTGCACCGGGTGATTATTATCGGCTCTACGGAAATTGCAGAAAGCGTGGCGCGTTCCCTGCAAAAAAAGGGAATCGAAGTGCGCATCGTGGAGGATAATGCGGAATGCGCTGAGAAGGCGGCCGCCCGGCTGGATGACATCCTTGTTTTGCACGGCGATGGAACGAGCGATGAAGTGCTGGCGCAGGCGGGGATTGAGCAGACGGACATGGTGCTGGCTTTGACCGGCGATGACGAATCCAATATTCTGATTTCGCTTTTGGCCAAAGAGCGTAAGGTAACGCGTGTCGTGGCGCTCGCGCAGAAGCCTCAGTACAAATCCATTATCGAAAAAATCGGCATCGACACGGTGTTGAGCCCGCGCTACGCCATGGTGGACGAAATCATGCGTTCCATTCACCATGAAGATATTTCGGCCATCAATATTTTGGAGGGCGGGCAGGGACAGATGATGGAATTTGTGGTGCGGGAAAAAACCCGCTATGTGGATGTGCCGCTGGCCAACGTGAAACTACCGAAAAGAACCCTGATCGGAGCCATTGTGCGCGGGGATGAACTGATTATTCCGCGGGGAAGTGACCGCATCCAGGTGGGTGACCGGATTGTGGTTTTTACGATGCGCTCTGCTCTCAAAGAAGCTAAAAAGATTTTTGCCTGATCCCAGCCTATGAGATACCGGGCCGTATTTTATTTGCTCGGCCGCCTGTTGTTTATTATCGGGGGAATCCTTGCGATTCCGGCGGCCGTTTCCTATTACTACGGGGAATCCCAGAATTATTTGAATTTCCTGCTGACCGCTGCCGCCAGTATTTTAACCGGGCTGTTGCTTGCCTGGACCTGCCGCAAAGCACGCGATGAAGGTGTGGGGGTGCGGGAAGGTTTCCTGCTCGTAACGCTTTCATGGCTTTTGATTTCTTTGTTCGGCGCCATTCCGTTTTGTCTTTCTCCTTATTTCCCTTCCGTGGTGGATGGCATTTTTGAGTCGATCTCCGGTTTTACGACGACGGGGGCCAGTATTCTTGTGGATATTGAAGCGGTGCCCAAAGGGCTTCTGTTCTGGCGGAACTTTACGCAATGGATTGGCGGAATGGGGATTGTGGTTTTTGCCATTGCCGTACTGCCCCAGCTTTCTGTCGGCGGCATGCAGTTGATGAAGAATGAAATGCCGGGGCCGACTTTTGAACAGCTCAAGCCGCGAATCAAGCAGACGGCGATCAGCCTCTGGAAAATCTATGTGCTTTTTTCCGTGCTCCAGGTGGCCGTTCTTTGTCTGCTTGGCATGCCCCTGTTTGAAAGTATCTGCAACATGTTCGGCACGATGAGTACGGGTGGTTTTTCTCCGCGGTCTTTAAGTATTGCCGCCTATGGCCCCGCCATTCAGTATGCGATTACCTTTTTTATGTTTTTTGCCGGGGCCAACTTTGTTCTGCATTACACCAATCTCCACGGAAATTTTCGCAAGATGATTCAGGATAATGAATGGCGCTTTTATACGACCATGACCGTTGTGGCAACGCTGCTGATTGCGGTCGATCTTGTGCTGCAATCCACTCCCACTGCGGTCGATGCTTTCCGCCTGGGTATTTTTCAGGTCATTTCCGTCATGACGACCACGGGTTTTGTCACGGACGACTTCGACAAGTGGCCGCATTTGTCGAAAGGATTGCTTTTTCTTTTGATGTTCGTTGGCGGCTGCGCCGGTTCCACGGCGGGGGGAATGAAACAGATCCGGCTCATGCTTCTGTTCAAAAAGGCCCGGCAATCGATTATGCAGCATATTCATCCCAAGGCCGTGATTTCCATCAAAGTCGACCGCAAGGCCGTTCCGGAGCATGTGCTGGATGGTGTGAGCAGTTTTTTTCTGATCTACCTGGTGATTTTTTCGTTCGGGACCCTGGCACTTCTGGCTTTTAATATCGACTTTGTGACAGCGACGTCGGCGGTAGTGGCGACGCTCAGCAATGTGGGGCCGGGATTCGGCGGGGTGGGGGCGGTCAAAAATTATGCCGGGTTTCCCGATCTGGTGAAGCTGGTCCTGTCCGCACTGATGATTATCGGACGACTCGAGATTTTTACCGTTCTGGTGCTGTTTTTTCCGGCTGCCTGGCGCCGGTAAGAGGCGGACGGAAATCCTCTTTTCCTATCTCTTTTCCTTGACAGCAATTACGGGAATTCCCCTTGCTGGACAAAGCCTTGGGGCTGATGTATCATAACACTCTTATACTGTTTTCCTGAGGAGATCCCTTGTTTTTCCCTTTTACGGCCCTCATAAGGATCAGTTTTTCTAAATTGCCGGACAGCCTGCTGGAGGATGAATCATGAAACTGCGTGATACTTGGATTGAGAAGAGAAAATCGGATGAAAACCGGAGCCAGATGCACTATGCCCGCCAGGGGAAAATCACGGAAGAAATGGAATTCGTGGCCCGCCGGGAAAATCTCAGTCCCGAATTTGTCCGTGATGAAGTCGCGCGCGGCCGCATGATCATTCCCGCCAATATCAATCACCGCAATCTTGAACCGATGTGCATCGGCATTAATTCACTTTGTAAGATCAATGCCAATATCGGCAATTCAGCGCTCAGCTCCGATATTTCCAAAGAACTCGATAAACTTCACATGGCCGTCAAATTCGGTGCCGATACCGTGATGAATCTTTCGACAGGCCGGCAGCAGGATGAAACCCGG
>CAZGID010000226.1:0-3818 GCA_964526065.1 uncultured bacterium
ATTTCCAAAGAACTCGATAAACTTCACATGGCCGTCAAATCCGGTGCCGATACCGTGATGGATCTTTCGACAGGCCGTCAGCTGGATGAAACCCGAGAAGCGTTGATTGAAGCCAGCACTGTACCGCTCGGCACGGTGCCGATTTATCAGGCGCTGGAACGGGTCAACGGCAAAGCCGAAGATTTAACGGCGGATATTATGTTTGAAGTCATTGAACATCAGGCCCGGCAGGGGGTTGACTATATGACGATCCATGCCGGCGTCCTGCTGGAGCATCTTCCGCTGGTGGCGCATCGCTTGACGGGGATTGTCAGCCGCGGCGGCGCGATTCTCGCGCAGTGGTGCCTCAAGCATAAAAAGCAGAATTTTCTTTACACCGAATTCGACCGGCTCCTTGAGATCTGCAAAAAGTACGATGTGACGCTGAGTCTCGGGGATGGCATGCGGCCGGGTTGTCTGGCGGATGCCAGTGACCGGGCTCAGTTTGCCGAACTCGAAACTTTGGGAGAATTGACTTTGAAGGCTTGGGAAAAAGATGTGCAGGTCATGATTGAAGGACCGGGACACGTTCCGATGGATCAGATCCCGATGAACGTGGAAAAACAAATCAAGGTTTGTCATGAAGCTCCGTTTTATGTGCTCGGACCGCTCGTGACCGATATCGCCCCGGGTTATGATCATATGACCTCGTCAATCGGAGCGGCCATTGCGGGCCAGTCCGGAGCCGCCATGCTTTGCTATGTGACCCCGCGCGAGCATCTGGGGCTGCCGGATCTCGATGACGTGAAGCAAGGCGTGATTGCCTACAAGATCGCGGCGCATGCCGCCGATGTGGCGCGCCGCCGTCCGGGCGCCCGGGACCGGGACGATGCGCTTTCCCGCGCCCGCTTTACGTTCGACTGGAACAAGCAGTTCGAACTCTCGCTCGATCCCGAACATGCGAAAGCCCTGCATGATGAAACCTTGTCGGATGATTATTTCAAGGATGCAGAGTTTTGTTCCATGTGCGGCCCCAGCTTTTGCTCCATGCACCTGTCGCAGCAATTGACCGAACTTGGCAAAGAAAATCAGGCGCAGCGCGAAGAAAAAAAGCAGGAGCGGCAGGAAAAAATTTTAAAGGCGTAAACGCCGAATGATGGACTCAGGAGGAAAACTTGTTTATTTGTGATGACAAAGCGTTTATTTGGTTCCATTGAAGAAGAAATACAGGCACTCAAGAAAGAACGGCGGGCGGTGATTCTGGCGCACAATTACCAGAACGCAGAGATTCAGAAGATCGCCGACTTTGTCGGAGATTCTTTGCGGCTTTCCCAGCAGGCCGCATCGACCGATGCCGACGTCATTCTTTTCTGCGGGGTTCACTTTATGGCTGAGACGGCGAGTATTTTGTCGCCGGAGAAGAAGGTGGTGGTTCCCGATATCCAGGCCGGCTGTTCGCTGGCGGATATGGTACGGCCCGAGGACGTGCGCCGCTGGAAAGCGGAGCATCCGGAAGGCATTGTGGTCTGCTATGTGAACACGTCGGCGGAAGTAAAAGCGGAAAGCGATTATTGCTGCACCTCTTCCAATGCCGAAAAAGTTGTGCGCGCCATTCCGGAGAACCGGGAAATCCTTTTTATTCCGGATTTCTTTCTGGGAACGTTTGTTAAAAATGCGACAGGCCGTACGAACATCCACCTCTGGCGCGGTTATTGTCCGACTCACGTGATGATCCAGTCCAGCCAGATCGATAAGATCCGGCAGGAACATCCGGACGCCGAATTTTTAATGCATCCCGAATGTGGCTGTTTGACCAAATCCATGCACCTGGCGGACCGTATTTTGTCGACGGAAGGCATGGTGAAATACGTGAAGGAATCATCGGCCAAGAAATTCATCATTGCAACAGAAACGGGAATCCTTTACCGCATGCAAGAAGACAACCCGGATAAAACTTTTATCCCCGCCAGTCCGCAGGCGGTCTGCTCGTACATGAAAATGAACACCCTGGAAAAAATCGTGGAATCGCTCGAAACGCTACAGCCGGAAGTTCGCGTTCCGAAGGCAGTCGCGGACCGGGCGCGTCTTTCCATTCAGCGCATGCTGGAGCTTGCATGATCAACCGCAAAAAGACACGGCAGGTTAAGATCGGCAATCTGACGCTCGGCGGCGATGCCCCGGTCCGGATTCAGTCGATGACGACCACGCACACGCGCGATGTCGAAGCTACCGTGGCCCAGATTCAGGAACTTGAAGCGGCCGGCTGTGAGCTGGTTCGCGTCGCCGTGCCGACGGAAGAAGACGCCAAGGCGCTCGGCCGCATTAAGTCGCGGATCAAGATTCCGCTGATTGCCGACATTCATTTCCATTTCCGCTTTGCCTTGATTGCTCTGGATGAAGGTGTGGATAAACTGCGTTTGAATCCGGGCAATATCGGCAAACGCGACCGCGTGGTGGAAATTGTTGAGAAGGCTAAAAAGTGCAAGACCCCCATCCGCATCGGTGTGAACGGGGGATCGCTCGAAAAAGACCTCATGGAAAAATACGGCCCGTCGCCCTATGCGCTCGTGGAAAGCGCGAAACGGCATGTGCAGATTCTCGAAGAGCTGGATTTCAATGACATTATCATTTCACTGAAAGCATCGGACGTTCCGACCATGATTCAGGCCTACCGCCTGGCCAGCGAAACATTTCAATACCCGCTTCACTTGGGGGTGACGGAAGCCGGCACTCTGCAGCGCGGCAGCATTTACAATGCCATTGGCATCGGCTCGCTGCTTCATGATGGAATCGGCGATACGCTTCGGGTTTCACTGACGGCTGAATCGGTCGAGGAAATCAAAGTCGCCAAGATGATTCTGGAAGCGCTGAATTTGCGCCGCGGCGTCCGGGTGATTTCGTGTCCGAGCTGCGGCCGGGCCGAAGTGGATGTGTTCAAGCTGGCGCAGGAAGTCGAAGACCGCGCCATGAAACTTAATGATCCGATGACGATTTCGGTTCTCGGCTGCGTTGTCAACGGGCCCGGTGAAGCGCACGAGTCGGATTTCGGTATTACCGGCGGTAAGGAAAAAGGCATGATTTACCTGGATGGCAAACAGCACCGGGTGGTGCCTGAAGGCGCGCTGGTGGATGAGTTGTTCAAGGAAATTGCGGACCGCAAAAAGAAACCGGACGAGAATCAGCAATCTTCAGCGAGTTGAGTATGGATTTTTCACCCGCCAAAGGCCCCTTCGCTGACATCTACGAAAAAGTTCAGGCCGGAGAGCGGCTCAGTTTCGAAGACGGAGTGCGCCTTTACCGGACGAATCATCTGCCGGCTTTAGGCCAGCTGGCTCAAGTTGTCCGCCGCCGGATCAACGGCAATCGTGTCTTTTACTCCATTAATCTTCATCTGAATCACACCAATGTCTGTACGCTCCGCTGTCTCTTTTGTGCTTTTGCCCGGCGTCCCGGAGAAGAAGGCGGTTATACCTTTTCTCCCGAGGAAATTCAGCAGAAGGTCCGGGACGGGATCGCGCAATGGAATATCAATGAAGTTCATATTGTCGGCGGCCACAATCCGGATCTGGGGCTCGACTATTATCAGCGGATCTTTCAGGCGATCCGGGAAGTGCATCCCTCCATTTATATCAAGGCGTTGACCGCGCCTGAAATTGATGATCTTGCCGTTCGCAGCGGGTCCAGTTACCGGGAAGTTCTCAGCTTGTTGAAAGAGTCCGGGTTGGATGGATTGCCGGGCGGCGGGGCCGAAATTTTTGCGCCGGCCACACGGCGGCGGATTTGCAAAGACAAGATCGGCGCCGAAAAGTGGCTCGAAGTGCATCAGACGGCGCATGAAC
>CAZGID010000227.1:0-3780 GCA_964526065.1 uncultured bacterium
GCGGCGATGTTGCCCCGGACCGGAGAAGGTTTTTCAACCGCCTTGGCTTCGGCCCCTTTCCGGGTCATAACCGGAGGATCGACTGTCAAATCTACAATGGTGGAATCTTCCCGATACTCGGTTTCCCCGCCATCAATAATGAAATCTATTTTGTCTCCAATCGACTTTTTAACCTCGGCCGCTGAAAAGGAGGATGCCTGTCCGCTAAGGTTGGCACTCGTCGCAACAAAAGGCTCTCCCGCAGCATTAAAAAGAGTGGCGGCCAGCCGGTTCTGGGGATACCGGATTCCGATTTTTTGTCCTTCTTCATTATGAATAAGAATCGTCAAAGGTCCCGGCCAAAAGCGGCGTACCAGAAAGCGAAATATGGGAGTCCGTTCCACCGATAAGAAATCGAGCATCTCACGATCGCCGATGTGATAGGAAAGGGCTTTGTCATCCGAGCGGCTCTTGATGCGGGAGAGCTTTTCACCGATCCCCGCCTGACTCATGGGACCGCCGATACCGTAAACCGTTTCTGTGGGAAACGCCACGATTTTTCCTTCCCGCAGACTGCGTGCAATTTCGCGCATCCGTCCCAGATCGGGATCACGCGGGTCCATCTTGATAATTTCAGCAGTCTTCATGAAGAAAAACTCAAATCGGTATCACTACCCGCGCGAAATGCGCTCAACGATAGACCTCAAGCGCTCTTTTACCAATATCCCGCCGGTAGGCCTGGTCTTGATAGTGAATTTGGGAAACCGCTTTATAGGCGCGGTCAAAAGCCGCGCGGAGATTTTCGCCCAAGGCTGAAACTCCCAGTACACGACCACCATTCGTGACCATATGACCGTCTTGAAGCGTTGTACCGGCATGAAACACTGTAATTCCTTCATTGCGTTCCGCGGCTTCCAGACCCTCAATCGTAAATCCCTTGTGATAAAAACCCGGATAACCGCCGGAAGTCATCACAACGCAAAGACAAGCCCGGTCATCCCACTCAAGCTGCTGCGTTTGCAGTCCGCCGCTGGCAATTTCCGCCAGCACCGCAAGGAGATCCGATTTAAGCCGCGGCAAAATGGCCTGAGCTTCCGGATCACCAAAACGGCAGTTGTATTCAAGAACGAAAGGTCCGTCTTTCGTTATCATCAGTCCGGCATACAGGATGCCGCGATAAGGATTTCCTTCACGGGCCATCCCTTCCACAATGGGGCGAATAGTCTTGTCCACTGCCTCGCGAATTTTGGCATCGGGAATCTGCGGGCACGGCGAATAAGCTCCCATGCCGCCGGTGTTAGGACCCCGGTCATGATCATAAGCGCGCTTGTGATCCTGAGAACTGGCCAGCGGAAGAATTTTTTCTCCGTCGCACAATGCAAGAATGGAAATTTCTTCCCCTTCCAGCATTTGTTCGATCACAATGTGTTTGCCGGCTTCCCCAAACACACCTTCAGACATCATGCGCGTCACCGCATTCACGGCATCCTGGGAATTTTCACAGATCACAACGCCTTTGCCCGAGGCCAGACCATCGGCCTTGATGACAATCGGCATTTCCGTTTCGATCACATAATGCTTGGCTTCATTGACATTGTTGAAAACTTCATACGGCGCCGTGGGAACGCCGAAGCGCGCCATCATATCTTTGGCGAAGGCCTTGCTTCCCTCAAGCCGCGCGGCAGAACGGGACGGGCCAAACACTCGCAATCCTTCTTGGTGAAACCGGTCCACAATACCCGCGACCAGAGGCGCTTCCGGTCCGACCACGGTCAAATCGATCTTTTCTTTTTTGGCGAAGGCGAGCAAACCGTCGATATCGTCCGCGGCGATGTCCTGGCAATCCGCCACTTTAGAAATTCCCGCATTTCCGGGAGCCGCATAGAGTTTCGTAAGGAGGGGGCTTTGAGATAACTTCCATGCCAGCGCGTGCTCGCGACCGCCGGAACCAATAATCAGAACTTTCATAGAACCTCCACGGATTTCGCTTTCACGATGTCCCCAATCACCCAGGACGGAAGGTGCAAGCGATTCAGAATCCTTTGAGTTTTATGAATATATTTTTTATTTAAAATAAAAACCAGGCCAATTCCGAGATTAAAAGTCCGCATCATCTCGAAGTCCGATATGTTACCAGAATCCTGAACCAATTGAAATAACTTCGCCTGCGGCCAGCTTCCCCGCTGGATGCGGGCATTCAGCCCGTCCGGCATCACCCGCGGCAAATTGTCAATCAAGCCGCCTCCCGTAATATGCACAATGCCGCCCACCGGAATTTCTTCCAGGACTTTTAAAATCGGCCGCACATAAATCCGGGTCGGCGTCAGCAGTTCCTTTCCAATTTTACCTGCCAATTGGCGTTTTGAAAAAATTTTCCGGAGCAGTGAAAACCCGTTAGAATGAAAACCCGACGAGGCGACACCCAGCAAAACGTCACCGGACCGGATTTTACGTCCATCGATCATTTTGCGGCGATCGACGGCACCAACTGAAAAACCGGCCAAATCATATTGCGGAACCGATCCGCCCTTGCCTTCATAGAACCCCGGCATGATGGCGGTTTCTCCGCCGACAAGCGCACAGCCCGCATCACGGCATCCCGCAACGATTCCTTTTAAAACCTGCGCGGTTGCCCGCGCATCAAACCGGCCGGTCGCAAAATAATCCAGAAAAAACAACGGTTTTGCTCCGCAGGTAACCAGGTCATTGACACACATCGCCACCAAATCAATTCCAATGGTGTCATGACGGTTTTGTAAACGAGCCAATTCCAGTTTGGTTCCCACCCCATCGGTCGACGCCACCAAAAGCGGCTGGCGGATTCCGGTCTTGGCTAAATCAAAAAGAGAAGCAAAGCCGGTGGGGTTGCCGAGAACGCCGGGAATGCGGGTGGATCCAATCCATTGGCGGATTTGGCGATTGTAAGCCGGATCGCCTTTCAGGTGCGGAACTCCGGCCTTTTCATAAGTTAAGGCCGCCATGTTGTCTCCATGAAACCGAACGCCTCAGACATGCGGGCTTTCCAGGCGGAATTTGCCGCTGCCTTCATAGGTGGGCGTGGGATAATTTCCAGTGAAGCAGGCGGTGCAAAAATGTTTCGGATTCTGACTGGTCGCCGCCAGCATCCCCTCAACACTTAAATATCCGATGCTTTCGACATCCAGGAATTTTTTAATTTCCTGCATAGAATTATTACAGGCCAGCAATTCTTCCTTGGACGGGAAATCAATCCCGTAAAAACACGGAGAAATATGCGGCGGACAGCTGATCCGCATATGCACTTCCTTGGCGCCGGCTTTGCGCAGCAACTTCACGCGGGAACGCGCCGTATTGCCGCGCACAATCGAATCATCAACCACAATGACCCTTTTGCCGTTCACGACCTCGCGAATCGGATTTAACTTAATTTTTACCTTAAGGGAGCGGGCGGATTCACTGGGATTGATGAAGGTTCGGCCGATATAGTGGTTCCGCGTAAATCCGTGAGCCAGCGGAATCCCCGACTCGCGGGCATAACCCATGGCCGCAAAATTTCCTGAGTCCGGCACCGGAACAACGATATCCGCATCCACCGGATGTTCGCGCGCCAGCTGCTGGCCAAGTTTCTCCCGGACAAGCCCCACATTGTCGCCAAAAACCTGCGAATCCGGACGTGCAAAGTAAACATGCTCAAAAATGCAATGCGACCGTACGATTCCGGCATCTCGAAAAGGGAAATGGCTCCGCAATCCCTTTTCATCGATCACGACCATTTCTCCCGGCTCCACTTCCCGGACAAATTCGGCCTCAATCAGATCAAAG
>CAZGID010000228.1:0-3715 GCA_964526065.1 uncultured bacterium
GTTGGGCGGAGACGAATCTCGTGGTTCTCGAAAGAGGCGAAGCTGCTTTTGATTCCGACGCGGATTATCCCGGTCCCGTGCCCCTTGTCAGCGCCATTGAGACGCCCAATGCCCGGCTGGTCGTGGCCGGTGACAGCGATTTTATTACGAATGCCTACATCGGTTTGTCCGGAAACCGTGATCTGGTGGTGCAGATCATTCGCTGGCTTTCCCGGGATGCGCGGCGCATTTATCTGGAATCGCATCACCCGAATTTTCAGCCCCTCTTTCTGACCAGCCATCAACGTTTGGTGATGTTGATTGCCTGTCTGGCGGGTTATCCTTTATTGTTCTTCCTGGTCGGTATCATCCAGCGCTTGATCCGCAAACGCGCTTCATGAGATTTTCGACGACCCTGCTGGTACTGGTTTTGTTTCTTGCGGCCCTTGGCGCTTATCTCCATCTGCGCGTGCCGACACCGGCCCCCGAACCTGAAGAGCCCGAGCCGCTGGAAGTGGTGCAGAGCACACAAGTTCTTCCGCTGGAACGCGGTGAAAAAATTTCACTTCTGCAGATTCAGAAACCTTCCACGAATGAAACCCGAACGCTGGCGTTGGAAGAGGGCGAATGGGTTATTAAGTATCCGGTGATGGATACCGCCAACATGCAGATCGTCGAATCATTTATTACCAAGTTTCGTTTGGCGGAAAGGCAAAAGCAGTTTGAACCGGAAAAAGGATGGGAAGAATACGGGCTCTTGAAACCCTCCTGGAAAATCGGGATTGAAACAACCCGGCAGCCGGCGCGGCGTTATCTTCTGATTGGAGACCGTTCGCCGGTGGGCGATACTTATTTTGCCCGCTGGGAGCATGAAAATACTTATTTCCTCCTGGCGGTGTCTTTTGCCAGCATTTTTGATCAATCCATCTATACCTTGCGTGACAAACGGGTTTTTCGCCGGCTGGAACAGGGAATCGACAAATTTGCGATTCAGATCGGACAGGAAATTTACGAGATTTCTGTCCGGGAAGATGCCTGGGTTTGGGAAAAACCACTTTTTCTTAAGGGGCGGCGGGTTGAGCCGCAAATGGCTGAAAAACTCGAAGGTCTGATTCATAACCTTTATGTAAAAGAATACGATGAGCCGGCAGACGCAGCCGAATATTTTCGGGATGGGGATGTGATGAAGCTCTGGACGCGCCGGGGAGCGGTGCAGAGTGTTCAAATCGGAAATGAATATGTTGCCCGGGATGCTTTCCGGCTGCGGCGAAGCGGGGAAAATCAGGTGCTTTTGGTGGACCGGAAAAAGATCCGGCTTTTGCTGGAAATGATCTTTACTTTGGCGGGCGAATCCGGAGGGTATTGAAGTGCCGGTGATGAGTGAGTCGATAGCAAAGCTCAACGATTCCGTGGCCGATGCCGCGGTGCGGTGCCGCCGGCAGCCGGAAGAGATCCTGACCGTTCTGATCAGCAAGACAGTTCCCGTGGAACGAATCCAAGAGGCTTATAATGCCGGTGTCCGGGATTTTGGAGAAAACCGGATTCAGGAATGGCTGCCTAAGATGGAAGCACTGCCTCCGGATATTCGCTGGCATATTGTCGGTCACTTGCAAACGAACAAAATCCGGTATCTTTTTGACCGCCCGCTCCAGCATTCGGGCCGAGTGCCGTTCATTCATTCGGTGGACCGTCCGGAAATTGCGCAGGAGCTGGTTCGGATGGCAATTAAAAAAAATGTGTCTCGCGTCCCTTGTCTAATTCAGGTGAACTCCAGTCATGAAGCAACAAAGGGAGGGTTTGAACCCGATGAGGTCGCCTCTTTTCTGCGAAGCTGGAAGGAAACGGTTTTGGAATTTCAGGGACTGATGACGATTGGACCTTTAACGGAAGATACCGAGGCGGTAAGAGGCGCATTTAAAACGGTGCGCGGCCTTCTTGAGCAATTGAAGCGTGACTTTCCGGCCTGGCCGTGGAAAATACTGTCTATGGGAATGTCCGGCGATTATAAAATTGCTATTGAAGAAGGCGCGAACGTGCTTAGAATTGGGTCATTGGTATTCGGAAGCCGCCCGGCAGCAGGAGACAAATGAAAATCGGATTAATTGGTACCGGTCACATGGGGACCGCTATTCTGGCGGGAGCGTTACAAAAGCGCATTGTGTGCGGCGCTGATATTTTTCTTTACGATAAAATTTCCGCAAAAGCGAGGCGAACCGGCCGTCGCTGGAAATCAACGGTTTGTGCGACGCTGGAGAGTCTCGCCCTGAAGTCGGATATTCTCCTGTTAGCGGTCAAGCCGCAGGATTTAGCTGAAGTGGGTGCGTCATTGCGACCGCACTTGCGTAAATCGCATACGATTGTTTCCATTCTTGCCGGAACGCCGGTTCAAAAGCTGCGCAAAGCCTTGGGACCGCGACCGGCCGTGATTCGGGCCATGCCGAACCTCGGGGCTGGAGTGGGATGCGCCATGACGGTGTTGACGGGAGGAAACCGCAAGGCCATGCGTTTATCCGAGACGCTGTTTCAAGGCTGCGGGGAAACGATGCAGCTGCCGGAAAAATATTTTGATCTTGTGACGGCGGTCAGCGGCAGCGGACCGGCCTATTTCTTTCTTTTAATGGAAGCGTTGACGGATGCCGCCCGCAAGGCAGGGCTGACCGAGCGGCAGGCGGCCTTGCTGGCGGTTCAGACCGCGGCCGGAGCCGGCATTCTGGCGGCGCAGAATCGCGCTGTCGGCCCGGCAGAATGGCGGCGGCGGGTGACATCCAAAGGCGGCACGACCGAGGCGGCTCTGAAAATTTTGACGCGCGGCGGTTTTTCGGTGCTGGTGCGCAAAGCCGTGAACCGGGCCGTTCGCCGCGGCCGTGAATTGAGCCGGATTTAACCAAAGGAGTGAATCATGTTTATTCTGGGTGAATTTTTCCGGGCCTTGGCCCTTCTTGTGGATGGTGTCTGCCAGATTCTCTACTGGCTTCTGTTTGCGCGGATTATTCTTTCATGGTTTCCGGTCGATCCGTATCACGGGGTGGTGCAGTTTCTCTATCAGGTGACGGAACCGATTCTGGCACCATTCCGGAGACTGCCGCTACAGTTCGGGATGCTGGATATCTCGCCGATTGTTGCTTTCATGGCCCTCTTTTTCATCCGCAATGTTCTGGTTCGGATTCTTGCCGGGCTTGCGGTTCAAATGGGTGCCGGATTTTAGAAAGGATTAATTTATGCCGATGAAACGTTTTACAGCCGCCGCCAGTGATCTTTGGGAAAACGTGCAGGCGTCCGCCGCGGCGGTCCAGAAAATTTGCGCCTGGGAACCTGAGGTTGCCGTGATTCTCGGCACAGGTCTGGGGGCGTTGGCGCAGCGGATCAAGAAGGAAGCGGAAATTTCCTACCGGGATATTCCTCACTTTCCTGTTTCCACCGTCGAGTCGCATGCCGGAAATTTGATTCTGGGAACACTTGCCGGCAAACGTGTGGCGGCGATGGAAGGCCGGTTTCATTATTATGAGGGGTATTCGTTGACGGAAGTCACGTTTCCCGTGCGGGTAATGAAAGCCCTCGGGGCGCGTCAACTGCTCGTCTCCAATGCGGCCGGAGGATTAAATCTGGCTTTCCCCAAAGGGGCGCTTGTACTGATCGAAGATATGATTAATTTTATGGGCGCCAATCCGTTGCGGGGCGCCAATGATGAGCGTTTAGGACCGCGATTTCCCGATATGTGTGAGCCGTTTTCCAAGCG
>CAZGID010000229.1:0-3693 GCA_964526065.1 uncultured bacterium
AAGAATCGACCGAAGGGGAGATCTGGATTGATAATCAGATCGTGAATGATGTTCCCGCCAAAAACCGTGATATTGCCATGGTGTTCCAGAACTACGCTTTGTATCCGCATATGACGGTTTATGAAAATCTTGCATTCGGCCTGAAGTTGCGCCGCTATCCTTCCAAGGAAATCGAGCGCCGGGTTCATGAAGCCGCAGACATTCTGGGACTCGGCAGCATGATCAAGCGCCGCCCGAAAGAGCTTTCGGGGGGAGAGCGTCAGCGTGTGGCAGTCGGACGTGCCATTGTCCGTAAGCCCAAGGTTTTCCTGTTCGATGAACCTTTGAGTAACCTCGACGCCAAATTGCGCGTGCAGATGCGTATGGAACTTCAGAAACTGCATAACCGCCTTCAAGCCACCATGATTTATGTGACGCATGATCAGGTCGAGGCCTTGACATTGGGCGACCGTATTATGGTGATGGACAAGGGGAAGGTTCAGCAGATCGCCAAACCGGTGGATTTGTACGAGAACCCGACGAACCAGTTTGTGGCCGGGTTCATTGGTTCTCCTCCAATGAACTTTCTTCACGGGAAAATTGCGGCGCAGAACGGAGATTACTACTTTATCGATAAGGCGCTCAAGCTCCGGATTCTTCCGCAGCACGCGGCCAAGATTGCGCCTTTCCGGGACAAGGAAGTGTTCTTTGGCATCCGTCCGGAAGACATTTACGATAAAATTTTCGCTCAGGATGCCCGGCCCGAATTTACGATTACCGCGACAGTCGACGTGGTCGAGCCCATGGGATCGGAAATCTATCTTTATATGAATGCCGGCAACAATAACTTTGTGGCGCGTGTTTCGAACCAGGATACCGCGACCGTGAACCAGGACCTTCAGCTGGTATTCGACATGAGCAAGGCTCATTTTTTTGATTCGCAGACCCGGGAAGCCATCATCTGATAATGGCCGCGTCTGAGGAATACGCCGGCCGGCGGATCTCCTCATGATAAAAAATCCTGTTTTTGACAAACAATGAAGCCGATGTCCCTTCCTCAAAAACAGGCTGGTCTTGCGGCCTCATTTCTTTTCTCGGGTTTTCTCTGCTATTCCATCATTCACGCGCTCTCTCTTCTGCGAAATACCGTTTCGCCTGAGGTCTATTTTTCCCGTGCCGCCGTAGCGCTTGCCGGCTTCTTTATCCCTGTCATCGGCGGATGGTTTGGGGCGCAGCTTGTCGGCGGAATTGTTTTCGCCTCTTTTGCCTCCATGATGGTGCTCTTTTGCGTGACGGTGACCAAGTCTTCGGTTTTTATGTGGTTTCTGGTGGAATACATTGTCTTGTGCATGATTCTCTATCGTCAGGATGAGGGTTATGACAACCGGATCTCGATACACACCGTGAACCGGGAACAATGCCAGAACGAGCATAACGATTTGGAGGTTTCGTACCGGACGAAGGGTGAAGGAATCAGTATTTATTTCGAGAAGTATTCCACCTATTACCATTTGCGAAAGCTTGCGGAAAGTCTGGTGACCAGCCTTTCCGTGGCGGAAGTGTCACAGCTCGTGGTCAATAAATGTGCGGAATTCATTCCTCGCGGCGACATTGTGCTGATGACGCTGTCGGATCCCGACGGACGCAACCTGAGTGTCGTCGCATCAAAAAAAATCTATGTGACTTCCGACGTTGTCCGTAAGCAGGGAGACTTGTTTGACTATGGCGTGATCCGGAGCCGTAATCGATTTCTGGTTCAGGACTCTCATGAGGATTTTCGTTTCGATGTCAATCAGGCGGTTCAGCAGGTCGGCGTGCGCAGTCTGATTATTGTGCCGCTGCTGAATGAAGGACGCGTCATCGGCACGCTTCGGATCAATTCGGAAAAGCCAAATGCCTTTACGCATGACGATCTGCGCTTGCTGGACGCCATTGGGACGCTGGCCTCCTCGGCGCTTTCCAATGCCATTCTTTATGAAAAGACCGAAGAACTGGCTATTCGCGACTCATTGACGGGACTGTATGTCCGCCGTTATTTCTTTCAGCGGCTCAAACAGGAGCACCGGCGTTTTCTTTTGACCCAGCGTCCGCTTTCCTTCCTGATGTGTGATCTGGATCATTTTAAAAAATGCAATGACCGTTTCGGCCATGAGGCAGGCGACTTAATGCTGGTCCGCTTTGCGGAAATCCTGAAAGAATCGCTGATGGGAGCCGTGGTGGCCCGGTATGGAGGCGAAGAGTTTGCCGTCCTGCTTCCCGAGCGGTCAAGGAACGAAGCTTTTGAAGTTGCGGAGGAGATCCGCAAAAAAGTGGAAGATGCATCCTTTTTGATCCGCCGCGAAAAAATTGGGATGACCGTTTCCATCGGAGTCGCCAGTATGCCGGGCGATACGATGGATATTGAAATGCTGATTCAGAAAGCCGATCAAGCCTTATATCAGGCGAAACGAGAGGGACGGAACCGGGTATGCTGCTTAAACGCGGAATAGTCCTTTTTGTTTTTACGGTAATTGCCGTTTTTGTTTACTCGCAAAGCCGCCGGCTTCCGCTATCGTTTTATGTCCTCTTTCCGATGCTCGTATTTCCTTTGTATTTCATTTCGGACTATTTCAAACGATGGCTGTTTTGGCCGCTGTTGATTGTCAGCGGCGGACTTTTAGCCATGGCGGCTTACCGGTATCAGACCTCAGAGGCCTTGTTTCTGGGAGCGATCGCGGGGACTGTGCTCGTCCTTTTGAGTTTTTACCGCAAACAGTGGCAGCGCATGAGCGTCCGTGAAGAAGAAGAGGAGGGCCGGTGCCGCACGGAACTCGACAGTCTTCGAAAAAAATATGAAACTCGTCTTGAAAGCCTCCACCGGCTGGAAAACCAGGTGACGAGCCTCATGGAACTTTTCGAAATTGCCCGGGATTTCAGCGAATGTCTGAGTTTTGAAAATATGGCCAAGCTGATTCGCGAAAAAGTCCTTCCCGAACTGAATTTTCACGAACTGAAATTATTGATTCTGGACCGGGAGAAAACGGAGTTTGGTATTTTGAAAGCTTTTCTGGTGCGTGCGGAAGAGACAGTTGAAATTCAGGATGATTTTAAGTCGGAAGAAAAAAAGTTGTTTGTTGAAGCGCTGGAGAGTAAACAACTGGTGAAAGGCGACCGGGAAGAGAGTGCGGCCGGGACGGGCGCGGGTGAAAAATGGGTTTTTCCCATGGTGCTTGACGGCAAAACCGCCGCCTTGTTGATGGTGCGCGGTGCCGCTCCCGAAGACATGGTCCGTTTCGAGGTCTTGGTGGCCCATTTGACGCTTCAGGTCAAGAAAATCCTGCTTTATGAGACCGTCAAATCGCTTGCCATCGTGGATGGTTTGACCGGTGTTTATGTCCGCCGGCACTTCATTGAACGCTTTAATGAAGAGGTTCAGCGCAGCATTAAATTCGGCCTTCCGTTGGCTGTATTAATGTTAGACATTGATCATTTCAAAAGATATAATGACGAATTCGGTCACCTGGTGGGCGATGCAACGCTCAAGGAAGTGGCCGCCCTTCTCAGACAGAATCTTAGAAAAGTCGATGTGGTGGCCCGGTATGGAGGCGAAGAATTTATCGCTGTCCTGCCTGAAACGAACGGAGAAGCCGCCCGGGAAGTGGCGGAACGTATCCGATCTAATATCGCCCGCCACCGATTCCGGGTTTATGATGTGGAAACCAGGGTGACCGTCAG
>CAZGID010000230.1:0-1931 GCA_964526065.1 uncultured bacterium
TCCATGAGCAGGCGACACGAAAAGGCATTGGGCCTGATTATCGCCGCCCTCGCCAGATCTTGCAGCAGGACGCGCGGGCGGACATTTATGTCCGTACCAGTGAAGCCAAGGATTCAGCGAACGCCAATACGGATTTCCGGGTGACGCCGTCTCTGATGAACCGGTATTCCATGGGAACGGCGGTTCTCGTTCTGAGCCATGAATATGGACACAATGCCTTGAAACGGATTGGTCTCGGGACGTCGCCGAAAAAGGAATACAACACGTTTGGGCATGCCATCCACGAGATGATGGCGGATCTGAACGCTCTTTCTTATACGCAAATTCTGGGAGTTTCGCTGGAGTCCTGGGATATTTTTGTCCGGCGGGGAAAAAGCGAAGAAGAATATCGCGGCCCTGCGGGGGATCCGACAGAGGGCCATACGCTGGCACGTCAGGTAGTTCGTGATTTCCGGCAGGAATTCGAGCGGAAATATCCCGGCGTGGAAATCGATTGGGAAAAAACAGCTGCCAGAGTTTTTACGGCAATTCGCGGATTACTGGAGCAGAAGGGGATTACTCATTTTGCACCGAGTCGCGATCAGGAAGAGATCGGAAATATACTGCTGAAAAGTTTGCAGGCCGACCTCGGATTACGTTTTGTTATCGGGCGTGATACGGCGGCATTGCGCCGTGATGTGCTCAAAGCCCTGTTAGAAAAGCACGTCGTTCGGGTTCCCAAAGGGCAAAAATTTAAGCCGAAAAAAACTTCAGTGAGCCTTCTCATTCAGCCGGAAGCCGAAGACGAACAAGGACTTCCGGAACTGCCTGAGGGAGATGAGGCCGAGATGCCCGGCGGGCCGGACGCGGCGGAACCCGGCGAGCTTGAAGCCCGTCCCGAAGCGCGGCGTTTGGCCGAACTTCAAAAGGAAGAAACGGAACTGGGACTGGATTTAATGCTGGAGTCTCTGGGGTATGGAACGCCGGCGGTGTTTCGTGAACCGGGAGAGGCAGCGCCCGCCGAGGGACTTGTGCTTCCGCGGCGGGAATTTTTGGGAACGCTGTTGACCGCTTTTGCGCTCAGCGCCTATGCCCCGTCGCTTCGTGCCGCCGCAACGGCAGCTGCACCGCAGGCTTTTTCGGAAGAATTTTATCTCGATCTTTTTGAATCTACTGGCCAGAAACGGGAGGATTTTCAGGGGGCCGCGAGGACCACCTTTATTGAAGGATTCAATCAAAGGCTGAATGAACGCTGGCAGGAATACTTCAAACGGTCGGCGGCCTTCTTGCGGTTTGAACTTTCGGATACCGCCGAAAAATGGCTGGATGCGACATCCATTATCAATACAGCGAGAAACTTCCGGCAGGAAATTGAATCGAAACGAGAAGCAGCGAAAAAAGAAACAGATGCGGACAAACGAGAAGAATTGCTCGATACCTCCGGCCGCTTGGAAGAACAGGCTTTTACCGTCGTGTATGAATTTCTGGAAAGCACCATTGGAAGACAAGCAGAGGAATCCGACTCACGGTTTGAGCCCTATGCCGTCTGGATGGGCGGCGAGATCGAGCCGAACTGTGTGGCTTGTACCATTTCTATGGACGGCATGATGAAGATGTTCGGTCTGCGATCCGGAATTGTTCAGGTCTATAAAATGGAACAGGGGATGGATACTTTCCATATTGCCAATTCCGTGATTATCCGCGATCCGTTTGCCGGGGATCAGATCCGGTTTCCCGATCTGGCCGTATATGATGAAGACGCCAGCCATCCTGATATGGTTCTGCATGAGATCGGAGAAGACGGAAAGCGCCGGAACGTGCGCGGCAGTGCGAACGTGGTCCGGCAGTTATTTCAGCGGGGCCGCCGCCTGGATGGGATGCCGTATGAACGTATTCGCAGCGTGCTGTATCAAAATCGCGGTATTCTGGAATTTCAGAAAAAGAATTTTGAA
>CAZGID010000230.1:1941-3688 GCA_964526065.1 uncultured bacterium
AAGCCGCGTTCAACTGGATCCAGAGAGCTGCCGAGGTGGATTCGAATAATCTGAATAATGACTACTACCTAGCCATTGTGTATGGCCGCGGTGAGCGCAAGGATTTACAAAAGGCGCTGCAGCATGGAAAAGAAGCCGTCCGGAAAAATCCGGAACATCACCACAGTCACATTATTCTTGCCGAAACGGAGTACCAGCAGGCCCTTGAAGCCAAAAAAGACGGCCGCTCAAATGAAGCGCTTGATCTTTTGCGGTCTGTGGAGCGCCGGTTGAACGATCTCCTGAATCCGCAAAGTGATTTTCTGAAAAAGTACAAAATGGATCCGCTGCCGGAACGCTTTCAACGGGCCGCTTACTACCAGCTTGCGCTTGCGGGCTGGGTTCGGGCATTGCTGGGGGACACTGACGGGTTCCGGGATTCAAACGATGCTTTCATCAAAATTTTGCGTATCGAAAAGGATCAAAAGCGATTGTCCTTTTATTATTATCAGCTGGCCAAAATGCACGTGGAATGGCTGGCGAAGGCGAAAGCCGGTGACGACCGCGATCTGGAAAACGCCCTCAGTCAACGAATGCGTCAGGCATTGGACCGGGCAGTCCGCTATGATCCACAAAATCAGGACGCCCGCGAATTGCTGGAAAGCCTGAGGCCGGAAGCGCGGGAGGAAGTGCCGGAAAGATCGGAGGCACGGATCGAACAGTTCCCGCGCGTCGCTGCCCTGATTTCAAATCATACCTTGGCGAATGATTTGTTGAATCGGCTCGATGTCGCGGAACGGCGGCGGATAGAACAAACGTATGAGATTATTGAGGCCGTCAATGCCCGGCGCGTGGAAGCGGCCGGCCTTGCTCTTTCGGATGAATCCCTGACTCTTCTTTTGCCCATGGTCTATGATGGCCTTGCCGAAGGACGCGCACCTCCGGAAATTATGGTTTCGGTTTACCAGGAGTATGAAACCGAATTCAATGAATATGCGGATGTACCGTTTGTTCAGCCGGCCGGACTGGAAATCGAAGTCTGGTCGAATCTCTTTCGCGACGATCCTTCGCTTCAGGAAACCGGTTCCCGCTATCAGCAGCTGCAGAGTCTCTACCTTTTAGGTTACCGTCCGGATATTTACGATGCCGATATCCGCCCGCGCGGCTGGGGCGAGGCGATGTTTGGAGAAAAATGGCGGACGGAGGACCGCGAATACTTTGAAATCCGGACGCACCCGGTTCGCTCGACCCAAGGGCTGCGCTATTTGACCGACCGGCTGGCCCGTCAGCATACCTTTCTCGAACAGTTGTCCTTTTACAAGACCCATTTCAATGTGCAGCTGCCGGAGACTGTCGGCGTTGCCAATACACGCCCGGCCGACCGTGAAAACAATGAAATAAACCGGATGTTCCGCGAAAACATTGCATTCCCTATCCAGTTTCTGTTTGCGCCGGATGCCCGGTGGCGTGAAATGAAAATTCCTTATGAGTGGAATTCTCAGTATGGCCCCGTCTGGTTCGAGGTTCATGTGCGGACTAAAGCCAATCCGTACCGGGTGGAAATCCGTACGCTGGGCAATGCGCCCGCAGGCGAGGGCGGAGGAGCGATGCGGGCCGCGGCTTTTGAGACGGCGCATGTGCTGGGTTCGCTTGGTATCGCGAGCTTGAGCGAAGCAGCGGCAGGGCAGCCGGGGCCCTTCAGCCGGCTGTGGGAACAGTATGCAGCCGCCAATGGGCAATTAAAGGAAGCTCACGGCATCTCGGATCG
>CAZGID010000231.1:0-3668 GCA_964526065.1 uncultured bacterium
CCAAAGGTCTCAGGATGGCGGCCCAAAGCCTGGCGGCGTGGTGCTGGAGCAATGGCGCCAGCGCAAATCCTTATCAAAACATTGCGCAACCCGGATTCATTCCGGGTTATTAGCTGAAATTTAGCAATTAGAAAACTCTTGTAATAATTATGCGCGAATCCATTATCCCATTTTTGGGTGTTCTTATCGGTGCAGGGGCGTCTTTTGCAGGCGTTTTGATTTCGCTTCGAGCCGAACGTAAAAAAGCCAAGGAGGAAAGAGAATTCATTGCCAAACACGAAGCTTTTATAGCCGCCTTGGTAGCGGTTTCAAAATTTGTTGATTATTACATGACATTGCCTGACAGACAATTGCCAAGCAATGGAAAAACGGATCCAGGTTTATCAGAAATGGGGATTGCGCTTAACCGTTTGCATTTTTATAGTGGATTCCAAACTATCCAAGATTGCACAAAACTTTCAGAAACGCTTACTTTATCTTTGATAAAAGCGATAGAAGCAAAACGCCCTTCGATAATTATTGACGCAGATATTAAAACACTTGATCTTCAACTTGAATTTTTTGAAAAGGTAAACTCAAAAATTGAGCAAGAAATTCTCGTCTTGATTGGCAGAGATCCTAATAGTGAAATGATCCTGTTTCACCGCGAACAGCTAGTGAAAAATTATGAAGAAATTTCGCATGTGCACGGCCAAAGAGCAGCGTTGATAAAGGATAGATATAGAGCTGTTGAGAATTGTCGAGACGTTGTTGCAAAAGACTTTCAACAAGTCCATTCGGCATTGTCACAGCTTTTGATAATGGCCCGAAAAGAGCTTTCTTTCCCCATTGATGAGTCTCGTTATGCGAAGCTAATGGAAGAGAGCGCCGCTGCAGCGAAGACGGAACTGAAAAAGTTCTTAAAAAGAAACAGAGACGAAGTTGAGAAAAGGATGAACTAAGGAAGATCGGGGCGATGACTATAAGCGACCGCGGAGGTGACAAATGCCTATATTTAAAAAGGGAAAGATAAAAAGAGCTAAGGGTGGTAGAAAAAATACTGTATATTTTTCAGATCGGTTTGGCGTTTGGGAAGAGAAGAAAACGCTTCATGTTTCACTGATAAATCCAAAAACTAACCAGAAGCTACATACAAGCGTATCGCCAACGGATGGCGCAGTTTATCACATGTTTAAAAGTCTGTATGAAGCAGGTATGTCACAAGAATAAGATTTAAACCAATGTGTCGGCGCATTCGCCTATTACAACAATTCTTTTCGATGCTTGTGCTTTTGCTTGGAGTCATCACTAATTATTGTGATGCTGGTACATACATATCCAAGAAAAATCCGCAATATAGTGTGGAATATGAAGAAGCGTCCGGAGTTTATTTTACGATTGGGCAGTGTAAGGATTATTCGCGCCAGATTCCCGAAGCAATTGTGTATTGTCGGGCAATGCGCATTTCTACTTGAATGGCGAAATTGTGGATGACCATATGGACGCATTAGCCCAGAGCAAGATGGTGGAGGATGTTTTTGTATCTGTAGTAATGTTTGTATTTATTTTGATTCTTATCGTGGGACTGTTTTATGTTTATCTCATACCGACCTTGATAGCGTACAAGCATAAGCATCCGCAAAGAGTTTTTATTATGTTATTGAATCTTTTCGGCGGCAACACATTGGTTGGATGGATAGCTGCTTTGGTTTGGGCGCGTACCAGTCAGAAATAATTGGAAAAAAACTAGAAAAACTTTCTGCCCAATCATAAGCCAAATGTCTATTGGAGGATTTTATGTATAAAAAAATCTTTATCTGGTTTCTGTTGAGTTTGTTTATCCTCCCCGTTGCGACCAACGCCGACACAACGTCCCCCGAAAAAATCCCGGCGATTCGGGTGCGGGGCGAGGGAAAGGTGGTGGCGGAGCCGGATCAGGCGGTGATTTCGTTTGGGGTGCAGAGTGATGAGAAGTCCATGGAGAAGGCGTACCGCGAGAACACGGCCAAGATGAATGCGATGATTGATTCCGTCAAAAAGGCGGGGATTGAGCCGCGGGATATTCAGACGTCGGCGTTTTCGGTGCATCCGGTGTATACGCATGACGACCGGGGGCGGCCGCTCAAGCCGTCGGGTTTTACGGTGAGCCAGCAGTTGACCGTCACCGTCCGCAATCTGGACAAGGCCGGGCCGCTGATCGATGAGATCATGGCGGGCGGGGCCAACCGGTTTCAGGGGATTCAGTTTGATTCGAGCCGCCGCGAGGCGCTGCTGAAAGAAGCCAAGGCCAAGGCGGCGCGCGATGCCAAAGAGAATGCCGCGCTGCTGGCCGACAGTCTGGGCGTCGGCCTGGGCCGGATTCTGGATGTCACCGACGACATGCCGGTGCAGCCGTACCCGATGCGGGAAGTGCGCATGATGGCCATGAGCGCGGACATGGGCGGCGGCATGCAGGTCGAGGCGGGTTCGCTGGAGTTCACGGCGAGCTGCCATGTGGAGTTTGAAATCGTTCAAAACCCGACGGAGGCAATGTCATGAGCTGCAAACTGACG
The DNA here is from genome assembly GCA_964526065.1 of uncultured bacterium. GTDB lineage: Bacteria > Omnitrophota > Omnitrophia > Omnitrophales > Aquincolibacteriaceae > CAZGID01. The sequence goes on from CAZGID010000231.1 coordinate 2,532, forward strand.
AAAACCAGCCGTACGATTCGCGTAATCATTGGTTTGGCCATTCTGGGGGCGGGGCTTTATTTCCGTTCCTGGTGGGGTCTGCTGGGCATTATCCCGCTCGTGGTGGCGGCCCGCAATTACTGCCCGATTGAAGCCCGGATGAGAAAGAAGGCTGGCGGCACGACGTAAACCGGGTCTGTGGCGACCGGAAATATCCGGTTGCTTCCCGGCCGGGTTTGCCTAGAATAAAGGCGCTTATGCGTCCCCAATCCTCCCAGCAGCAATTGATGGTTCGTGCCGCGCAGGTCAGCCTCGGCGGCAATATCATTCTTCTTGTACTTAAAGTGGCGGCGCTGGCGCGCGTGAATTCGCTGGCCATCGCCACCGACCTCGGCATCACGGTGGTCGGCCTCATCGTTTCGGCCATTCTGTTTTATTCGGTCCGGCTTGCCGGCCGGCCCGCGGATTTCCTGCACAATTACGGCTACGGCAAAATCGAACATGTCTGCGAGGCGCTGGAAGGTCTCGTCCTGATCGGGATTGCGCTGGCCATGTCGTTTCAGGCCGTGCTGCACCTCTGTCACCCGGCGGAAATCGCCGCGCCGTGGCTCGGCTTTGCGTTCAGTGCGGTGGGCTCTTCCATTAATTTTATCGGGGCCGCGTGGATTCTTTCCCTCGCCCGGCGTTCCGGCTCTCCCGCCGTGCGCGCGGAAGGCGTGCATTACCAGCTGGAAGGTTTTATTTCGATGACCGTCGCGCTGGCGTTTCTGGTGTCGGTGGGATTGTCGTTTACGGGCTTCAAGGCGTGGACGGTTTATATCGATCCCATCGCCACGCTGGTGGTCAGCCTGTTGATTGCGTTTCCGTCGTTCGGGCTCGCGAAGCACGCGTTCATCCGCCTGCTCGATGCCTCGATTGAAGAAAAGGGAAAACTCGAAGTCATCAAACAGCTCGCCCCTTACATTGACCAGTGCTGCGAATTCCGCGATATCCGCAGCCGCAGTTCGGGCCGCACCAATTTTGTGGAGCTGAAACTCGTGCTGCCGCCGCATCTATCCTTTCCCGACGCGTACCGGCTGGCCGCCAGCATCGAACGCGATCTGCGCGAGAACATTCCGGCCTGCGAAGCGGCCGTCAGCATTGTGCCGTGCCAGGAAA
>CAZGID010000232.1:0-3608 GCA_964526065.1 uncultured bacterium
ATAAAGGGCTTCTTCAATTGGAAATTGATAGAACCCAAGTTCATCCTCGGGATTTTCCTCCAAATTCCGGATGTCTTCCAGTGCGCGCGTGACATTGCGCCATAAGCGTTCGTCATTCAGCGTTTGCTGCAGTGTTCTCAAGCGTCTTCCTGCTTCATCAAATGAAAACCGATCACGGCCAAAATAGCTTTCCGGGTTTGTCTTAATCTCAGCAAGATTCTCTGCAGCCTTTTGCATCGCAGCAGTATCACGTTTGATTGCCGCCATAAAAATGGCTCCAAGTTGTTCCTGAATCGCTGCCGTGATTTCTTCCTCGGGTATATCACTCGCTTCCGTCAAGCTGGAAATGACCCGAGACCAGATTTCCGGATCCAAAAGAGCCATTCCATAAGCACGAAGGCGACGTGCGCGTTCGGCTTCAATGGCTTCTGCCGCATTAAAATCTTCCGGCTTGATGCCGTTTTCTTCCGCTAATTGCCGCAGGCTTTCAGTCCCTTCGCTTTCAAGCGTAATGTTGTTCTCCGCTGCAATGGCGCGTAAACGCTCTGTTCCCAGCCCCTGGATGGCCTTGGCGACATCTACCCATAACAGCAAGGTTTCCAGTTCTAATCCCTGAGAGTAAGAATTGTCTGCGTAGCGGAAAGCTGTTTCATCGGTAATGTCATAGCCGGCATCCCGAAGCGCTTCCTGCAGTTTTTCTGCGTTGTACAGAATTTCACCGAGAATCGCGACTTCACGGCTCAGCACGCCCTCGCGGACGAGATCGCCATTTTCATCATACTGATCACGGATAATCAGGTGGCCGCCGTCTGCAAGTTCCAGTTCGGTTCCCAGAAGATTCTGGTGATTCGGATGAGTAAAACCCCAGTTTTTGAAAATACGGTCAGCGACGGCCGCGACACGATAACGGTCCCGGTTTGACAACGTAACTTCGGGTGAAATGCTGTAGGCATTGCGATATTCTTCTTCTACCTTGTTCTGAATATAAACGTATTGAAGAATGACATCCTCGATGCTTAGTCCGCGCTCGAGCATGATGTTTACGTAGTAATTAACGTCATACTGATCAAGCTGCGACGGCAGATTTTCGTCCGCATTTTCCGGACGGTCGCGGAATGCTGTGTATTCCTCTTGAATTTTGGCCGCCAGAGTCTGATACGTCTCCCGACCGGCAAGAATATCTTCTTTTAATCTCAAACGATTCTGTTCAAAGATATCTTCCCGTTCCGCCCACAGCACCCGGCGCACGGAGTTTTCTTCGCTTGTACGATCGCGAAGTTCGCGATAGCGGTCCTCCCTATCCTTGATGCCGCTCAGATAATCCAGCAGCGGACCTTCTTCCGAAACCCCTTCCTGCGTCATCATTCGAACGAGAGGCATAAACGTTTCCTGAACGTGAGGCGTCGGATCTTCTTCCGGCCCGCTTTGTTCATAAATCTGAAAGCCCAGGCGGGAAGCAAACGATTGCGTGACCATCTTCAACCGCTCGATAGCCTTGCGCTGCAGCACATCCTGGTGATTACGGTCCCGGCCTCTGACTTCCGGCGATTCAACAAGTCGCTCCCAGGCATCTAACAGAACATCCTGAAGGTCTTGTTCCGGGTAAGCGCCGAAGACATTCGCCCAGCTCCACAGCATACGGCGGACAGCATTTCCGTTTACTTCTGTAATTTGAGTCATTTCCACGCGTTCGGCGTTTCCAACCAGTATTTCGATTCCGTTTGCGTCTTTTAATTTCGTGCCGTCTTCAAGGAGAACAGGAACTCCGCCTTCTTCAACGACGGGAAGCACAACTAATTGCCGAATCGGATTTCTGTTACGATCCAGCACCGGCTGTCCCTCATCATCCAGAAGAGGCTCGCCCTGCAAAATGACGACTCTTTCATCTACTGCATCTAGAACCAGATGCCCCTGTTCATTCCGCAAAGGCATGCCATTGAGAAGCTTGACTTCATTTGCCGTGGCCAAAAAGATAGTCTGGCCGTTTTCGGACTTAACCGGATTCTCATCCGCTCCAAGAACGATATTCATCTGTTCAGGCGTCAGAACCGGCGCTCCATCCGCTTTTAAAACCACTTCGCCATCCGCATTGCGAAGCGGAACGCCATCAAGAAACAAGATCGGGTTACCCGTCCCATCGGTTCTTCTCTCACCATCTTTCAGCCCGAGTTCAGCAGGAAGCACATGGATCGAATTGCCTTCGGAATCGACATTAAGGTTCCGGTAACTGGGATCACGCTTACCTACTGACGAAAAGAAAGCCCGCATTTGAGCGACTTCAACCGGGTTCATCGCTTCATCGGGATCAATCTCCTCGCCAAGAATCAGCCGCTCAACACCGGCAGCAATTTCTCTGACCGCGCGGGTTTGCGGTTTGCGAAAGCGTTCGACGGCAGAACCTATAAGATCCGTTGAAATAAATTCACCATTGGCAACATAGGCGGCCATCTGAATCAAATACACATCATTAAAATACTCACGGATCCATTGAATATCATGGCCGAGAGAATGATGGCGTGAAACAAATCCAAAGCGCTGCCAGTTATCGTCGGACAAGTCATTTAAAAGCGGAAATGCCGCAGCCGCTTCTTCACCAAGCGAGGCTCGAATTTTGTTTTGAAATTCCTGTTCAATCATGAAAACAAGGCCGTCGTCCTTCAGAAGCCCAAGCATGACGTCTTCAGAAGCCTCTTCATCTCCATAAATTTCGCTTTCAATCAGCGACTCCCATGCTGAAAGATCGGCCAAGGACATGCGGGCACGGTGTCCATTTTCAGTGTGATATACCATGTAGACAGCCTGCAGCAACATTTGCCGGCGTGTGCGCTCCAGCAATGTCGAACGGGATTCTTCATAGTCCATGCGTTCATCTTCCGGTTTTTCAAGCTGGCGCTCCAGGAACTGAACGACGTTTTGACTGGCCTCTTCATCCAGCAGCGGCATTTCCATCAAACCTTCAACATGACGTTCTTCTTTATCCGGATAACCGGTAATGACATCCACGATACCGGGACCGCCATCGACGCCGTTAAAATCCGTTCCACTAACCCAGAATGGCGGAGTCGCTCTTCCGGCCTGGTAATCTCTGAATTCTTCGAGCAATCCGGGGGCATTGATCACATCCCGATCCCCTTCCGCTGCATGTGTCCGGATATTCTGGTTATAGGCAATCAGTTCGAAGAAATCTTCGATGGTCATCTTTCCATCAAAGGCTTCGTTAAAGGGAACCGTCTGATCCTCAAGAGCGGAAGTCGTGTAGAAAACTCTGTAAAAATAACCCACTTCGCCGTCCGACAGCTGGCGCCAGCCAGTCGGGATTTCTTCATAAGCGGCAAGGGCTTGGGAAATTATGGTTTCGATTTTCTCATCAGGAATTTTATCCTTTAGAAAATTCCGGAGGTTTTGAAGACCTGTTTCGGTCCACCATTCAAAACCGTAAAAATTATCATAACCGGCATTCTTCAATTGCTGACGCAAGTCTGCCAACTGCGGTGCTGTTAGTTCCTGCGTCAGAATGGCACCCAGGGCAGCTTCGGTCTGGGCATGGACTTCCTGCGGATGCCAGGCGGCTCTCTGAACACGGATTAAATCCTCCATTACTTCCTGGA
>CAZGID010000233.1:0-3601 GCA_964526065.1 uncultured bacterium
GAAGTTCTTTTCCTGAGAGGTCGTTGTCTCATAAAAATCGACAAGTTCGCGGAAGGTGGCAAAATCAAGATTGTCGAGCAATCCGCCTGAATTCTTCTTGTATTCGCGGAAGGCATTATCCAGTGCTTCATAATCATTATTCCGAAGAGCCCGGGCGCCATCTTCGAGCGTCTGAAGATGCCGGAGGATCCTCATCAAGTGCGCCAGCACGGAATTGGTATCCGAAGTCTTGGCCTGATGAATCAAGTCGGCATCCTGAAGTTCCGGTATGATTTTAAAAATCCGTTTGTTCCGGATCATCTTGCGGAAGAAAGCCGCAATATCAATATCCTCTGAACGAATAGCCTCACGAATTTCCTTGGCGACCGTGGGCCATTCATTCCGGGTCATTTGAGCTTCCTGCTGATAGGAATCCATCATGGCATTAATGACTCCCTGATCTTCGTTGACGGAGTTGATGTGATGGCGCATTAAAATGCGGGATGCTGAATAGGGATTTGTTACTGCATCCTCACGGAATGAACGTTCGTATTCCGGCCGATAACCATCAATTCCCTTCTTTTTGCTGGCCGTGCCAAGCGCCTCTAGCCGCCGATAATCCGGAACAAAGCGATCCGAGATACCATCATTAATAATGACCGTATCAAATAAGTCAGAGAATCGAATCCGTGTTTTTCCTGTGGGATCCACGGAATAGGAGGCAATTTTTTCCACCATCGCCATCATGTCTTCGACGCTGAGATTCATGGTTTCATTGTCCCAGTTCGGATTGAAGATAAAGACTCTCTGAACCTTGTCCCCTTTCCGGCTGGCGAGCGCTTCCACAATCTCTTTGCTCAGGAAGTGAGGCATAAGTGAGGTGAAAAAGGATCCTGGGCCCATTGTGATCATATCTTGTGCATTCTTGACCATTTCAACCGCGACAGGATTGGCTTTTTGCACCTTCCGCTTGCTCTCATCGAAATCGAGATTATTGGGCATGTATTCAAGTGCCCCGAAATCCACAATTCGCGAGAAATTAGCGGTTTCTGTGATATTAGTCTGGGAGAGAATGACACGCGGCCGAAGATAGATTTCGCGGCGGCCCAGCGTAATGCCATCGGTTCCGGTTTTGTTTGCCTTATCACGGCCTGTTCCGTCCAGGGCAAGTTCAATCCCGCTTTCTTCATTGCCTTTTGGTCCCAGGAAGGTACGATTGGCGTCTCCGATCTCCTTGATATGCTGCGTTTCACCATCCGCTTGTAAATAAATCTGGCCGGCATCGTTTCCGATTGTGACACCATAAAACTTTTCACTCTGACCATCTTCCAGCGTGAATATTTTTGTCCGGTTAGGATTGCCGGCTTCGCGGACAATCACCTTACCGTCTTCCAATTTAAAAGCCAGGGCGCGGTTGTCTTTGCCGTCCCGCATCACCAGGATTTGTTCCTCGTAGCGGGCAAATAGAGTTGCTGGATCGAAACTCGACAGGCCTGCGGTGCCGTCCATAATGTTCACCTTTTTAGCCATATCATCGATGATTTCCTGAAACAATTCTTCGGCATCCCGGGTTTGACCGGTCGAGATGGTGACAACGCCGGATACGGCATTGGCTAATTGCTCCGGTGTAAAGCGGGGTTCGGTGATGACACCGTTAACAACAGTACCGAGATGTCCCCCCATGCCTAATGCCGAAAGGAGAACGATATTTCTAATGCTGGCACCATTTTTTTCGATAATGGCTTCGCCTGGTTTGAAGAAGTTCTGATCGGCGAACTTGGCCACTTCAATCATGAATTTTTCAAAGACTTCAAAGTGCGCGCCGTCTCCCCAATCATAATCATCACGGTTGGAATAGATAGCCTTGGCTACCTGCAGACGGTTATGGATATGCCATTCAAAGGACTTGTCCAGATCGTCTTTAAGACGTCCGCCATCATCCAGAATGTCGGAAAGTTTATCGGGCGAGGCAAAGCTGTTGAAAAGCGCGTTGACGATGTCTCCGAATGGCGGATATATGCCGTAGGCATTGGCAATCAGAGAATCCTGGATTTTCCGGCTGCTGCCGCCATCGTCCGTGTTCGTCAATAAGGCCACGACCATTAAAGCTCGATCTTTTTCTTTATATTTATGACGGAAGACAGGCACAACCGGTTTAGCGCCTCCGCTGCCTCCGGTCAAAATAACGCCGGAGGGAAAGGTCGGATCCGGCGGACCGCGTTCTTCCTCAAGGCCTTCTTCTTCTTCCAGATCCGGATAGATATCCGAAAGAATACGTGAAACACCGATCAATTCGCCGCGGGCGCTGACCGTTTGATAGCCGACGTGGACTGTCTTTTTTCCTGTTCCACGGTCCTTAATCGCCATGGGCCCGACCAGGGCCTCGTGAATGACCTTAAGTTTGCGGTTCTCATGAATCTCGCGCAAACGGTTAAAAAGGTTTTCTTTGATATCATTAAAGGCAGGATCCAGAAGAAAGGCATCCGCATTCTCAAGCTCAACAAATGCCGCCTGAAGATATCCCTTCTCATCGATGTAGCCTGCATCCAGCAAATCATCCCACAGGGCATCCACATTGGTTTGCGCTATATCGGCAATGTCGATTTGATTGATGCGGCCATTGCGGAGGCCGGACACCGTTTCCTGACTCGTTTCAATCAACCCGCGGCTCTTTTTAGCTTCTTTGGAAGCAGCGCCCGGCTCACGAATATCAATTTCAAAAGGTTCCTTGATACTGTGCTGGAATTGAAGAACGTCTTCAGCATGATCCACATAGGCGTCGCCTCGGAATTCTTCATTAATATTTTCCTTTCTTTCCAGAGATGTGGTTACATCCTCCAGGAAAATATTCAGATCACTGTCGCTCATCAAACGAACTTCCTTGATGATTTCATCACTCCACGTGGCAATATGAATACCGTTAGCGGCAACAGGGCTGGAACCGGGCTGAGACAGCACGTGTTTCAGGGATCCCTTTTTGAGCGCTTCTCCGACCAGGGCTCGAATGGTTCCTTTCGGCGACTTGGCGGCATTGGTTTTACCAATGATGACAAATTTAACGAAATCCTGTTCACTTACTTCATCGATGTCTCGCCCGTCTAACAGCTCTCGCACCACATCATCTTTAAGCCCAAGCTTTTTGATAATATCTTTGCGATCAATCAATTCTCCGTTGACGGATTTACGCTGAAGGCGGATCTGCTGCGTATTGCCTGAAAGATACTCCGCCATGAAGCGCACCGACTGAACGGCGGCGCTGGGATAACGCGATTCGACTTCCGCCAGCCAGGCTTCAAAGCCTCCGCCGTCCTGCAGGCGTATCAACTCGAGACCACGGTTGACCGTTTCTTTGTCAACACCGCTCTTCTTTAATTCATTGACGACGAACCGGACGCCAGTTGCGCCCCAGCGCTGAAGAACGCCCTGCGTACTGTTCTTCTTCCGAAAGCCCACGGTAATGTCATAAAAATCTCCAAACAGCTTCAAAATCTTTCCGCGAAGCTCTTTATCAAGACCGCCGAAGGCGCCTCCCTTGAATAAAGCCACTGCAACCTTATCCTGGTCGTTAACTGTGTTGCTAATGTACCGGATCCGTTTTTCAACGCCTTCCGTATGTCTGTCC
>CAZGID010000234.1:0-3589 GCA_964526065.1 uncultured bacterium
CGATCGCGCCAGAAAAGCATCCACCTCGGCCAGCATTCGGGCTTCACGCTCAATGGCGGTTTCGTAAAAACGCACGGCTTCCTGATACAGCCGTTCCAGATCCGTCATCACCGGCACCGGCCTCCCAAATTCCTGGAGCGCCTGAACGCGCTCAACAAGGGATTTCGGCCGTAACGCCCCAACCTGCTCGGATATCCGTCCAAATTCGGTTCGTGTCAGCTCCAGACGAAAAAGACGGGCGACCGTCAAATAATCCTGATAGAGTTCGAGAATCTTTTTTTCTTCCGCTGTCCGGGCCATGCGGTCCATTAATTTCGCCGTGACACGATCGATTTCTTCAAAGAGTCCCAGCCCGTTCAATTCCTGGGAAAGCACGGTGCGGGAAAAAATCCGGGAGAGCTCGGGATAAGCATCCCATAGAAATCCGAAAGCCCGCGCTTCTTCATCGAAAACTTCCAGGACACGGCGCGCATCCGCGGGAATCTGATTCTGCGGCATCACCTTTCCGGCAATGGATACAAGGCGGAAAAAATCCGGGCTCGTATTTTTAACCCCTGATTCCTGAAGCCAGGCAAATAACTGTTTCTTCTCCTGAGCCAGACTTTCCTCATTCAGAGTTTTCTGAATGGCGGTTTCGACGGCACGCAGCCGGAAATAGCGCACCAGTTCCGGATAGTCAAGTTGCAGCCGGATATTTTGAAAATCCATTCCCATCTCCCGGAAGGCGTATCGCTGCAAGGTTTCGAGATGCTGCATGATTTCCTGGCGGGTATCCTGGAAAGCCAGCCAGTCGCGGATAAAATTCCGCAAATCCGGCTGAATATGACGCGACGCGGCTGTTGTCAGTTCCGTCTTCAGGCGCCCCAGAAATTCCTCGCTTTTCCGGTGCCAGGAATAAACACGCCGAAAGCTCAGCAGATTCTGGAAATAGAGGTCTTTTTCGTCCATGCCGAAAGCCTGAACGCTGGCGCCGGACTCAAATAAAAACAAATCCGGTCCGCCAATCCTTCCCTCGGCAAAAAGGCGGTCCACCAGCCGGCGATTTGCCGTTTCATCCTGAAAAAAGCGGAGCAAATCCGGAGAAAGCGGTCCGGGAAGGGCGCCTTCGACGAACACCACGCGGAAACCATACTGGTCATGCAGAAATTTCAGAAGATTGCGGATACTGGTCTGGGCACTGACCTGGCCATGAGCATCCTGAAGCAGCAGCACCGTCCGCGATGGATCCATTTTTTTTGCATCGCGCAAAGTCCCCAAATACTCCGGTAAAACAGGGAAAAATGAAGTCACCTCAAGGCGCTCTTTTCCCGCCGCCGGCACCGTATCCGGAAAAGTCAGCGAGGGGCCGGCATCCCGCAACGGGACAGTCTGAGCCAAGGCCGGAGACGGTAAATCCATCAGCGCGAGACAAAAAATAAGCGCGCCGGAAACCACGCGATGCCACGGGCGCAGTCCTGCCGCTTGACCGGATTTCTTTCTAAATAGAATCATGCAGTCGATTCCCCGGGTTGATACCTTCTCCGGGTGCGCATTCGGAAGGTCGTAACCCCCAGTCCCCATTGAAATTAGCGTCTTATTAAAGGGTACCTGCTCCGGAACCAGGATGCAAAGATGTAACCTGTTTCAAACTAAAGAGTTAGGATAATTTTTAAAGGGAGCTGGCAGGCCGTGTACTTTCCGCTTTGCCGGAAGGGCGAATCCCATTATGCTGAGCCAATGGCATCCTTTCAGATTCAGGATTACCGGTTTCAATTTGAGAAGGCTGGCTCGGCCAGCCCGGCGCTCATTTTTCTGCACGACGGGCTGTTGCATGCGGCGGGATGGCAGGCTCAAATGGATTATTTCAGCCAGCGCCGGTGCTGTGTTGCTTATGACCGGCGCGGATACGGCGCCAACGGATCTTTCGACGGACAGCCCTACGCGGATCAAACCGATCTGCTGGCTCTTCTGGATCATCTCAAACTGGATCAAGTGATTCTCTGCGGCGCTTCCAATGGCGGACGCCTGGCTCTTTCATTTGCCGTTCGCTTTCCGGAAAGGGTCGTCAAACTGGTTCTGGTGGGCCCGGCGCTGCCGGGATGGAAAATGAATCCGCATTCAGAGTCACGTATCCGGTATGCCATGGAGCCGGTCAAACGCGGCGGCAATATCCCGGCCAGCATTGACCGCTGGGTGGACGATCCTTATTACATCCATCCTCAAAATTCCGCGGCCAAAAAGTTTCTGCGCCTCGCGCTGGAAACCCATCCCCACAACATTGCCAACATGGGACAATTCCGGAACCGGCGCGATGAAGAACCACCTCTGGAAGCTTTGAAAGAAATCCGGAAACCGGTGCTGATTCTCGTGGGCGAGGCCGACGCACCGGATGCCCACGCCCGCGCCGGTCTGGCAGAATACCTTTTACCGTCCGCCCGACGCCTGATACTTCCCGAGACCGCTCATTTGCCGCATCTTGAACGTCCCGACATTTTCAATCCTGCCCTGGAAGAATTCTTGAACACCGGCGCGGGATAATGCTCAACTGCCGGCAATGTCTCCGGCCGGAAAGACAATCGTAAAAGACGCTCCTTCGCCAGGCCGTCCTTCGGCCATCAACTGCCAGCCGTATCGCAGCGCAATTTTCTGGCAAAGCGCCAATCCGATGCCGCTGCCTTGGGGAATGGATTCCTGATGCAGCCGCTTGAAGGGTTGAAACAATTCCTCTTTATGCGCCGGATCAAAACCGACACCATTGTCGGTAACATGAACGGCGATACCGCCGTCTTGCGGTTCCGCTTTAATCTCAATCACCGGCGCCACCCCGGCCCGATGATATTTGAGCGCATTAGAAATGAGATTTTGAAAAAGCTGACGCACGCGCAGCCGGTGAGCATAAACGCGCGGCATCTTTCCCCATTCCACCCGCGCCTGCAATTCCTGAATTCGAACTTCAAAATCCTTCTTAATCTCCGTCAGAATATCGTCAATGGCAATCGCCGATTTTTCCGGCGTCTCTTCCTCCTGCGAAAAGCGCGCATAATCCAGAAGCCCCTTGACCAAAATTTGAAGCCGGCGAGCGGTCTGGCGGATCCGGTTCACGTCCTGGGAAATGCCCGCGTCATGCAACGCCTGAATCCGCGGTTCAAGAAAATCGCAGAGATAAAGAATATTTAAAAGCGGTTCCTGCAGATCATGGGAAGCGGCCGAACTGAATTGGCGGAGTTCTTCATTGGTTTCTTCCAGACGCCGTGCATAATTTCGAATCTCTTCACGTGCCCGCTCAATTTCGGCCGTCCGGAGGGTTACTTTCTCTTCCAGCCCGCGGCGCTCTTCACGCAACTCGGCTTCTGCCTGGTCCCGCTTGCGGATGCTGTCCCGTAACGCCGAGGTAAGGAAAGAAGCAAAATAGGCAATCAAATTAAAAAATGGAAACAACGCGACCATGACTCTCGACGACAAAACCATCGACGTCCCCATGCAACAGATCGACGAGAATCCCTACGTCGGTCCCCGCACCTTCACGCGGCGGGAGGCCAATCGTTTCTTTGGGCGGGAGCGCGAGGCACGCGAGCTGGCCATCGCGGACGCCCAGGCTCGCGCCCAGCAC
>CAZGID010000235.1:0-3565 GCA_964526065.1 uncultured bacterium
TCCTTTCGAAAACACCATGGGCGCTGTGCGCGTGGGCCTGGTGGATGACGAGTTGATTATCAATCCGACGCTGGCGCAGCTTGAAGTCAGTGACCTCGATCTGGTTGTGGCCGGCACGAAAGATAAAATCGTGATGATTGAAGCCGGAGCCAACGAAATTTCCGAAGAGCGCATGATGGAAGCGCTCAAGTTCGGCCATGAGGCGATTAAGGAAACGGTTGCATTGCAGGAAGAGCTTCGCAGCCGCTGCGGAAAGCCGAAGGCGGAAGTTTCCAAAAAGGAGATTCCGGCAGAGATTGCTTCCAAAGTGCAGCAGGCGGTTCAGGGAGAGTTCGAAAAAATTTATCAACCGACTTCCAAGCAGTCCCGCGAAGACGGTTCCCGCGCGCTTTATGAAAAAGTGCTTTCCCAGTTTGATGCCACCGCGGAAGGTTTTGACGCGGGTAAGGTGAAGGAAGCCTATGAAGCGGCGGAAAAGAAATATGTGCGCGGTTTGATTCTGGCGGAAGGCAAGCGGCCGGATGGGCGCAGTCAGCGCGAAATTCGCGACATTACCTGTGAAGTCGGGGTGCTGCCCCGCACGCACGGGTCGGCTATCTTCACGCGCGGTCAGACGCAGAGCCTTTCGGTGGTCACGCTGGGGACCGAAGAAGATAGACAACGCATTGACTCCATTGAGGGGGAGTCTTCCAAGACCTTCATGCTGCACTATAATTTTCCTAACTTCAGCGTTGGAGAAACTGGTCCAAACCGCGGCCCCGGCCGGCGTGAAATCGGACACGGAGCTCTCGCTGAACGTGCGCTGGTTCCGGTAGTGCCGCACTCCGAAGAGTTTCCGTATGTACTGCGGCTGGTCTCTGACATTCTGGAATCCAACGGTTCCAGCTCGATGGCAACTGTTTGCGGCGGAACGCTCGCGCTGATGGATGCCGGTATTCCGATCAAGGCCCCGGTGGCAGGTATTGCCCTGGGTTTGATTACCGACGACCAGGGACGCTGGAAAGTGCTGACCGACATCGCCGGTATTGAAGATCATCTTGGCGACATGGATTTCAAGGCGGCCGGAACGCGGGCTGGTTTGACGGCGCTTCAGATGGACCTCAAAATTCCGGGTGTGACCGATGAAATGCTTCTGGAAGCGTTTGATCAGGCGAAAGAAGCCCGTTTCACGATTCTGGAAAAGATCCGCTCCAGTATCGCGGAGCCGCGCGCTAATATTTCCGAATATGCGCCGCGGATTACGACGATCAAGATCAATCCGGCCAAGATTGGAGAAGTGATTGGACCGGGAGGAAAGGTCATCCGGAAAATCGTCGAAGAAACAGGAGCCAAGGTCAATATTGATGACTCGGGCACGGTTTTGATTTCTTCGATTGATTCTGAGAGCAGCCGCAAGGCAATTGAATGGATTCAGTCCATTGTGGCTGAGCCGGAAATCGGAAGAGTTTATCAGGGAACCGTTAAAAAATTGACCAGCTTCGGCGCATTCTGTGAATACATGCCGGGGCAGGAAGGCTTGTGCCACGTTTCCGAAGTGACGGAAGGTTATGCCCGCAACGTAACCGACTATCTGAAAGTCGGTATGGAAGTGCCCGTGAAAGTTCTGGGCGTCGATGAGCGCGGCAAGGTCAGCTTGAGCATCAAGCAGGCCAAAGAAGGCGGTATGCCCGAATTGCCGCCGGATGTCGAACGCGACGTGATTGCCGAGCCGGCCATGCGCGGCGGCGGCCGTGGTGGTCGTGGAGGCGGCGGCCGTTCGAGGCCGCGCCGGTGAGTGACCGGGAACTTCTCGTCAACGTCAAAACTCTACCGCATTTCGAAGGATTGTCCCTGCCGGAATATCACACGGACGGTTCCAGCGGATTTGACCTGATTGCGGCCGTGGAGGCCGAACTTGTGCTGGAGCCGGGCCGCCGGACGCTCGTTCCGACCGGAATTTCCATCGCACTGCCTCGGGGTACAGAGGCTCAGGTGCGTCCCCGAAGTGGTCTTGCCCTCAAACACGGCATTACGCTTTTGAACTCTCCCGGCACGATTGACTCGGATTACCGGGGTGAAATCAAGGTGATTATGGCCAATCTGGGCGAAACCGCTTTTACCATTGAGCGGGGGATGCGCATTGCCCAGGTTGTCATTGCGGAAGTGGTTAAGGCACGCCTGGCGGTGGTCGATAATCTGGATACGACCGTTCGCGGAAGCGGCGGATTTGGTCATACTGGTATTCATAGTTTAAAGTAGTTCTGCCTTTCGGGCAGCATACCCTCATATTCAACTGCCCGCAGGCGGTGGTTCCCGGGATTTTTCATGCGCAAGGAACGAATTCACGAAATCTGGGGCGTCTTTTTTCTTCTGGTTGGGCTATTCACCCTTGCCAGCCTCGTTTTTTATCATTCCAGCGACATTCCATTTTTCACCTCTCACCCGAATAATCCGGTCCGGAACTACACGGGTATCGCAGGCGCCTGGCTTTCTTTTGGATTATTTCTGGTGTTCGGCGTCAGCGCGTATTTGATCCCGCTTCTTTTTTTACTGTGGTCGGCTTGTTTTTTCAAACAGCGGGTTCCGGAAAAGAAACTGTTTAAATTTCTCGGGTTGGCGATTGCTCTTTTTGCGACCGCGACCATGGTGGCGGTTTCCGTGGAGGAACCCGATCGGTTTTCACACGGCGGGGTGCTGGGATATCTGGCGGGCTCCCATTTGCTGCGGTATTTCGGCCCCGTAGGCAGCTATATTGTCGCCGGTTCCTGTTTGATGCTTTCCCTGCTGCTCGCGACGGATTTCCTGATTTACCCGCTGGTCCGCAATTTCTTCAAAAAGACCGGTAAATCGGTCAAGGTGGTCAAATCCATCGGCGAGCCGCTGCTTGAAGGTTTGACGGTTCTTTTACGCCAGTTCCGGCGTCTCGGGCATCCGAAACCGCAATTTGGACCGCCTCCGGCCCGGAACCGCAAAGGCCAGCCCAGACAAGCGGTAGAGAAAAAAGAAGAGCCGGCTCCCGTGCTTCCTTCGACCCCCATCAAGGTTAAAACGTACAATCCCGAAGTCAATGAAGCTGCCGAGCGCCTGAAGGCCGAAAATTTAAAGCAGGAAGCACGCGACACGGAAAAAGCCCCGAAGAAAATCAGCAAGCCGGTTTACCGGCCGGAAGGGACTTCCAAATCCGAAGAGGAACGCCCGCAGGAAGCGGCGGCAGGCAAGGGTTCGAAAGATAAAGCCTTTGAGGGGGTGGTTGGTTCGCGCACCTCGCCTTCAACATTTCAGACGCCCCCGCTGGAGCTGCTTCGAAAACCGCAGGCCGGAGCGCGGCCGACGGATGATCTGGAAGGCAATTCCCGCATCCTTGAAAAGACACTGGAACAATTTGGAATTGACGTGAAGGTGACGGAGGTTGAACAAGGGCCCGTCATTACCCGCTATGAGCTCCTGCCGGCGCCTGGCGTCAAAGTCAATTCGATTGCGTCCCTTCAGGATGATATTGCGCTGGCCCTTAAAGCCATGAGCGTGCGCTTGATTGTCCCGATTCCCGGCAAATCGGCGGTGGGTGTCGAAGTGCCGAATTCCGTCT
>CAZGID010000236.1:0-3504 GCA_964526065.1 uncultured bacterium
AAGCCGCTGACGGACTATGTCGCATTCTTCAAAGCCGACGAGCAGGTTTCGACACAGTACAACATGAAGGATTTAGAAAAGATCGGCTTGCTCAAGATGGATTTCCTTGGGCTTAAAACGCTGACGATGCTTGAGGAGTGTGTGAAGATCGTCCGCCGCACTCGGAATGTCGATGTCGATTTGGAAGCGCTGTCGCTCGACGACAAATTAACCTATGAGATGTTATCTCGTGCGGAAGCGATCGGCGTGTTTCAGCTGGAAAGTTCAGGTATGCGGGATCTTCTCAAGAAGATGCGTCCGACGCTCTTTGACCATCTGGTCGCTTTGCTGGCGCTTTACCGCCCGGGTCCGCTGGGCAGCGGGATGGTGGATGATTTTATCCGGCGCATGCATGACCCCTCCAAAATTGAATATGACCACCCGGTGCTTGAGCCCATTTTGAAAGAAACCTACGGCGTTATCCTTTATCAGGAACAAGTGATGAAAATTGTCAGCGACCTTGCCGGCTTCACGCTGGCTCAAGCCGATTCATTGCGGCGCGCGATCGGGAAAAAGATTCCCGAAATCATGGAGCGCGAAAAAAAGGCTTTCCTGGACGGGGCCATGAGCCGGGATGTGAAACAGGCGGTGGCCGAAAAAATCTGGAACCTGATCGATTACTTTTCGGGCTATGGTTTCAACAAGTCGCATTCGACAGCGTATGCTCTGATTTCTTACCACACCGCTTATATGAAAGCCCATTTCCCGCTGGAATTTATGACGGCTTTGCTTTCATCGGAAATGGGGAATACGAACAAGGTGGTTCGGTATATTGAAGAATGCCGCAAGATGGGAATCCAGGTCAAACCACCGTCGATAAATGAAAGTTATTCAGAATTCACCTGTGTCGGCGATCACGTCCCGTTTGGGCTGGCGGCGGTTAAAAATGTCGGGACGACGGCGATTCAGTCCATTGTGGAGGCTCGCAAAGAGGACGGACCGTTTAAATCCTTTTTCGATTTTGTGCAACGGCTCGATTTGCGTGTCTGTAACCGTAAGGTTTTGGAAAGCCTGATTCGCTGCGGGGCACTGGATGAATTCGGGCTCCGGCGGGCGCAGTTGATGGCCATGTTGGATCAGGCGCTGGAATTTGGAATCAGCTTTCAAAAGGATCGCAGCCGCGGCCAGATGTCATTTTTCGACAAGGGGAGCGGCAGCGAAAATTTTCAGGAGGCGCCGGGAGATGTCCCGGACATTCCCGAATGGCCGGAAGGGCAATTGCTGGCTTATGAGCGCGAATTGCTGGGATTCTATGTCACTTCTCACCCGCTTGCCCGATTTGCATCGGTTTTAAAGAAATACGCAACTGCTTATACGGACACGCTCCCCGAATTTCAGGATCAAGCGGAGGTGACGCTGGGCGGCGTGGTGGATGTTTTGCGTGAAATTTTGACTAAAAAGGGAAAGAAAATGGCTTTTTTGACATTGCAGGATCTCAACGGCTCCTGCGAAGTGGTGGTTTTCCCGGATGTCTATCAGCAAGCTTCGACCCTGGCGGTAAAGGATGCGACTGTTTTTGTGAAAGGTAAAATCGATGCCCGGGACGATACGCCTAAAGTACTCGCTGAAGAAATCATTCCGCTGGAAGAAGTGCAAAAACGTTTTACCCGTTCCATTTCCATCGATTTGCAAACGGCAGGCCTGGATCCTTCTCTTCTCAAGGAAATCCGGTCGATTCTGGTGCAGCACCGGGGAAAAACCCCGGTCTATTTCTTCTTTCGCGATCCTCAGGGCCGAACCGCGGTGCTGGATTCGGGCGACGATGTGAAGGTTGAGGCCACGGATGAGCTCTTTGAAGCCCTCGAAAAGCTGGTTGGCGAAAATACCGTCAAAATCCGCTAAAAAGGCAGAATCTTTATAACCTCCTGATTTACCATAAGTTATAAAAATTTTACTCTTGACAACCTTATAGGGTATCTGCTACTTTTTTTGCGTATCTTTTTATCTGGCCAATAGTTGGAGAATCAGCCACCAAGTGGCCTTTACCGGACAGCAGAAAATGTCCAATTGGGGGGAAGGAAAGGTGAGCAGCGTGACAAAAAAAGACATTGTGATGCGCGTTTCGAACGAAACCAATCTGACCCAGATTGACGTTAAGAAAATTGTTCAGCGGGCCCTGGACGTCATCCTTGAGAGCCTGGAGCGGGGTGAAACGGTCGAGCTCCGTAATTTTGGGGTTTTTAAAGTTAAAACCCGCCGTGGCCGTGTCGGGCGGAATCCCCGGACGGGCGAAGAGGTAACAGTCCCGGAAAAGAAAGTAGTGGTTTTCAAACCGGGATTGATTTTGAAACATAAGGTAAAATAAGTCAGCAGGGGGTCCGGGAATGGCTGAAAAAGGTAAAGTAAAGTGGTTTTCCAACGTTAAAGGCTTTGGCTTTCTTCAGAAAGACGGCGAAGAAAAGGACATTTTCGTTCATTATTCAGCCATTCTGGGAGAAGGCTATAAAACTCTTGTTTCCGGTGAGGATGTCACTTTTGAAATTGTGGAAAGTGACAAGGGCGCCCAGGCCAAAAATGTGATCCGGGCCAAGAAGCCGCCTAAAGAAGCGCCGAAAGCAGCTGAACCGGAAAAAAAGAGCGCTTCTTCTGAAGAAAAAGCGGCAGAGAAGAAAGAATCTTCCGAAAGTCCCGCAGAAAAGCCTGAATCCGAAAAAGAGTAACCGGCTGCATGTCCGCCGTGGCAGGGACGATGAGTGCACCAAGGCGTTTACGCCGATTTATTCTGCCGCATCCTATCAATCCGGATCAGGATGTTTTTTTTCTTTCGTCCTCCGAATCCCGCCACCTTCTGAAAGTGCTTCGTTTGAAACCCGGAGACCGTTGTCTGCTCACCGACGGCGCTGGAATGCAGGTTGAAGCCGAACTGTGCGGGCTGGAAGACTCCGGAAGTGCCCGATTGAAAACGATTCAACGTTTCCAGACGGCCAACCGGGAAACTGGTTTCCGGATGCATCTGGCTGTGGCGTGGACGCAGCGCGGCAAAATGGATTTTTTGGTAGAAAAGGCCCAGGAAATCGGGGTTCACTCCTTTTGGGCCATGGCTTGTGAACATTCCGAAATTAAATTGCCGGCGGCACAGAAGGAAAAAGTAGAAGCGCGCTGGCGGAAGAAAGCACAACAGGCCGTTAAGCAGTCAGGCTCCCTGCAATTGATGGAATTGGATGCGAGGGTATCCCTTAAGGACGTTTTAAAAAAATCGGCGCCTGAGGAAGAAATTGTGGTTTTTCATCCGGGAGCGGAATCCGTCAGCTTTCGCGATTGGTGGGAACTCAAACCCGGCAGGGGGACGGCTGGCGAAACACTGACACTTTGTTTCGGTCCCGAGGGCGGATTTTCCGACCAGGAAGTTAATTTGATTCTTCACAACAGAAAGAATGCCTCCCGAGTCCATTTAGGACAGGAAATTTTGCGGGTTGAAACGGCCGTGATTGGTGTTTGCACGGCTTTGAGGTTAATGGCTTCATG
>CAZGID010000237.1:0-3497 GCA_964526065.1 uncultured bacterium
TGAAGAACTGGAACCCTCATTACAGAATCTGACCCAAGCCATGGAAGCCGGAGAAGTCGAACTGCTTCTCATTCTCGGCGGCAATCCGGTCTACGATGCTCCGGTCGATCTGGATTTCACCCGGGCATTAAAACAGGTGCGGACGCGAGTCCATCTAAGCCTTTATGAAGATGAAACCTCCGCCCACAGCCACTGGCATTTGCCCCGGACGCACTTTTTAGAACAATTTTCTGACAGCCGGGCCTCCAATGGCACCGTTTCCATGATGCAGCCTCTCATTGCGCCTCTCTATAATGGAAAATCCGAACATGCCGTTTTGAACTTGCTGCTGGATAGTCCGATGACGGACCTTGAAACCCTGCAGCAATACTGGAAACAGCATCTGGAGGGTTCGTTTGAGGCTTCCTGGCGCAAGGCCCTGCACAATGGGCTCATCGAAAATTCGGCGTTTAGCCCCCTGGCGGTCGGCGCCAAGCCGCGTCTCGCCGGTTCGGACCTTCAAAAAGCTGGCGGCACCCTCGACTTCAAGGCATCCGAATGGGAAGTCACCTTCCGTCCCGATGCTTCCGTCTGGGATGGCGCTTTTATCAATAATGGATGGCTTCAGGAACTGCCTAAACCCTTTACGAAGCTGACGTGGGACAATGCCGCGCTTCTCAGCCCGAGCAGTGCGGAGCGCCTGCATGTTCGGGACGGTGATATGATCCGGATCACCCAGGCGGGACGCAGCCTTCGCATACCGGTATGGATCGTACCCGGCCATGCCGACCATTCGATCTCGCTGCATCTGGGTTATGGGCGTCAGTATACCGGCCGTGTCGGAGCGGGAACGGGCTTCAATGCCTTTCAAATCCGGACGCTGAGGGCTTCTTCATGGGCACCAGTATCCGTGGAAAAGACACCCCAAAAATATCCGCTGGCTTCGACTCAACTGCATCACAGCATGCATGGCCGCGATCTTGTGCGGTGGGCCACCCTCGATGAATTCATCCGGCATCCCGAATTTGCCCATCATGATCACAGCACCGGAAAGCCGGACAATCTGTACGGCCCTCATCCGAGCCCTGATTATGCCTGGGGCATGACCGTTAATCTGACGACCTGCATTGGCTGCAACGCCTGCGTTACCGCATGTCAGTCCGAAAACAATATTCCGATTGTCGGCAAAGACGAAGTCGCCAATGGACGCGAAATGCACTGGATCCGGATTGATCAGTACTATGAAGGCAGTCTGGATCACCCCTATTCGCATTGGCAGCCCGTCATGTGCATGCATTGCGGCAATGCTCCCTGCGAGCCGGTGTGCCCGGTGGCCGCCACGACTCATAGCGATGAAGGCATTAATGAAATGACCTACAACCGCTGCGTCGGTACCCGTTATTGCTCGAACAACTGTCCTTATAAAGTGCGGCGGTTTAATTTTTATGCTTATGCCGAAAAAGCAACCGAGTCGCTGAAACTGATGAAAAATCCGGATGTGACGGTCCGCAATCGCGGCGTGATGGAAAAGTGCACATTCTGTATTCAACGCATTAATTCCGCGCGGATCGAAGCCAAGAAGGAAGACCGTAAAATCCGCGACGGCGAAGTGGTAACCGCCTGTCAGCAGGCCTGCCCCACGGAAGCGATTATTTTCGGCGATCTCAACAATCCCGAAAGTGCCGTGGTTAAAAACAAGCACGAACCGCTCAATTACGGCATTCTCACGGAACTCAATACGTTTCCGCGTCTTACCTATCTGGCCAAAGTCCGGAATCCGAACAGTGCCTTGAATGGACATGCGGCGCAAGGAGCTTCCCATTGAAGCCACAGTCGAACCGTAAAAAATCAGAAACGCTCCTGACGGGTTCCCACACGTACGGTTCCGTCACGGAGAAAATCAGTTCGATCGCGCTGACGCCGCGCATCCGCAAGGGCTGGCTGTTTGGCTTTATGCTGGCTTTTTCATTCATGATGCTGCTCGTGATCTCGATTATCTGGCTGTTTGTAGGCGGCATCGGAATCTGGGGCCTGAACGTCCCGGTGGCCTGGGGATTTGCCATCATCAATTTCGTCTGGTGGGTCGGCATCGGTCATGCCGGTACTTTCATTTCAGCCATTCTTCTCCTTTTACGTCAGGAGTGGCGCACTTCGATCAACCGTTTTGCTGAAGCCATGACCCTGTTTGCCGTCGCCTGCGCCGGCCTCTTTCCTCTGCTTCATATCGGCCGGCCGGACCGGTTCTACTGGCTATTGCCCTATCCCAATACGATGGATTTGTGGCCGCAGTTTCGCAGTCCGCTCATGTGGGACGTCTTCGCCGTAGCTACCTATGCAACCGTCTCGCTGCTTTTCTGGTATATCGGTTTAATTCCGGACCTGGCGGCCATGCGTGACCGCGCCAAAAACCGGCTGGTCAAGATTCTTTACGGCGGACTGGCCATGGGCTGGCGGGGCGCTGCCAAACACTGGCACCGGTATGAAACCGCCTATCTGCTGCTGGCGGGTCTTGCCACTCCTCTTGTGATTTCCGTGCATACCGTCGTCAGTCTCGACTTTGCGGTTTCGGTCATTCCGGGCTGGCATGCCACGATCTTCCCCCCGTATTTCGTGGCCGGTGCTATTTTTTCGGGATTTGCCATGGTTGTCACGCTGTCCATTCCGATCCGCAAGTTTTACGGCCTCGAAGATTTTATTACCGTTAAGCATCTCGATAACATGGCTAAAATTATGCTTGCGACGGGGCTGATCGTCGCATACGGCTACATGATGGAAACGTTCACGGCCTGGTACAGCGGCAATGAATACGAAATTGCCATGCTGAAAAACCGCATGACAGGGCCTTACGCGCCATTTTACTGGTCCCTGATTGCCTGTAACGTCATTGCGCCGCAGCTTTTCTGGATCAAAAAAATCCGCGTCAATATTCCGGTACTTTTTATTCTTTCGATTGTCATCAATATCGGCATGTGGCTGGAGCGTTTCATTATCGTCGTCACGAGTCTTCACCGCGACTTTCTTCCCTCTTCATGGGGCATGTACGTTCCCACTTTCTGGGACTGGGCCACCTATTTGGGATCGCTGGGATTATTCTTTTCACTACTCTTCCTCTTCATCCGCCTGCTGCCGGTCATTTCCATTTTCGAAATGCAGGCACTGGTCCATGAAACCAAGGAAAAGGAACACGGCGGAGGCCACGGATGAGCGCGCAGGAATCCCCCGCTATTTATGGATTGCTGGCTGGCTTTGATTCTCCCAAGGGAATGGAAGAAGCCGCCCACAAGGCTCGGGAGGCCGGTTACAGCCGCATGGAAGCTTACAGCCCGTTTCCCATTGAGGGGCTTTCCCAAACCATGGGACTGCGTCATACCCGGCTGCCTTTTCTGGTACTTGCAGGCGGCATTCTCGGAGGCCTGGCCGGATTTCTCATGCAGTATTACGCGTCGGTGATTGCCTATCCGCTGAACATCGGAGGCCGTCCCTTTAACAGCTGGCCATCCTTTATTCCGATTACATTT
>CAZGID010000238.1:0-3492 GCA_964526065.1 uncultured bacterium
CATTGACCCGGATATTTCTTCGGGCAAGCTCTTTTGCAGACGACTTCGAAAAGGCAATGATACCGGCTTTCGAGGCCGCATAATTCGTCTGGCCGGCATTACCGGTAACTCCAACAACAGACGAAATATTAATAATGGCTCCAGCGCGCTGTCTCACCATCGGCTTCGTACAGGCCTTGGTAAACAGAAACACGCTCTTGAGATTTGTCGAAAGAACGTCGTCCCAATCTTTTTCAGGCATCAAGGCGAGAAGATTGTCTCTTGTGACGCCCGCATTGTTGACAAGTATATCGACCTTTCCATGGGTGTCAAGCGCTTTTTTGACGACCTCATTCACCTCATCTCCATTAGTTACATTGGCTTGCGTCAATTGACAAGAAGCGCAACCCGCCTCTTTTGCGAGCTGTTCAGTTTCCTTCAAATTGTCGATTGAACTCGCCGAAAGAATCAAATGAGCGCCCTCCCGGGCCATTTCAACGGCGATCGCCTGCCCAATTCCCCGGCTGGCTCCTGTAACAATGGCAACCTTATCTTTCAACAACATACGCTTCCCCGCTTATGTGTTCGTCTGACCGGTTAAAAGTTCCATTTTTTCAACATCATCCACGGTCCCGCAAGGGATAACGGATAATTCCGGCTGGCATTTCTTGGCCAATCCCTTCAAAACTTTGCCCGGCCCGATCTCCAGATACGTTTTGACCGGGGACTGAGCTGCCTGAGCCATGGTTTCGATCCACCGAACCGGACTGGTCAGCTGCACTGAGAGCAAAGACCGGATTTCATTGGGATCTCCGGTAATAATCGCCGTCGCATTCGGCACAAAAGAGCAAACCGGTTGTGTAATCGGTGTACTTTCCAAAGCCTTTTGTAATTCTTCCCGGGCGGACTGCATTAATTCGGAATGAAAAGCGCCTCCCACCTTCAACTTAATGGCACGTTTCGCACCCCGGTCTTCCGCCAGTTCGCAAGCGCGATCAATCGACTGCACGGTTCCCGACAGCACAAACTGTCCCGGAGAATTAAGATTCGCCAGCTGGCACCCCGCTTCGCGCGCCAGCGCTTCACAGGCTTCCTGCTCCATCCCCAGAATTGAAGCCATCGTTCCCGGATGGTTTTCCGCCGCTTTCTCCATCGCCGCAGCCCGGGCCGCCACCAGCTTCAGGCCATCTTCAAAACTGATCGCTCGCGCCGCCGCCAGAGCCGTAAATTCACCGAGACTCAATCCCGCCGCAAAAGAAGGCTGGATTCCAGGAAACTTTTCTTCCAGAACTCGAAGCGCTGCCACGCTGGTCACATAAATGGCCGGCTGGGCATATAAAGTGCGCGTGATCTGTTCTTCTGTTCCTTCAAAACAAATACGGGTAATCGAATAGCCGAGTAAGCGGTCGGCCGCTTCAAACGTTTGCCGGGCCACGCCATAACGCTCGTAAAGATCCTTGCCCATTCCAACAAATTGAGCGCCTTGTCCCGGAAACAAATAACCGATTTTTTCCACGTCTGCCTCCTCTCCTTTTACCATTTAATGACGGTCGAAGCCCAAGTCAGGCCGCCGCCAAAGGCAACAAGCACAATATGGTCGCCTTTCTTCACCCGCTGAAACTTAACCGCTTCATAGAGCGCAATGACGGTCGATGCACTCGACATATTGCCGTAACGATCGACGTTGATAAAAACTTTTTCCATGGGAATTTCCAGCCGGTCGGCTACCGCTTTCAAAATGCGGTGATTCGCCTGATGCGGAATCAGACAATCGACGTCTTCAAGTTTCATATTCGCCCGATCCAAAACTTCGTGCACGGCATCTTCCATGGTACGGACGGCGATTTTAAAGAGTTCGCTTCCCTGCATTTTCAAATAGTGCATGCCGCTGCGGATTGTTTCTTCCGACGGCGGATGTGCCGAACCGCCGGCCGGAATCTGAAGCAGCTCTGCCTGATTGCCGTCGGAACCCAGGTAAGAAGCAATAATACCGTGCCCGTCCCCCGCTTCGAGACGGGAGACAATCGCCGCTCCGGCGCCGTCGCCGAAAAGCACGCACGTCGAGCGGTCTTTCCAGTCAATAAATCCGGAAAGCACTTCCGCGCCGATCACCAGCACGTGACGGTAAATACCGGAACGGATAAAACCTTCGGCCACTGCCAGCGCATAGGGAAATCCCGAACAGGCCGCGGCCATATCGAAAGCGCCGCAGCTGGCTCCAAGCTTGGCCTGAACGCCGCAGGCGGTAGAAGGGAAATACATATCGGGCGTGATAGTCGCGACAATGATCAGGTCGAGGTCGGATGGCTGAAGCCCGGCATTTTTAAGCGCTTCTTTGGCCGCTTCATAAGCCAGATCACTCGCCTTCTGGCCTTTGGCCGCAATGTGGCGTTCGCGGATGCCCGTACGAGTCTGAATCCATTCATCTGTGGTTTCGACTATTTTCTCAAGATCGAAATTAGTCAGAACCTTTTCCGGGATATAGGCGCCGAGTCCTGTTATCCCAACCGCGTAACCTTCTCTCACTCGCGGATCTCCTCCACGCGGCGGCTGGCCTCCGAACTTCCAGTTCGGGGGCCGGGTTGCTGTCCCGGCGCATTGGCGCCGGCGCGGCTGGCGTCGGAATTCCGGCTGGCACTCGGACTCAGCTTGTACTGGGTGATTTGATCCACGATATGCTGATTGACCCGCTTGGCCACCATATCGCCGGCGACGCGGATTGCATTGCGGATCGCTTTGGAAGAAGAAATACCGTGACTGATAATAACCGTGCCGTCGACACCAAGCAGAGGCGCACCGCCCGCTTCTTCATAATTGGTTTCTTTGCGAATGGCCGTCCACGCCGGCTTGCAAAGCCAGGCGCCGAGAATCGTGACGGGATTCTTCTTGAGCTCGCGGGTCACCATCGCCACAGAAGTTTCCAGCACGCTTTCGCACATTTTGAGTACGACGTTGCCGACAAAGCCGTCACAGATGATGCAATCGACTTTTCCGGAAAAGAAATCGCGGCCTTCAATATTACCGACAAAATTCAGGTGGGAATCGCGAAGGATCTTGTAGGTTTCTTTCAGAACTTCCGTTCCCTTCGATTCCTCTTCGCCAATATTCAAAAGAGCGACAGAAGGACGCTTTTTGTTGTAGATGGCGCTGGCATAAAGCCCCGCCATGATGGCGTACTGGTAAAGTTCTTCGGGAGAGGGATTGAGATTGGCGCCGACATCCATGGTAATCGTGATGCCTCGCAGCGTCGGCGTACTGATGGCAATACCGGGGCGCTTGATGCCGGGCAGCAAACCAAGATTCAGCGTGGATGCGGCCACGGCGGCTCCGGTATTTCCGGCCGTCACCACGGCATCCGCTTCCTTGCGCTTTACCAGATCAATGGAAACGGCAATCGAAGAATCTTTTTTCTTGCGGATAGCCGCAACCGGAGAATCTCCCATCAAAACAACTTCGGAAGCTTCCTGGATACGAATCTTCCCGCCAAGAACTTTATGCTTATTGAGTTCTCTT
>CAZGID010000239.1:0-3471 GCA_964526065.1 uncultured bacterium
TCAGCGACCGGCATAATCTCAAGACAGGTAACTCCCAGTTTCTTAAGATACGGAAGCCGGTCAATGACGCCGTCAAAGGTCCCTTCCGGAGAAAACGTCCCGACATGGATTTCATAGATCAGATAATCTTCAAGGGGAATTCCCTTCCAGCCGGCATCCTGCCATTGATATCCGGCCGGGTCCCAGATCATGGACGAACCGTGAACTCCGTCCGGCTGAAAACGCGATGCCGGATCCGGCCGTTCTTTGCCCGCTGCGAGACCATACCGGTAACGATCCCCGGGACAGGCCTCGACGACCCGGCCGCGGGCATAGCCGTTGTCATCGCGTTCCAGGTTCTGCCGGATTTCACTGCCGTTCGCTTTCCGGACAATGACCTCGATGCGCTCCGCCCGCGGCGCCCAAACGGTAAACACCGTTCCCTTTTCAGAAGGCTGAGCCCCTAATTCCGGTTTCCATGAAGTAAGCCCGGGTTTCATCCTAGTCTCCATTTTCCACCGCCGTCATCCGCGATTCCGGAATCACCAGCGCTGCGGGAAATCCCCGGAACAGTTCAGCGGCGGCTATGGTGGGCTCCCCGTTCGAAACGTCCACAGCGATCCGCCTTCCGGAATACATTTCCATCAGCGGACCGGCCTCGTTCCATTCACGGGGCACCATCACCCGTGTATTTTCCCATAGGGCCGGATTCCAGTCCGTCCGGGTGTCCAGTCCCCAGAGAGTGGCGGCAAACCGGACAGAAGCCGCCAAAGCCATTTCCCGGCCCGAGCGCCGGAGGAAAGCCACCACATGAGCTTCTTTTGAACCTGCTGTTTCCAAAGGCTGATAATCGCCGCCCCGAAAAAGATCCGGGAACCGGCTGCGGCACTCAAGGCCGCGCATTAACAGATACATTTTTATTCTGCCGTCCCCGCGGTTATCCCGGAATATTTGCAGAGCGCGCTCCCGGCCTTCGCGTTTGACGACCGTGCGAATGTCGTTCAATAGCCGGCTGCGTAATTCATAATCCACGGGCCGCCGGTTATCCGGGTCCACCAGACTGTAGTCCCAGATTTCATTTCCCTGATACGTATCGACAACGCCCGGGCTGGCCAGCTTCAGGGACAAAGCGGCGAGTGAATTCCATTTTCCAAATTCTGAAATCCCGGCCTGAAACTGCGTAAATGACTCCAGAAATTTGGCAGAGCGGTCAGGATCAATCATGGCGCCGACAAATTTTTTGACCGCTTCTTCATATGGAAGATTCGGATTCAGCCAGTTCGTGTGCACTTTGGCTTCGCGAACCGCCTTTTGAAAATATTCCTGCAGGCGCGACTCGAAAACCTTGTGTTTTTCGCGGTCTTCGAGAAACGGTTCGTCCGGCCAAACCCCAAGAAGATTCTGGTAAATGGAATATTCCAGATTCCGGCCCGGTGACAGTCCTTTGCGCACCCAGGTTTTATGCTTCTTGTTCAACCGCGTCCAGCGGGCAATGAGCGAATTCCAGACTTCGGGAATTTCACTTAAAACATTCAGCCGCATGCGCACATCTTCGCTGCGTTTAGTGTCATGCGTCGAGGTGGTAATAAATCCGGCAGGCCAGCTGCGACTGCGTTCCACGTTGAAACGATGAAAGTCACCGCGCGCAAAACCGAAATGCTCCGGATCACCGCCCACTTCATTGAGCGAAAGAAACCGATTGTAGATATAAAAAACGGTATCCTCCAGTCCCTTGGCCATAATAGGTGCGGAAAGCTGCTGAAATTTAAGAATGAAATTACGGTACATTTTCGCTTCATCAAGCGAGGCCGGCTGAATCTGAAGCAGTAAGATATCCCGCAAGAAATCAAAAAGCGTAGAGCTCAGCGCCGGATGCTGGCCTTTGGCCTTTTCCACCGCAATGCGGATATACTTCTCATCCCGCTCGGAAACCTGCACCGATTCCGGAAAAATATAGGTCCGGTAAACCGGAAAACAGGCAATGATTTCACGCAATGCCGTAACCAGATCATTCATGGTGAAATCGCGGTAGCGCCGGTTGTGCTCCGAAAGCTGGTCCAGCTGATATCCCAACGTGTTGAGTTCGGCCGTCATGTCGAACGCGGCAAAAAACTTTTTCTTTTCATAAACAAGCTGCGAAAATTCGGTTTTCTCCCCTGTGAATTTCTCATAAATCGAAGTGAAATCTTTTTCACGGTCCCGGTCAATAAAAAGCCCGTTGAGCGCATTAAGAAATCCATATCCTACCGTCCCCTGCACCGCCCAATCCGACGGCAGCGGCTCTTTGCGGTCCAGAATTTTCTCCACTACGACATATAAAGGCTTATGGCCCGAAAAATCCTCGGCGGCCAGGGATTCTTCGATTTGCTTTGCCAGATCGGAATGATCTTCTTCACTCAAGGGTTCTTCTTTTTTTTGCTGTTTCCGAATTTCTTCGGACAGCACAATTTCCAGATAGCGCCGTTGCAGCATCCGGAAGTATTCCGGAGGATTCGACAATCCGTCGGGGTGATCAATCCGCAGCCCCTGAACGCGGCCTTCCTGAATCAAACAGAAGGTGCGCCAGTGATAGGCGTGGAAGACGGGCTTTTCTTCCACCCGGATCGCGGCGAGTTCATTGATATTGAAAAACCGGCGGTAATTGATTTCATGAGCGGCCACCCGCCAATAGGAAAGCCGGTAATACTGCTGCATCAACAGCTGGTCCAGCGCATCAAAGCTGGCCGGGTCATTCTTTACGCCATTCATCCTGCTGAGCCGATTTTCAATTGCTTCCCGGACTGTTTCCGATTTACGAAAAAGATTCTGCAGTTTCTGCTTGGCAATCTCTTTTTCTCGATTTAGGTCATAGAGTTTTCCTGGATCCCCCGCAGCTTTCAGTTCGCGGAAAACGGCAATCAACCCTGCCATCTCGCTTATTTCCTGCTCGACCGCACCCGTTTTCTGCCGCAATTGCAAAAGCGCATCCTCAAGAATCAACGGATAGGTTTCCGGTGCGATGGGATAACGGTGATCCCAGTAAGCCACATAAAATCCGGTTTCCCCGTAATTCAGTATCAATTCCTGATTTTCGATAATACTTCCGTACTGATCTCCGAGCACCGGCAGCAGCACTTTGTCTTTCAATTCCTTCTTTTCGGGACTCCAATCAATGTCGAAGAAGTTGGCGTACATGGAATAACGCCCGTTTTCGAGCACATCCTGCCACCAGGCATTCCGGTTATCCGAAATCCCCATGTGATTCGGAACGACATCCAGTATCTGTCCCAGCTTCCGTTGCTGAAGCTGATGCATAAAACTTTCCCATTCCGCTTCTGTTCCAATGTCGGGATTGATCCGGTTGGGATCGGTCACGTCATAACCATGCATGCTGCCTTTCTGCGCCTGAAAATAAGGAGAGCAATAAACGGCCTGCACGCCGAGATCATCAAGATAAGAAAGGATGTTTTGGGCCTGTCTGAAGTTGAAAGCGGAATTAATTTGCAAACGGTA
>CAZGID010000240.1:0-3455 GCA_964526065.1 uncultured bacterium
CTCAGGCGCAGCCGCGAGCCGGAAGCCGATGATGTGATATTAAAGGCGGGTACATTGGAACTGGATCCGGCCCGGCATCAGGTGCGTCTCAAAGGCCGTGAAGTGGAGTTGACGTCCAAAGAGTATGGATTGCTGGAGGCCCTTTTACAGGCCAAGGGCCGTTTGTTGACCCGGGAATTTCTGCTGGAAAAGGTTTGGGGCTATGATGCCGCCATTAAGATCGAAACCCGAACCGTGGATATGCATGTCGGGCAGCTGCGGAAAAAATTGAAGCATGAAGCCGACCGGCTGGTTACAGTAAAAAATGCCGGCTATCGTTTTGATTCTGAATAACAGAAAATCATCATGAAAACAAAAACAGCCATCTTTTCCGGAAGCTTCTTATTTGCAGCCCTGGCCGGTTTTTTGCTGGGGCATCTTTTTCGATGGCCGCCGGCCGGCAGTTTTTTATTCGGCGTGATGGCGGGGACAGCGGCCATGGCCTCGGTGATCCGGTATTTTGAGTCCCGGCAGAATCAACGGATTCAAAATCTTCAGGCGGCGATCCGCAAAGCCGTGTCCGGCTATCATTTCCGCGACCGGATCGGACAGAAGGTCGAACCGATCGACCGGCTCGAATACATGCTGGAGCAAATGCTTCAATTGCGAATCCGGGAAAGTGAAAGTGAAAAAGGACGGATTGCCGCCATTCTGGATAACATTGCCGAAGGCATTATGGCGGTGGATGGAAACGGGACCATCCTTTTTGCCAATCAGGCAATGGGAAGAATTTTCGGCATTCGATCGGAAAAAGCAGCCGGGCGGCGGGTTCTGGAATTGACGCATCAGGAGAAAATCGAGAAATTAATTCTGGATGCCATGCAGCGTAAAGAAACATTGTCCACGGAAATTGAAGGGGTTTTCCCGGATGAAAAAGTGGTGCGGATTCAGGCCATCGCGGCACCGGAAGCGCAGGCTCCCGTGCGGGGAATTCTTGTGTTTTCGGACATTACCGACATGCGGCGGCTGGAAAAAATCCGGCGTGAATTCGTGGCAAATGTCTCGCATGAATTGCGGACGCCGCTGACTTCGATCAAAGGTTTTATCGAAACGCTGCTGGGAGGCGCCCTGCGTCATCCTGAACAAAGCGAAACATTTTTGCGGATGATGGAGCAGGATGCATCACGGCTGACGCGATTAATCGATGGATTGCTCGAATTATCCCGAATTGAATCACGCCGCGTTCCGGTTCGTTGGGAAGTGTTTAATCTTACGGAAGAGGTGGACCGTGTGGTGGCTCGCTGCCGGCCGATTGCCGAAACGGGCCGTGTCCGGATTGAAAATAAAATTCAAACGCCTTTCTCTGTTTATGCCGACCGCGACAAAATCCAGCAGGTGTTGTTGAATCTCATTGAGAATGCGGTCAAATTTAACCGCCTGGAGGGAAGCGTCCGGATCGATGCGCGCGCGGCAGGCAATAAGGTGGAAGTAACAATTGAAGATACCGGCATCGGAATTCCCAAGGCGGATATTCCGCGAATTTTTGAACGCTTCTTCCGTGTCGATAAAGCGCGCTCCCGTGCTCAGGGCGGAACCGGGTTGGGGCTTTCTATTGTGAAACATCTGCTTGAGAGTCATGGAGAAACCATTCATTGCCGCAGCACAACGGGAGTCGGTTCGAGTTTTACTTTCTCTTTGGCCGCGGCGCCGTCAGCCAAAAATCCAGAGCCGGGAAAAAATTCCGGAGCCGGGAGACTGCCGCAATCATGAATGCTGTTATTGTTCTGCTGGTCTGTTTAGCTGCTTATGCCGTGGCTTACCGCTTTTATGGGGGATTTCTCAAGCGCGTTTTTGATCTGGATCCCGCGCGCCGCACGCCGGCTCATGAACTGCAGGACGGTAATGATTTCGTGCCGGCCCGAAACTGGTGGGTGCTATTCGGTCATCACTTTTCTTCGATCTGCGGCGCCGGCCCGATTGTCGGACCCGTGCTGGCTTGTGCTTACTGGGGATGGGGTGTTTCGATTGTCTGGATTGTGGCGGGCGCCATCTGGATGGGTGCGGTTTCTGATTTTACTTCCCTCGTGATGAGCGTGCGTGACCGCGGGCAATCCGTGGCGCACATTTCAGGAAACGAGATTTCCCTGCGCGTGCGGACTTTCTTTTCAGTTTTTCTCTGGATTTCCTTGATTCTCGTGATAGCGGTTTTTTCGATCTTTGCAGCCAAAACGTTTATTGCGGAGCCGGATGCGGTACTGCCGTCGGTTGGGCTTATCCCGGTGGCGCTGTTGACCGGATGGTTGATGTACCGCCGGCAGGCAGGCAATGGGCCGGTAACGATGGGAGGGTTGTTGCTGCTGGGCGGACTTTTGTATGCGGGAACGCGTTTTGAGGTGGTTCTGCCGGCGGCTGGAACGCTTTCGGCGGAAGGGATATGGATGATTCTGCTCCTCATGTATTGTTTTGCCGCTTCCGTGCTGCCGGTGCAGACGTTGCTGCAACCACGGGACTATATTGCAAGCTTCATTCTGTTTGCCATGATTTTACTTGGCCTGGCCGGCATTTTTGTCAGCCGCCCGGTTATGAATGCACCGGTCTGGAACGGTTTTGTTCCAAATGAATGGGCGGCGGCCGGACCGCTCTGGCCGATGCTTTTTGTGACGATTGCCTGCGGGGCCATTTCGGGTTTTCATGCACTGGTTTCTTCGGGGACCACCTGCAAACAGATCAGTTCTGAAACCCATTGTACGCGGATCGGTTACGGCGGCATGCTGGTTGAATCTCTGGTGGGCGTGCTGGTATTGATTGCGGTTGGCGGCGGTTTGTCGACATTGGATCTGGCGAGGCACTTGAAAGAAGGCGGACCGATTGCTGCTTTCAGTCACGGTTATGGCGCGGTTTCCATGCCGCTGCTGGGTGAATACGGGAAAGCTTTTGCCGTGCTGGCTCTCAATGCATTTATTCTGACGACGCTTGATACGGCCACACGTATCGCGCGTTATCTGACCACTGAACTTTTCGGCATCCAGAACAAATATTGGGCGACACTGCTGGTGGTCATTGCGTCGGCCGGGCTTGCATTTTCAGGACAATGGAATCTGCTGTGGCCGGCTTTCGGTGCGGCAAATCAGTTGATTGCCGGCATTACCCTCATGATAGCCAGCTGCTGGCTGATGAATCGCGGCCGCAATTTCCGGCTCACACTGATTCCGGCGGTGCTCATGCTGGTGACGACGACGGCCGCTTTTCTTTACCAGATTTTTCAAGCCCTGACCCGACGGGATCCAGAAAGCGGCGCGGCGGCGCCAGACTGGATAATTGCCTTTGTAGCAGCTGTTTTAACGGGAGTTGCTGTTTTGATCCTGATCGAATCCTGGAAGAGCCTTTACCGCCGACCGGCAAAACCAACCGGACCGGTTCCTGTGTGAACCTGGAAACAAGAAGGGAGCAGTCTTGATGGAATCTACTTTCTGGCT
>CAZGID010000241.1:0-3406 GCA_964526065.1 uncultured bacterium
AGGGTGAGCCCGATGCCCGGAGCGTCGCTGAGTTCGATGAAGCCGTCGCGGATGCGCGCCGGCTCGGCGCGCCGTGGGGCCCGGTGCTGGCCGAAGGCATTTCGCATCACAACATTTCGATGGAGCACCTGGAAGAAATGCTCCACGAAAAAACGCTTTCGCAGATTCCGTTTCTGGAGCGGCATTTGTCGGTGCTTCAGGTTTCCGCCGCGGCCAGCCCGCTGCTCGGACTTTTGGGCACGGTCACCGGCATGATTCACACCTTTGATCTGGTCGCCATTTTCGGCACCGGCAAAGCCAATCTGCTTTCGGGCGGCATCAGCGAGGCGCTGGTGACAACCGAGTTCGGTCTGCTGGTGGCCATCCCGGCGCTGCTCATGCATGCGTACCTCTCGCGCCAGGTGCAGAAAATTCTGCATCAGCTCGAGCAGATGAACGCCGCATTCATTAACGGACTGAAGCTGCGCCGGTTCCAGACATTTCTCAGTGAGGAGACGGTTTGATGCTGGCCTTTCTTGCCGATGGTTTGAAATACTGGGCGAGCGGCGGCAACCTGCTGATTGCCATTGCGGCCGTCTGCTTTGCCATGTGGCTCGTGCTTTTCCGGCTGCATGCGCGCTACCGCCGCGCGCTGGAAGCCCCGGAAGTGATCGAAGACCAGGTGCTGACCGTGCTGCAGCGAGGGCACAACTGCGCGGAACTCAAGCAGCTGGCCGCGCGCACCAAGGCGCCTTTTTCCCACATTCTCCAGTACCTGGCCGAGCGCGAAGCGCAGGGCATGAATCTGCTGCAGGCGTTCCGCGAAGCCAAGGAAGAAGAGCTTGAACCGTTCGAACGCGAGATGACAGTGCTGCAGGCGCTGGTGGCGGCCGCCCCGCTGCTGGGTTTGCTTGGAACGGTGTTCGGCATGATCGGCACCTTTGATGCGATCTCGCTGCAGGTGCGCGAGACAACCGGCCTCATGTCGTCGGGTATCAGCCAGGCGCTGATCACCACACAGTTCGGCCTTATTGTGGCGCTGCCCGGCATGCTCGGCATGTCGGCCTTGCGGCGCAAGCACAAACAGCTCGGCGTCCGGCTTTCGGCACTGCAGCAGCATGTGATTCTCGGATTCCAGAAGCGGGAAAGGGCCGCAGCATGAAGAACATCCGCCGCTACAAGACCAGTTCCAATTCATTCGAGATCAATATTTCGCCGCTCATCGACATGATGTTTTTGCTGCTCATTTTTTTCATCGTGACCACGACCTTTGTTGAAGAATCCGGCATTACGATTCAGAAACCCAAAGCCGCCACGGCCGAAAGTCTGGCCAAGCAGAGTATTCTGCTGGGCGTTACGCGCGAAGGCCGGGTGCAGTACGGCGGCAAGGACATTCATTTGAATGCCGTGCGCGGGCTGGTGGCAAAACTGATTGAACGTGAAAACCGGCCGGTGATCCTGATTGCCGACAAGAGTGCCCCGAGCGGATTTCTGGTCGACGTCATCGATGAGTGCAAGCTGGCCGGCGCCGGCAATGTCAGCATCGCGACGGAGCACGAATGACGACTTACCATTACAAGACCACAGAAAGCGTTGGCAGCCGGCGGCTCATTATTCAGAGCCTGCTGATGACCGCGTTTATTTTTATTTTGCTGCCGTGCCTGGAACTGTGGATTCGCAAAATGCCGGACCTGAAAGTGCGCACCGCCGAGGTGGTGGATTTCCGTCCCAAGCCGCCCCAGCCGCCGCAGGTAGAGAAAAAAGAAAGGCCGCGGCTGAAACCGCATTTACGGCAGACAAAAATGCAGATGCCGCTGCCGCTTCAGGCGGACATGCGGCTGGATCTCGGCGCAGCGGGGGATTTTGCCATTAATCTGGATTTCAATCCGGAGATTGTGCCCGAAGACCTGATTTTTGAATCCGAAGAAGTCGACCAGCCGCCCCGGGTCAAGGCGCAGATGGAGCCGGTGTATCCGTATGCCGCCAAATCCAAAGGCATCGAAGGATCGGTGACCCTGCGTTTTGTGGTGGAGCCGTCCGGTACGGTGCGCGAAGAATCGATTACGATGCTCGAAGAACAGCCCGCCCGGGTTTTCAGTGATGCGGCCCGGCAGGCCGTGCGGCAGTGGACCTTTGTGCCCGGCACCATGCAGGGCGAAGCCGTGCCGGTGTGGGTGCGCATTACCATTCATTTCAAACTGGATAAATGAAGTGATGAAAAAAATTCCCGTTTTTCTGATGCTGCTGCTGATGCTGGCGCTGCCCGTCCGGGCGGCGACGGATGCGCCGTACCATCCGCATGAACCCAAAGTGTCCCTGAAAGAAGCCGAAGCGCTCAAGAAAGTGCGCGAATGGATGGCCGAAGACCAGGCCGCCGAAGCCCTGGCCTTTTTGAAGCCGCTGGTGACCAAAGACTCCAGCGCGGCTCTGGATTTTGTGCTGGGGACGATTTATTACACCGAAGGGCAGAAGGATGCCGCGGAGAAAGCCTTCCGCAAAGCGCTGGATAAGTTTCCCGCGTTTTCACGCGCCCGCGCCAATCTGGCGACGCTGTTGCTGCAGCAGGAGCGGGTTGATGATGCATTCCGCGAGCTCAAAACCGTTTTACTGGAAGGCACGGCCGGTGCGCAGGTGCTGACCATGACCGGTTACATTTATCTTTTGAAGCATGAGCCGGTGGCCGCGGAGACGGCCTATCGGCAGGCCATCGTTCAGGATGCCGACGATGAGAATGCGCGGATCGGGCTGGCGAAGGCGCTGATTCTGCAGTCGCGTCAGGATGAAGTCATCGGCCTCGTCAAAGCGATGCTCGAAAAAAATCCGGCGCGCGGCGAATTCTGGACTTTGCTTGGCAATGCCTACATCGCGCAGGGCGAATATGAAAAAGCCATCGGCTCCCTGGAAGCGGGGCGGCGGCTTGGCGTGTTGGACGGCGAAGCGCTGGCGTCGCTCGGCGATCTGTATCTGAACCAGAATCTCCCGGAGAGCGCGCTGGAAGTCTATCGCGAAGCCTTTGCCCTGAAAGAACCCAGCCTGGAGCGGTTGATCCGCACGGTCTCGGGATTTCTGATGCTGGATCGTCCCGCCGAAGCGCGGCCGTTGCTGGACGACGCGCAGGCGCGGATCCAGCGTGAGGGAGAAGCGCTCTCACGCGAAGACCGGGAAAAAGTGTTCTGGCTCGAGGCGCGTCATGCGGAACTGGCCGGCGATGTGGCAGCCGCCCGCGACGGCTATTTGAAAGTCGTTGAAATGAATCCGATGCATGGCGACGCGCTGATTGCGCTGGGCGACTGGCACCGCGAAAGGGACCAGCTCGAGGAAGCGCTCATTTATTACGAACGCGCGGGCCGCACGGAAACGCGCGAAGTCGAGGCGCTTTTGCGGCAGGCCCAGATTTACGTGACGCGCGGCCAGTACCCCGAAGCCG
>CAZGID010000242.1:0-3373 GCA_964526065.1 uncultured bacterium
GGACAGGCTGTATGAAATTCAGGATGAACGGAGCACTGACCGTAGGAACTTTGGACGGAGCCAATATTGAAATTGCTGAAGCCGTCGGACAGGAAAATATTTTTACTTTCGGCCTGACCG
The DNA here is from genome assembly GCA_964526065.1 of uncultured bacterium. GTDB lineage: Bacteria > Omnitrophota > Omnitrophia > Omnitrophales > Aquincolibacteriaceae > CAZGID01. The sequence continues at coordinate 121 of CAZGID010000242.1, forward strand.
TCGAAGACATTCAGAAATTGCAGAAAAAAGGCTATCACCCGGAAGAATATATCCGGCGCTCATCGATGTTGAGCGAAGTGTTTCACCTGGTAGAAAGTAATTTCCTTTCACCCAACGAGCCCGGTGTTTTTACATCGCTGATGAGCGGACTGCGCCAGGCGGATCCTTATTATATTTGCGGTGATTTCGACGCCTATTGCCGGATTCAGGACAAAATTTCAGAAAATTTCAAGAATGAATCCGACTGGACCCGGAAGGCAATTCACAATGTCGCCTCTTCGGGCCGCTTTTCGAGTGACCGGACGATCGCTGAATACGCCGAAAATGTGTGGGATGTGCCGCTTTTGAATCAAAAGAGCTAACGCCTAATAGCAGGAAACCGATGCCGACCGAACAGGCGGATAAACTTTTAGCGTTTCTGGAAGAACGGCGGGATGCTGTCTCGCCGCTTCTGATTGTGGCGCATGATTATCCCGATCCGGATGCGCTGGCCAGCGCACTGGCCCTTCAACATCTCGGCCGCGCCGCTTACGGCATTACTTCCCGCATTGTTTATGGGGGTGTCATTGGCCGGACCGAGAACCGGGCAATGGTCGACATTCTCAAGATTCCAGCCTATAAGCTGAAGCCCAGCGATTTTAAAAAGTACAACAATTATGCATTGATTGATACGCAGCCCGCCTTCAAAAACAATTCTTTCCCCGTCAAGAAGAAAGCCACGATCGTGATCGATCAGCACCCTTCAGATGTAAAGCCGCTGGCGGATTTTTCTATTGTCGATCCGGATTGCGGTGCCACGGCTGTCATCCTTGCTCAGGCTCTGCTGAATAAGGGGATCGACATTCCTTCACGCGTGGCGACGGCGCTGGCTTACGGAATTTTGAGTGATACCATGAATCTTTATCGCGCCCGGCATGCGGATATTATCGATACGTATCTCAATATTCTCCCATTTTGTGATTTGAGAGCTTTGGCCCGTATTCAGAATCCGGTCCGTTCCCGCAAATTCTTTTCCATTTTGGGAAAGGGCATTCAAAACGCCAAGAGCCGCCGCGGCTTGATAGTGGTGCATCTCGGGAATGTGGAAAATCCGGATCTGGTCTCGCAGGTGGCGGATTTCCTGCTTAGTTACCGGCAGGCGACGCGCGCGCTGTCGACGGGACGCTACCACGGCAAATTATATGTTTCGCTGCGGCTTTCCAAAGGCGGAACCAATGCGAGCGAAATTCTGAGGGATGTTCTCATTAACCGGGGGAATGCGGGCGGTCACGACACCATTGCCGGCGGCAGTTTCCGTATTGCGAAGGCAGAGGACCCTGCCGCCTGGCAGGAAGCGGAAGAATCGCTCGAGAAAAGGCTGTTGAAACGGCTGCGTATTCCGTCCCGCGGTGAATTCCACTACCCTTTTCGTTAATATGGCCTGGATCCATTCCATTTTTCGCGTTGTGGGTGAAATCGGCCTGTCCGGCCTTCTCGATATTTCATTCATGGCGCTCTTGATGTATACGCTTCTGGTGTGGACACGCCGGACGCGCTCCGCTTTTATCCTCACGGGGATTTTGATTGTGGCCGGTATTTATCTTGTTTCCCGGCAAATGAATCTCATTCTGACGTCTCGCATTCTGGAAAGTTTTTTTGCGGTCATTCTGATTGCGCTGGTCATTATTTTTCAGGAGGAACTCCGCTATTTTTTTGAACAGATTGCCGTCTGGAGTCTGAACCGGCGGATTTTGGGAGGCAAGGAAACACGTTTGTCCCGCAAAGAAGTGGACATTCTGGTGCGTACCCTGAAGGATCTGGCCCGGGACCGTATCGGAGCGCTTGTCGTTCTCCGGGGGCGGGATTTGCTTGTGCGGCATTTGACGGGCGGGACGGACCTCGATGGAAAGCTCAGTGAACCGCTGCTCAAAAGTCTTTTTGATCCGCACTCGATCGGGCATGACGGTGCTGTGATTATTGAAAAAGACCGGGTCGTCCAGTTTTCCTGTCATTTGCCGCTCTCCAAGAATCTTGAAAAGCTCGGCAAAGGCGGGACGCGGCATGCGGCGGCCCTGGGTCTTGCTGAACACTGCGACGCGTTGTGCCTGGTGGTTTCCGAAGAGCGGGGCACCATTTCGGTGGCGCGCAACGGAGACCTGACGACAACTCCCGATGCTGAAACACTGATCAGTATTCTGGAAAGTTTTTATGAAGAAATGGACCCGGTAAAGCGGCTGGCGCATCGCGAGGAGTTTCTCAAAAGGAACTGGCGTGAGAAGACGATCGCCGTCATTATGGCTTTATTGCTCTGGTTTGTGCTGGTTTATGGTTCTCGACAGACCTACAGGACTTATCAAGTGCCGGTTTCAACGGCACGGCTTCCAGGAATGTTGGCGGTGCAGGAGATGAATCCGCCTTATGTTTATGTGACGTTGAGCGGACCTCGAAATGCATTTTATTTTCTGGACACTTCCGAATTGCGGCTTTTTTTGAGAAATATTTCAGCTGAAGAGGGCATGCAGGAATTGCAGGTTTATCCGGCTGATCTGGAAGTACCGAAACACTTGTCGCTGGAAGTCATGACGCCGCAGCGGATCCAAATTGAAGTGGGCCGCCGTGAATTTGTGCAGTCCGAATCACGGGAAATTGCAAGAACCATGAAGGATTTACTGAGAGGAGACGGTTGGGCAGCAGCGCCTCGCGCCGATGAGTCGACGCCGGATGAAAACGCCAAGGCAATCCGGGTACAGCGCGTCAAGGAACTGGAGCGCGCCCGCCCTGATGAAGTGGTCCGGTATTTACAGGAAAAGCAAATGACAACCTCCCGGGAAAATTAAGATGACGACGGCAACTCATAATCCCTATGTGCCGATTATTCAGCGCTACATCCAGAAAGATGCGGCCGATGCGGCGCATTACATGGAAACAATGGGGGAAGACCAGATCGTCGAAGTATTGAAGCAGCTTCCGCCGTCCATGGCGGCCGAGGTGCTGCGGCATATGCCGCTCGGGCCGGTCACCGAGATCCTGCAGAAACTGCCGCGCAGTTATCTAAAGGATATCGTCGATAAAATGGAAATTCAGCAGACGGCTTCGGCCATCCGCACTTTGTCGCAGGAAACACGTGTGGTATTTCTTGAAAATTTATCCGAAAAGAAAAAAACGGCAGATTCAGCAGCTGTGGACGTATCCGGAAGACAGCGCGGGCCGTGTGATGTCAACCCAGTTTCTATCTTTCCATAACGAATTGAAAATCAAGGATGCCATTCACAAG
>CAZGID010000243.1:0-3370 GCA_964526065.1 uncultured bacterium
TTCGAAATGTGAACAAATTCCGGTGCATACGCCTCTCAGTTATTTTCCGGCTTCCCGCCGCCGTCGGCCGGCGCATCCGGGGAAGCTCCCTCTTCCTCATTTCCAAAATGACGCGGATTCACTTTCTGGTATTCCGCGAAAATCTCCTCGATTTCATCGTAATCCAGCTCTTCGCGGGCCAGCAGCTCGCGCGCAAAACGTTCGAAGATATCCTTCTCACGCTTCAAAAGCGATTCGACATCTTCGAGACATTCCTTGATGATAGCATTCACATCGGCATTTAACTGCCGCTTGGTGTCATCAGAAATCTGATCCTTCGGCACCACGGTGTAATCGCCGACCAGACCCGAAGGGCCCATGCCGCAGTTCCACACCATGTGATGGGCAATCGCCATCGCTTTTTTGAAGTCCGACGACACGCCGTTAGTGGTCGTGTTGTATTTGATTTTCTCGCCCACGTAGCCGGCCAGCGCGACTTTAATATCCGCCAGCAGGGTTTCGCGGTCGTGACTGTGCCATTCTTCGATCGGCGTCGGATGCACCACCCCGAGCGTTCCCCGCCTTGGGATGATGGACGCCTTGAAAACATCCGAACGCGGATGCAGCAGGAAGGTCGTAATCAAATGACCGGTTTCATGGTACGCCGTCATTTCGCGTTCCCGCGCCGGCATGCTGAGCCGGTGCTTGGTTCCCAGGTCAATACGTTCGATGGCTTCCGAAATATCGCGCAGCGTCACAACATCGCGTTTGTCACGCGTGGCGATCAGCGCCGATTCCTTCACGATATTTTCGATCTGGGCCGGTGATTTGCCGACGGCCTTGCGCGCCAGGCGCTTGATATCCACGGCGGAGTCGTGCTTGACCTTGCTGAGGTAGTAACGGAACACGTCTTCACGGCCCTTCAGGCTGGGCTTGGTGATGTAGACTTTACGGTCAAACCGGCCGGGACGCAGCAGCGCGGGGTCCAGCACATCTTCGTCCGCGTTGGTCGCGCCGATCACGATGATGTTCTCGGCCTTGCCGCCCAGACCATCCATTTCGACCAGCAGCTGGTTCTGAGTGTTATTGCTTTCCGCGCCGCCGAACTGGTTGAACGTACGGCGGTGGCCCATGGCATCCAGTTCGTCGATGAAAATAATGCAGCCGCCGAATCCTTCCGCCAGCATGCGGGCTTTCTTGAAAAGCGAACGGACACGGCTGGAACCGACACCGACAAACACCTCATTGAATTCACTGGCCGCCATGGAAAGGAACGGCAGGCCGGCTTCGGTGGCAATCGCCTTGGCGAGGTAAGTCTTACCGCAGCCCGGAGGTCCAATCATGAGAATACCGCGCAGAATCTTGCCGCCGATCTTGCGCAGGCGCGCATGATCTTTGATCAATTGCACGACTTCCCAGGATTCCTCCTTGGCTTCATCAATCCCGATGACGTCGGAGAAACGGATATTGACGTCCTTTGCCTTGATGTTTTTCTTTTCGAGTTTGCTGAAGCCCCCGCGCAGCACCACCATGTACATGTACACGAAGATGACAGCGTGCACCATCCCGATCAAAAGCGTGATCGGCAGCTGGGCCAGCGTAATGTTCCGGTAATACGATTCCAGCGAGGCCATGCCCCAAACTGAAAGCGCAATCAGGACCACGACACCGATGGTGATCAGGATCTTGGTCCGGTGATTGAGAAAATGCATCCGCAACCGCTTGTAGTAGTTCATTGCCATGCGACAGATCTCCTTAGTGGGGAATGAGTTAGGAAAATAGATGTATATGAGTCTGGCTCTTCAACAACTATACTCCCAGTTTCCGGTGATGTCAACCGAGGGAGCGCCCCGGCGATTTGTTGTAAGTGCTTCATTTTTAAAGGATTGGAAATCGCGACATTACCCCCGGAACGGCTGCATGAGGAAAAACGTCCATGGCGGTCCGATACTTTATGGTGAATTGAAAAATTATTCCGCACCCCAGTAAAACCCTTCGTCCTGTTCCTGTTGACTGCCTGCTTTTTCTTCCGCGGCGGGTTCGGCATCCCACCAGCCGGCTTCCTTTTCCTGCGTGCCGGCTTCCGGCTTCGCGCTGCTGCTACTGTTGTCTTCGACCGGAATTTCTTCCCACCACAGCGCCGACTCCGTCTCGTATCCCCCGAACCGGCTGTCTTCTTCCTTTTCGCCGGAAACGGTCGTTTTCAAGCGCAGGGCTTCGGCTTTCTTGTTTTCGACGGGCGCGTCCACGAAAAAGTTCCCGCGCTCGTAATACTGCATGCTGGGCATCGGAGCGCCCTTGACGCCGTCTTTGGTCTCTTCCAGCTTGGCTTTGAGGCTGATCCCGTCCGTCTGCGTTTTGCGCACAGCGCTTTCATTCTTGAGCATGGGCGCCGCGTTCAAAAACGACAGCCCCAGAATGAATGCTACCCCGGATATGGCCCTCAGCTTTCTCATTTTTGCTGTCAACTTATAGCGTTTTATAAAAATATACACTATCTGTAAAGAGAAAACAAACCCGGCAATGTAAAATTTTCAGGCCAGGGGGGCCTTTTCCCCATATTGGGCCAGAAACCGGCCGGTATGGGAGGCTGGACAGCGCAGAATGCCCTCCGTCGGCCCGGCATAGACCACTTCACCCCCTCCCGCCCCGCCTTCGGGGCCCAAATCCACCAGATAATCCGCCGAACGGATAATCTCCATATTGTGCTCGATAATGACTAGGGAATGGCCCCGGGTAATCAGTTCCTCAAAGGCTTCCAGCAAATAGTGAATGTCGTGGTAATGCAGGCCCGTTGTGGGCTCGTCAAAAAGATAAAGCATGTGGCGCGCCTGGCGCTCCGCCATTTCGGAGGCCAGTTTCAGGCGCTGCGCTTCGCCGCCCGAAAGCGTCGTGGCCGATTGCCCGAGTTTCAAGTACCCCAGCCCGACCCGCGGCAGCAGGGCGAGCCGCTCGACCGCCTTCGGAAAGGAGGCAAAAAAATGCATGGCCTCCTCGGCCGTCATATTGAGGACTTCGTGGATATTCTTGCCCTGATAATGAATGTCCAGGATATCGGCTTTGTAGCGCGTGCCGCGGCAATCTTCGCAGGGAATAAAAACGTCGGCCAGGAAATGCATTTCCACTTTGATGCGGCCGTCGCCTTTACAGGTATCACAGCGTCCCCCGTCCACATTGAATGAAAAAGCACCGGCGCTGTAACCCGCGCGGCGGGCTTCTTCCGTCGCGGCAAAAATTTTTCGAATTTCATCAAAGGCTTTCAGATAAGTCACCGGATTGGAGCGCGGCGACCGCCCGATCGGCGTCTGGTCCACCAGGATCATGTCGTCGATGCCGTCATACCCTTCCACGGATTTCACAGTGCCAAGTTCCTGCACGGGCCGTCCGCAAA
>CAZGID010000244.1:0-3339 GCA_964526065.1 uncultured bacterium
TTCTCTTCTTCCAGCTTGGCGATTTCCATCACGCTCATAAATCCCTCCGTCGGTTAAAAAGCGTCCACAGTGGACGCCATTCAGACTGAATCCGAATTCGGTCCCCCGTGGACCGAATTCAGTTCAGCCAGAAATGCGGTTCCAGATGATCCTGATAATTTTTCTCAATTTCGCGCAGTTTTCTCAAATTGCAGGCAACGCGCTCGGCCTGCACATCGCAGTAAAGATAATCCGTCACTTCCAGCAGATTCTTTGTTTCCAGGTGACGAAGCAGAGTCTCCAGCAGGCGGCGCTGCTTCTTGAGACCCGCCAGCATCAAGGGCTTTCGGAACATTATGGCCTCCTTTGGTTTATTGGCATGGCGCAAGTCTAGGCGGGAGATGTAAATCTGGTATGACGGCGGGGTAAAATCTGGGTAAAGCTGCCTTTGGAATTTTGCTTGAACCGTAGTCAGGGTTTCCATTAAGATAACGGCGCAACTGTCCGTTACTAACCAACATGGAACTTCGTTGGTTCCTGTGGTTGAAGTAACAGACAGCTACCCTTTGAGCGGGAATGAAACCATACTACGGATGGGGCCTCCCCATCGACATTTCGACGCATGGCGCGGAAGTCGACCGACTGATCTGGATATTTCATATCCTGATGGCGGTTCTGTTTGTGGGCTGGATGACCTACCTGATTATTGCCCTGATCCGCTTCCGGGCACGGCCCGGCCATCAGGCCGTTTATAAGGAAAAGCATTTCCGCGCCCCGACCTACGTTGAAGTTCTGATTGCTTTAATTGAAGCTTCCCTGCTGGTGGGATTTGCCTTTCCGGTTTTCCATCAATACCGCAATGTCATGCCGGATGAAACCAATCGCGTCGAGGTACGCGTGGTGGCGGAACAGTTTGCCTGGAATATTCATTATCCCGGTCCGGACGGCGTTTTTGGACGTACGGATGCCAAGCTCATGAGCGTCAGCAACCCGCTGGGCATTGATCCCGAAGATCCGGCCGGCCAGGACGATATCAATTCCGTCAATCAGCTGCGGATTCCCGTCCATACGCCGGTACTCGTGCGGCTTTCCTCCAAGGATGTGATTCACAGCTTTGCCATTCCCGTCATGCGCGTCAAACAGGATGCGATTCCGGGGCAGGAAATTCTCGTTCATTTCGAAGCCACTCAAACCGGCAAGTTCGAAATCGCCTGCGCTCAGTTGTGCGGGCTGGGACATTACCGGATGCGCGGCTTCTTCACTGTTGCCACGGCGGACGAATTTGCCGCCTGGCTTGAGGAGAAAGCGCAACAATGAGCCACGCGCACGAGCACAAGGAATTACCCTTCTGGCGGAAATATATCTTTTCACTCGATCACAAAGTCATCGGCGTTCAATATACAGTCACATCGCTGGTTTTCCTGCTGCTCGGATTTTGCCTGATGATGCTGCTGCGCTGGCAGCTGGCTTATCCTGCACAGCCGCTTCCCGGCATCGGCGAATGGTTCGGCATGGAACGCATGCCGGGCGGTATCATGCTGCCGGAATTTTACAATCAGCTGGGCGCCATGCACGGCACCATTATGATTTTCCTGGGGGTCGTTCCCCTCGCCGTCGGCGGTTTCGGCAATTATGTCCTGCCGCTCCAGATTGGCGCTCCCGATATGGCATTTCCGAAGTTGAATATGATGAGTTACTGGGTTTTCTTCATCGGTGGCATCATTATGCTGGCCAGCTTTTTTGTGACGGGCGGCGCAGCCCAGTCGGGCTGGACTTCTTATGCCCCGCTTTCAGTCATCGCCCCGTTCGGCCAGACCATGTGGTTGATTTCGATGGTCTTCCTGATCACCTCGTCGTTGCTGGGTTCCATCAATTTCATTGTCACCGTGGTTCAGTTGCGGGCCGATGGGCTTTCGTTCTTTCGCCTGCCGTTTTTTGTCTGGGCACAGTTTGTGACGAGTTTTCTGCTTCTGCTGGCCTTTCCTCCACTGGAAGCCGCCGCCGTCCTGCAGTTGATGGACCGTCTGGCGGGCACCAGCTTCTTTATGCCAAGCGGACTGGTAGTCAGCGGCCAGGTCCTTGAAATTTCAGGCGGCGGCAGCCCGTTGCTCTGGCAGCATCTGTTCTGGTTTCTGGCGCATCCGGAAGTGTATGTTTTAATTCTTCCGGCTTTCGGCATTACCGCGGAAGTCATCGCCTGCAATACCCGTAAACCGATTTACGGTTATAAGGCCATGGTTTACGCAACACTGTTTCTGGGCTTTATGTCGTTTGTGGTCTGGGCCCATCACATGTATCTCGTCGGCATGAGCACGAAAATGAGCGGGTTCTTTCAAATCACGACGATGATCATCTCCATCCCGTCCATCATTATTCTGACGGCACTGCTGCTGAGCTTGTGGGGCGGCTCCATCCGTTTTAATACCCCGATGCTGTTCGCCATTGCCTTTCTGCCGATGTTCGGCATCGGCGGTTTAACCGGTCTGCCGCTGGGTCTGGCGGCATCCGATATTCATCTGCACGATACCTATTATGTGATCGGGCACTTCCATTATGTGGTGGCGCCGGGCACCATTTTTGCACTTTTTGCGGGCATCTATTACTGGTTCCCCAAAGTCACCGGCCGAAAGATGTTCGAAGGCCTCGGTAAAATTCATTTCTTTCTCTCCCTGATTTTCATCAACGGTGTTTTTATGCCCATGTTCTTTCAGGGCCTGGCGGGCGTCTCGCGCCGCCTTTGGGATCCGACGCAATACGCGCACGCACTTCCGACGCAGCCACTCAATGTATTTATTTCGATTTCCGCGTGGTGCCTCGGGCTGGCGCAAATCCCTTTCATCCTGAATTTCTTTCTCAGTATTTTCTTCGGGAAAAAGGTGGATCAGAACCCATGGCACTCCACGACACTCGAATGGAGCGCCCCTTCTCCGCCGCCGCACGGCAACTTTGCCACCGTGCCGGTGGTCTATCGCGGCCCTTATGAATACAGTGTACCGGGACAGCGCACTGATTACTGGCCTCAGGCCATGAAGGAGTCGAACTAATGTCGGCTGGTGAAATCCGCTATATCACGCAACCGCATCCGGTTACAGGCGTCACGAATGGAAAGCTCGGGATGTGGTGTTTCATTGCTTCAGAAATCATGCTCTTTGGGGCGCTTTTCTCCGCCTATATTCTGCTGCGGGCCGGGGCTGTCGAGTGGCCGCACGGCTCAAGACTTTTGAATGTTCCTCTGGCAACCCTGAATACCGTGGTCTTGATCACCTCAAGTATGACCATGGTGATGTCCTGGCATTCTCTGGCGGTCAAAAATTTTGCCGGCTTTCGTAAATTTATGAGCCTGACCGTCCTGCTGGGCTT
>CAZGID010000245.1:0-3285 GCA_964526065.1 uncultured bacterium
AACCGTATCCGTCTGATTCCTTTGGAGGCCCCAGGGGGACAGGTGTTTGACCGTAAGGGCAGTTGACTTGCCGATAACCGCCCCTCCTATGATCCCGTAGCTACCCCGGAAGACGTGACGCCTGAAGTCTTTTTGCGGTTGGCGGAATTATTGAAGCTTCCCGAAAAGGAAATCCGCCGCCGAATGAGTGCTCCCCGCGAATATCCGTTTGCCCCGGCCGTCATTGAGGAAGATATTTCTCGCGAAATGGCTTTTCGTGTGGAAGAGCTGCGTCCGGAACTGCCGGGTGTTTGGATACGTGTTTCGGGAATTCGTTATTATCCATACGGTGAAACGGCATCTCATTTGATTGGCTATATCGGTAAGATCAGTCCTCGAGAATATGAGAGGGGAACCAAGGAACGTTTCGGAATGAATTCGCTGGTCGGCCGAACAGGGATTGAACGGATTTTTGATGAACGCCTGCGTGGATGGCGCGGCGGCCGGCAGGTCGAAGTGGATGCCCGTGGTCGCCTGGTTCAGGTTATTTCAGAGCGTACACCGGTGCGCGGGGAAGATCTTACTGTGACATTAGATCTGGAGTTTCAGAAAAAAATTATGGATTTGATCCGTGAACAAAAAGCTTCGGTTGCCGTCATGGATTTGGAGAGCGAGGGACTGATTGCGCTTGCCAGTGCTCCCGCCTATGACCCGAATGTCTTCGTTATGCCGGGCCACAGTCATGAACGGGTGGATATTCTGAAAGACCCGGAATCTCCGATGGTGGATCGTGGAACGGCCTCGGCTTACCCGCCAGGCTCGGTGTTCAAGCTGGTAACGGCCTTGGCGGCGCTGGAAACGGGAAAGATTACGCCGGAAACGCGGTTCCGCTGCGATGGGAAGTTCCGCTTGAACGCCAACAGCCGTGCTTTTCACTGTTGGTATGAGCCCGGGCATGGCAGTTTGAATCTCTATGAGGCGATTGAGAGGTCCTGTAACGTTTATTTTTATGAGCTGGGCCGGCGTTTGTCGGCCGATGTGATTGCAAAATATGCGCGTATTCTGGGACTCGGTGAGAAAATGCAGATTGAGTTAAGCCGCATCGCTCCCGGTCTCGTTCCCGATACGGAATGGAAACAACAGCGTTTTCATGAAAAGTGGTATCAGGGGGATACGATCAGCTATGCGATCGGTCAAAGCTACCTTTTGACCTCTCCGCTCCAGATTTTGCGTCTGTCCGCGATTATCGCGAAGAATGGAAAAAATGTGGAACCCCGATTAATTCTGGAATCGGGAGGAGAGAACAAGCATAAACGTGAGAAGGTGGCGATCCACGCGGAAAATTTGAAGGCTATCCGGCGCGCGATGCTTCAAGTGGTGGAGGCGAATTATGGAACCGGTCAGCTGGCGCGGGTGGATTTTGGAAAGATGGCGGCCAAGACGGGTACAGCCCAGGTTCCTCCCAAAAAGGCGCACAGTTGGATGACGGGTTTTTTTCCGTATGATAATCCGGAAATAGCGTTCGTTGTTTTTGTGGAGCATGGCGGTCCGGGAGGCGTGACGGCCGCTGGAATCGCCAAAGAGATGATCCGTATCTGGGGGGAGACACATGTTTCACCGGTGGCTTAGACAAATTCATTTGCCCCTGACGGCGGCTTTTTGCCTTCTTTGTGCTATCGGGATTCTGTCAATTTACAGCGCCGCCCGTTTTGAAAGCGGGAGTTTCGCTTATCGTCAGTTGATCTGGGTCGGGGCTGGTTTTCTTTTTTATCTTCTGGTTTCCCGCTTGAGCTACCGTGTTTTTGTCGGTTCTTCCTATCTCTTGTATGTGTTTTCCATTTTGCTCCTTCTCTGGGTCCTTTTTCTGGGGCAAACCCGGCTAGGAGCCCAGCGATGGATTCATTTGGGGCCGTTTTTATTGCAGCCTTCCGAACCGGCGAAGCTTGCCACCATTCTGGCCTTGGCGAATTTTCTCGGTTCCAAGGAGAAATGGGAACAAAACGGGAAGGTGATTTTAGCGGCGATCGGCATGACCTTGTTACCACTTGTATTGATCATGAAGCAGCCGGATCTAGGCTCTTCGCTGATCTTTATTCCTATTCTGGCTTTTTTGCTTTTTGTTTGGGGAATCCGCTGGCGCTACCTTATCGGCAGCTTTTTGGCAGGGGCTGTTATCATTCCTTTTTTGTGGCTGGGGCTGAAAGAATACCAGAAGAAACGGATATTGGTTTTCCTGGACCCGGGCATGGATCCGCTCGGCGCCGGTTATACGGCGATGCAGTCCAAAATCGCGGTAGGTTCCGGAGGTTTTTGGGGAAAAGGTTTCCTTCAGGGAACCCAGGGGCAGCTTGATTTTGTTCCGGAGCACCATACGGACTTCATTTTTTGTGTGATTGGGGAGGAATGGGGCTTTTTGGGGGCGCTTTTTATCCTGGCCTGTTATGCCTTTTTATTCCAGGCGATTCTTCAAATTATGCATGCCACCACGGATATGAAGGCGCGTCTGATCGGGGCGGGGGTCCTGGCGGTCCTGTTTTCGCAGGTTTTTATTAATATCGGAATGAGTTTCGGCTTGATGCCGATTACCGGAATTACTTTACCGCTCATTAGTTACGGCGGTTCCTCGTTGATCACGACCTGTATGGCCCTGGGACTGGTTCTAAGTATCCACCGGGAGCGCTCCATATTCTGATCAAGCGTCACAGTAGTCTTGACAGTTCAAGACTTTCGCCGTACGTTACCGCATAACGGGATGTAGCTCAGCCTGGATAGAGCGCCTGCTTTGGGAGCAGGAAGTCGAGTGTTCGAATCACTCCATCCCGACCACCTTATTTGAGGCTTTAAAGCATTGCCGGAATTGAGCTTAAGCCTGACCTCCCTTTGGCCGAAAATCTTAAGGAGCTGGAAGAGTTTAAAGGTCGCCGATTAACCTGAAAAATGACAAAACGACCGGAAACAAAATGAGTTATTTTAGAATCCTTGGCCTGGAGAAGGAACCGTTCTCAACGAGTCCGGATCCGGAATTTTTTTATTTAAGTCACGCCCACGAGTCCGCATTAACCAACGTTCTCATCGATCTTCGATTGCGCCGCGGTTTGTCTGTCATCCTCGGTGATATCGGAACGGGTAAAACAACACTGTCCAGAAAATTAATCCGCTGTCTTAAAGAGCGCGGTGATTTTGTAACGCATTTTGTTCTGGATCCGTGCTATGAAAACGAATTCATTTTTTTAAATTCGCTTGTGCGTAATTTTGGCATTCAGCCGGAGCATTACGGCCAGCCGCTTGGGCCGGGCGGGCAAGTGA
>CAZGID010000246.1:0-3244 GCA_964526065.1 uncultured bacterium
AACTGAAAGTTCAGGGCCGCGAAAATATCCAGCCTGGGCAGCATTATGTTGTCGTGGCGAATCACCAGAGTGCATTGGATATCCTGGTTCTTTTGGCGGGGTTGAAAATTCATTTTAAATTTATTTCAAAAAAAGAAGTGCTGCAAATTCCGTTCATTGGATGGCATATGCGTCTGGCCGGATATATTCCGCTGGATCGCGGGAACCGGGAGAGCGGAAGACAGGTACTCAAGACGGCCGCAGGCTGGCTTCGAAAAAAAGTCAGTGTTGCCTTTTTCCCGGAAGGAACCCGTAGCCTGGATGGTCAAATTCACACTTTTAAGCCCGGGGCATTCCGGCTTGCTGAAGACGAGAAGGCCGTGATATTGCCGGTCGTTATTGATGGCACCGGGGATGCCTTGCCGAAAAAATCCTGGGTGTTTCGGAATGAACGGGAGTTATCGCTGACCGTGCTTCCGCCCGTAACGCTGCGGGCAGGCGAAGATATCGACCGGCAAAAAGAGGAGATTCGGCAAGAAATGATGCGATGTCTAACCAGGCTAAGGAAGCCATGAGGATTGCCACGTTAAATACCTGGAATGAACAAGGACCGTGGAAGGACCGATGGGAACTTACGCTTGATGAGCTGGAGCCAATAAAGCCTGATATCGTCGGCTTTCAGGAATTTATCACACCTTACCTGATTCCGGATATCACGGAAAGATTAAACCTGCCTTACTGGTATTACCCTGATCGCAGTTCGGGGTTGATTATTTTCTCCCGCTATGCACTTGGCCAGGGGGTGAACCGGCCGTATGCAACTCAATCTCCCACAGAAAATTATCGCCGCCAGGCTCTTTTGGTTCCGGTTCGAGTCGGGCTGTCTGACCTATGGTTTGTAAATACGCATTTGTCCTGGCGTCCGGAAGAGGCGGCGGTCAGGCGGGGGCAAATTGAAGAGCTGCTTCAATGGATCGCGGAAATTGCCCGGGGATTGCCCGTCATTGCTGTTGGGGATTTTAATGCTCATGATACCGCAGACGAAATGAAGTTGTTGAAAGAGGCCGGCTTTATTGATGTTTATGACTTATTGCATCCCGATGATGCGGGATTGACCTGGGATAACCGCAATGTGTTTACAGCCAGTCATCAAATGCCCGACCGCCGGCTGGACTATATTTTTGCCCGTCACATTGATCCCTTTCCCGGAAATCCAATAAGTTGCAGGTTGTTTGGGATTGCAGCCAACAAGGCGGGTATTTTTGCGTCGGATCATGCAGGCGTCTTTGCGGAATTCGGATCATGATATTCGCTCATCGTGATTATGCACGCATTCGGCAGCGACTGACGCTTTTTCGATTCTTTATGTCCCCGATTGTGCTGGCGGCGGTTGCATTTTCGCCCATGGCCGGATGGATCGATCAGATAGCTTCCATTTCCCTGGAGGCTCCAGTATGGCGAGCCGGTGTCTATTTTTTGTCATTTTTCTCCATCCTTAATTTCCTGGAATTACCTTTGGACTTTTATTCCGGCTATCTGATTGAAAAAAGGTTTCAGCTTTCCAACGAGAATGTCTCTCAATGGGCGGCGCGGTGGCTCAAAAAATTCGGCCTCTCGCTATGGATCGGATTTGTTCTTGTTTTAGGGCTGTACGCATTACTTGTGTATGGCGGCTTGTTGTGGTGGCTTTGGGCGTGGGCTGGTTTTATGGCATTCAGCTATGGTTTCGGAAAACTCTTGCCGGTAATTATTATCCCTCTTTTTTATCGTTTCAGCCGTCTGGAAGATTCCGCATTGCGGGAACGGATTCAACGATTGGTCAGCCGGTATCGAGTGCGGCTGGAGGAAGTGTATGCAATGGATTTAAGTAAAACCACCAAGAAAGCGAATGCGGCTTTTATGGGGTTCGGCCGGACGCGCCGGGTGGTACTGACCGATACGTTGCTGTCACAATTTAGTGCGGATGAAATTGAGGCGGTAGTGGCGCATGAATTAGGGCATTGCTGCAACCGCGATCTGTGGCGTCAACTGGCGAATGCCGCGTTGCTCTCGTTGATTACGTTTTGGAGTATCAGTCTTATCTTTCCTGATCTGGTTTCAGCACTTGGATTTTCTTCTATCGAAGATCCCCGTGCCATGCCGCTGCTTTTTTTGATATTCAGCCTTTTCTCGATGATTTTTCTGCCGCTTCAAAACACCTTTTCGAGATATCGTGAAAAAGCCGCCGATTTATTCGCCCTGGAGGCCTGCAGACGACCGGAAGCCTTTATTTCGTGCATGGAGAAATTGGGCCGGATGAATCTTGCAGATCCGGCTCCGGCAGCCGCCTACGAATGGATTTTTTGTGATCATCCTCCTATAGCCAAGCGTGTTGCCTTTGCACGGGATTGGGCGCGTGCGGCCTGATCAGGTTATACTTGTAGCAACGATGCGGCGCCACCTCTCTTGCCTTTTTCTCTTGTTTGCTTTGCTGCCCGCGGCGGGTTTTGCCGTCGAGGAGGAGGACCCGTATGCTTCTTTGCGGGACCGCCAAAAGACAGAGATCCGGCATTTTTTGCTGGCCGACCCGGCGCAATCCGCCATGCCTCAAAGCCCGATTGGAATTGAGCTCTATAACGAGGCTGTGATGTATTTTCAAAACCGCGATTACGATCTTGCGGAATGGACTCTTCAGGAAGCGTTGACTCAGGATTCACGCAATCCATTAATTCCGCGTCTGCTTGGCGAAATTTATTATTTGAAACACGATCTGGTCAAAGCGAAAGAGTATTTCAAAAAATCGTATTTGATTCAGCCGACGCCTGAAGTGCGTGAGAAGCTCGAGAAGATCGATCGCGAATCCAAGATCGAAACGGGTTTCCAAACGGCCGAGGCCGGACATTTTATTTTGAAATACCAGGGGGATCAGGAGCTGATTGATAAAGCGGACATCGAAAAGCAATTGGCAGATGTCTATGAGAAGCTTTCGGCGGAATTCGGCCATGCGCTTAAAAAGCCGGTAGTTGTTCTCCTGTATGATCCCGTCGAATTTCAGGAGATTATGAAAGTGCCGCATTGGGTTGGAGGCTTTTATGACGGAAAGCTTCGTTTGCCGGTCTACCGGCCGGGTGCCATGCCGGATGACTTGCGGCGCATTATTGCGCATGAGATGACACACGCCTTTGTGGGTGAGATTGGGCAGAGCCGGGTTCCGGCCTGGCTCAACGAAGGGATTGCGGAGCTCGAAGAAGACCGGCAAAGCGGTCCTGAGGAACGCGTCATTTTA
>CAZGID010000247.1:0-3235 GCA_964526065.1 uncultured bacterium
CCACATCCTCTTGACCTCTTTCATCGGGCTTCTGGCCGCGGCGAAGCGCTTCCATGCTCTGAATCCATTCCAGCAGCGTCTCCGGAGTGATCGCCCGAATAGCTTCAACATGTCGCTGAAAAAGCGCTTCGTGCTGGGGCAGACCGGATTCCACCGCTTTGCGGATCGCCGCCGCTTCTTCACCGCCATAGAGCGGCTTAAGCTGATTCATCACGGCTTCAAATCCATAAACCGCCAGGTGAGGCAGCAAACTGGCCGGCAGCAAAGGTTCATTTCGCTCCTCCTGCAGACGATTTGCTTTCAGAAACGCATCCAGTAACTGAAGATTAAATTCCACACTTAACGCTTCCGCATCAATATGGTCACGAAAGAAAGCCAGTACAAACGGATCAAAATAAGCACCGGGCGCCGCAGGCCGTTCATCGAAATCCAGAAAAGCATAAGGGCGGATCAAACGGTAATCGCCTTCGCGCGCCAGACCAAAATAACCGGCGGCCTGATCCAGTTCCCGTTGAAACGAATCCGGCCGAACCCCCTGCTGCCGCAGACGGTTCCTTAAATCCGAAAGCGCTTGGAAGGCGGGCAGATCAACGGGATGGCGGGCCTGGCCCTGCGCATAAAAACTGATTCCGGATAAATAAAGACCCAGTTGATAAAGTTCCGACGGCTGCGGATTTTTCCATCCTTCCGGCCGGCCGATGAGCCGGATAAAATCCCGCCGGGCATCTGCCGGACGGCGTTGCAAATACTGGCGTCCGATTTCCAAAAGAATCGCCGTCCATTCGGACGCTTCAGGATAAATGAGCCATGGCCGGGATTTGGCAAAGGCGGGAACAAGAATCCGGTCTTCGATTTCATTATTTTGAAATTCGCGGCTGGCTTCTTCATAGAACTTGCGAGAATTTTCTTCCGCCGGAGCGCCCCATTCGTGCCACTTCATCAAATGCCAGTAGATATGGGCCATTTCACTGCGGACCGCGCGCAGAAATCCGGAAACATACAGAGTATCCGGCGCACTTTTGTGTTCAATGCCGGAACCAAAAATGGTTTTGTCTTCGGTCGTTTTGACCGCGCCGCTTTCCCACCAATTCTGGTGTTTGACGGCCAGGCCCCGCGGTAAACGGCCGATCTGATCATCTTTCCAGACGGCGGTTGTGGCGGCATAACTCAATGCCAAAAGAAATTCGCCGTCGCTTTTTTCCGCTTCCGGATGATCCTGCAAAAGATC
The DNA here is from genome assembly GCA_964526065.1 of uncultured bacterium. Classification (GTDB taxonomy): domain Bacteria; phylum Omnitrophota; class Omnitrophia; order Omnitrophales; family Aquincolibacteriaceae; genus CAZGID01. The sequence continues at coordinate 1,229 of CAZGID010000247.1, forward strand.
GAGACTGCGCCGGACCTTTTCGAATTCGCGGACGGAGGGATAATAGATGGCATCCTCGGTCCAGACGCCGAGCATTGCCCGCGTCAACAAATCCTTCCAGGTGGCATCCTGCCAGCCGGTCGCTTTTTCTTTACCGCTGCGGCTGGCGAGCGCCGGCGCTTCCGGGAAAGGAATTTTAACCACAGTTCCATCCCGCCGCTTCCAGCCCTGTTCAAACTTCGGCCGCAGCAGCGCTTCTGCTTCGCGAACAAAAAAGGCGGCTTTGTTTTCATCCGGCTCCTTGAAAAACGCAAGCAGCAGGGCTTCGCCTTCCTGATTGGAAAGCATTTCGTTGTCGACCAAGGTGGACAAAAGATACAAAGATGTCTGGTAATCCCGGCTCAGGCGGTTCGCCCGGCCGAAAGCCTCCGCATCCGTCCGCCGGTCTCTTTCAGCCTGCTTCCACGCATCCCGAAGACGTCCACTGTTTTCAATCAGCAGGCGAACGCTTTCGGCCGAACGGGGCTGAATGATAGCCAGCGTGCTTTCCACGAAACTGACGGTTGCGCCGTCAATTTCGCCGAAATCGCCAAACTCCACCGTCGCTAAATGAGAAACAAAGGCCTCCGCCGATTCCCGATGTCCGAAACGGCGTGTATAAGCGGTCATCAAGCCCCGTTTCAGTTTTGGCAGCAATACTTCGGCATCCAGCAGCCGCTGTTTCCATTGCTGGAATTTTTCCGTTTCAAGAACCCGGAGATAGGATCTCGCATCCTTTGGTTTTTGATCCCGATCTTTGTGAAGCAAGGCACGGTAAAAAGAAATGAAGTTGTAACGGAAGTGGGACATTTCCGGGAACTGATCGACCAGTTGATCCATGGGAAGCTGTTCTGTCAAAACCCGGACGGCATATAAAGGAAGCATATGCCGGTATTCATTCCAGCCATCTTCGGAAAGCCCCAGAAAAACCTGCGCTTTTTCTATCCAGCCGTCAATGATGTAGGCGGTTCCGATTGTATAAAGAGCAAGTTGTACATTTCCCGTAAACGCATTTCCGGTTATGGATAGTTCTGGACGGATCATCATTTCCATCAAGGCCGCATGAATGACCGTATCCGCCAAAGTCATCTGATCCTGCGGCCGGCGTCCCCGATCAAGCAAAGCAATCAAGGCTTCCGGATGACGAAAGATCGTCTGGCGCTCTGAAACGGTTTCTGCCGCATGACTTTGCGAGATAGCTTCCCACAGTTTTTTGGCCTGCAGCAGGGCGGTTTCGGAAAACGGCGCGCGTTCCGATCCGGGCCGGACTTCGAGTTCTTTGCGAATCGCTGCAGGCGCTTCGCCTTCTTCCGCCGCAGCGGCATAAAACAAATCCCACAGTTTCTCCCGCGCCGCGTTCTGGTCTTCCGGTGAAGCGGCAGGATCCTGAACTTTGGCGGAAAGTGTATTCAATTCATCTACCATCGCATTCGATTGCCTGGATTGGGCCGCTGCGGATGTTGAAAGCGAGAGCCCCGCAGCCGCGGCCAGCCCGGCGCCGCTCCGTGCCAGAAACTCGCGGCGGCCGATCGCATCCGGCGAAATGTCCTCCCGGGCTTCCGGACGAAAATCCGGTATCGACAGCGATTCACGATTACGGATTTCCGCCAGATCAATCATGATCGTATCGAGCGCCGCGACGGCACCTTCACGCGTAACAACGGCATCCGCCGCCGCGCCAAACCAGTCGCGGAAAAAGCGGTCGAAATAAGCGGCCGCTGCGCGGTCCACGGAAAGATGAATTTCTTCAAACGGCCGGTCACCGAGCCCCGAGCGCGCCAGCAACCGCATCCACGATTTCAGGATGTCATAATGAAAACCGGGCGCCGGCGGACCAATTTCGAGCACATTGATAATAGTTGGATCTTCCTGAGAAACGGCCACGCGGACATAGCTTTCAATATCATCATTAATTCGGAAATTGATGTCATACACATGCGGCAGCAATCCGACCGCCTGAGCCGAATCCACCCGGAATCGGCCCGCCGT
>CAZGID010000248.1:0-3230 GCA_964526065.1 uncultured bacterium
AGCGCTGGCGGGCCAGTTCTCTTTCAAATTCTTCCTGCCTGCGATCAATGAAGGACTGCGCATTTGCGAGACTTTCTTTCAGCCGTTCCACTTCCTGGTTCGCGGTTGTCAGCGCTGACTCAAGGTTTCCAATCCGCTCTCCGGCTTCTCGAAGCTGAGTTTCAAGTTCGGCGATGCGGGTTTGCAACCGCGCAATCTCTCCGCCCAGCTCTTGTTCTCTCTCAGCCGCCGCGTTCCGCTGGCGATCCAGTTCGGCGGCATGGTCCTTTTCTTTTTGCTGAAGATCGTCCCGAACATTCTTAAGTTCCTGCTGAAGCTGAGAAATTTCATTATTGGATTCTTCCAGCCGGCTGCGAAGTGTTTCCACCTCAGCGCCGCGCTCGACGGCTTCACGCAATTGATCCGTCAAAGCCGCCTTGGCCTCGATTTCGGCATCCAACCGCTGCTGCAAATCCTGCTCGCGCAGCTCGGCGGCTTCCCGTTGAGACCGTAAGTCGGCCTCAAACTGGTCTGCGGCTTGCTGTAAACGGGTTTCAGCTTCCTGGACACGGCCCAGAAGTTCATCCCGCTGAGCTTCCAGAGCTTCGATCGTGCCCATCAGTCCCGGAATTTGCTGATTCTTTTGGTCGGCTCGCCACAACATCTCGCGCAGATCCACAACCTGCGCCATCCAGCTCCGCATATCTTCCTGCGTTTGCTGCAGCCGAAGATCCGCACTTTGTTGAAGCAGCGCCAGTTGCCGTTCGTACGCTTCCTGTTGTGCTGTAGCAGCCGCCTGAGCTTCTTCTAAGCCGGTCTGAAGCTCATTGAGCTGCTGGCGGGCCGCCTCCAGCTGGGTCTGCAGTTCACTAACGGTCTCGCCGCGCTCTGTGGCCTGGCGGAGATCTTCATTCAAGCTCTGAATTTGATTCTGGGCAGCACTCAGTTCTTCAGCCAACTGCCGCTCACGCGCCTCGGCGGCCTGCTTGTTTTGTTTCAGCGTGCCGGCAAGCTCCTGCATAGCCGCCGAATGATTTTCCTGAGCCCTATCAAAAACACCTTCCAGGCGCTGAAGCTCTTGACGGCTTGCTTCCAGCTGTTCAGCCAGAGAATCTGCCTTGGTGCCTTTTTCAATGGCCTGGTCTAACTCAAGCCGTAAGGATTGCTCACGCTCAACCGCGTCCTGCAGTTGCTGCCGGGCCTCTGTTAACTGTTGGCGGGTTTCTTCCAGATCCCGCTGCAGAAGCGCGATCTGCTCTTCCGGTTCCTCGGTCAGCCGGCGAAGCTCGGCCGCACGGTCCAGCAAGGCGGTCTCAATGCCCGCAACAAGGGTCCGAACGGCGTTCTGAACAGCCTGACGCGCTGCCACGATCTCAGGCTGTTTTTCATAGTACGTGGCAAAATTCTTGGACACCTCATCGCCGATTTTTTTATTTTCCGCCTGTAACGTCCGAATCAAGGTCGCATACTGTCCATTTAATGTCTTTAACAGGTCCCCGCGGCGGGCGAGCTCGGTTTGCCCCTCGCTGGTTGCGAGATTGATCGGAGGCTGGAACTCCTCTTGAAGTGTCTTCAAAATGGATTCCGCACCGGCAATATCCTGACTTCCGGAGCGGGCAAGCGTCTCCATGGCAGCGAAGTTTTTTCTGATTTTGGATTCAAAGGACTGGATAGACTTTCTCTTTTTCTGACTGTCGGCAGCGTATTTTTCCGCAAGACGAATAATTTCCCGAACGGCCACGAGCTGATCATTTAAAGTAATGTACGCCTGTGCGACGGCGCTTCCGGTAACATTCAGTTCATGAGCGGCATACTTCTGAATCTGGGCTTGAATCCGGGCTTCCATTTCAACAAGGCTGACACGATTCGTTTCAATTTCAGACTCACGTTCCTGCAGCAGTGAAACTGAAGGCAATTCTTCCATTTGCTCCGGTTGGTCAATGGCTATTCTATAATTCTCAATGCGGGTCCGAATTTCGTCCAATCCAGTAACTTCAATCGACTCGATTTCCTGGACAATATCAGAACTTTCCCGAGCCACATCATCAATTCGCTTGCGGGCCGAAGTAAGAAGACTCTCGATCGTTTCATTCAATTTATCCACACCGGATTCAAATTCTTTAAGAAAATCCTCATCACGGGCTTCAGCCCGGGTAGCGACACCAAGTAGTTCGTTGGCCCGCTGACGCAACTGGGCGCGGCGGTTTTCCAGGGATACAAGCTGTTCTCTATAGCCTTCCGGATCTTTTGCCAATTCGGCCCGCGGCATCGCATTTAATTTACGGATTTCTTCGACGACCTGACCAAGATCAGTGGTAACCGTTTCCATATCGGAAATCTCTGGAGCGGCTTCCGGAGTAACCGTTTCCACGGGTTCTTCTTCGGCAACCGGAGCTTCAACCGGAATCTCGGGATTTAACAATCCTGCAATCGCTTCTACGGGTAAATTGTCCGGGAATGCCGTTACATAGTATTTTTCTCCATTCCGTTCAAAAGGACGGAACGGCGCCACGGCGCCTTCAGGCTGAAGCACATGCGGCGCTTGCCTCTGGACGGTCACCAGCAATCCCGGGGTTTTCGAATTACGAAGAGCTACCCGGTAGACTTTCAGGTCGCGAGGGCCTTCGATTTTGATCGACGATTTGACCGACAGCGTGGCATGAGGAGGCAGTTCCGCTCCTACGGAACGATAGAGATTCCGGGTTCCCGCGGCCTTGAGCCCTTCTTCCAAGGCTTCAAAATCTTCGCTGTAGACCATTTTTCGAGCCCCATTGCGGTCCACCTGAATCGTGAAGTGTTTAACGGACCCGCCGCGGGTTTTGAATGTTCCCTTATAAACACGCGTCTCAAGATCGGCAGTCGGATCAAACCCCATACGGAGATCGATCCCCTGTGCCGCATCAATCGGATCATCGCCTTCTTCCAGAGCTTCGACTAATCCCAGTTTCCGGCCGCGTTGAAACACGAGGTTCAGAATGGCATCGTCGTTCACTGCCAGACGCTTGCCATTGGCAAGGACGCCATTACCGAATTCTGTGGGACGAAAACGAACGGTGTAATCCCCGTAATTTTTCTCATTGGCTTCAGCCTCGTCCTTCCGGGCTTCGGGGCGCGCCATCGGAAAGGGAATTACCAGGCTGGTTTCATCCGCATTTTCAAGCGAAACGTCCGCATCCTCCTGCCCGGCGGCTGATGATTGAAATTCATTTATCAGATTGCTAAGCGCCTCGACAGCATTCACATTCCGCAAT
>CAZGID010000249.1:0-3228 GCA_964526065.1 uncultured bacterium
CTACAACAATTTGCGCAAAGGGCGCCACTATATCAGATTGCTCCAGCTTCAGCAATGTCTTTTTCACAAGTCCTTTATTAAAAGGGGGATCGACAAATATCAGGTTGTATTTCCGGCCCTTCTTTTCCAGCCGGCTGATCACCCGAAGCACTTCCCCCTGCAGGACTTCTCCTTCTTCGGCCAGCTCCAGTTCCTCCAGGTTCCGATGAATGACCCGGACCGCCCAGTCGGCCTGATCCACGAAGGTCACTTCCGCCGCTCCACGGCTCAGGGCCTCAAGCCCCAAACTGCCGCTGCCCGCAAAAAGGTCCAGAACCCGCTTGCCGTCCACTAGCCCGCCCAGAATATTAAAAAGCGTCTCCTTGGACCGGTCCGTCATGGGACGGGTCAATTTAGTCTTGGGAAACTGGATTTTTCTGGATTTCAGCGAGCCGCCGATGATTCTCATAAATCCGTCAATTTTGGGTTGCGGTATTCTAGCACAGAGACAGAAATTTCGTCCTCTTCAATAATTGAGATTAACGGATTCCAGAAATGCCCGGAAGGCCTGCCATTCAGGGTGCTCCTCCAGCATCCGGTTGCGCAAAAGCCGGAAGGCGGTATCCCTGGCATCCTGCAAGAGAGCCTCATCCGCCACCGGATCGGCAAGATTAAAGCCGGGCACCCCGCTCTGCCGGGTCCCGAGGAAATCACCAAAGCCCCGCAAACGCATATCCTCCTCAGCAATCGCAAAGCCGTCCTGCGTCCGGGAAAATATCTGCAGCCGTTTTTTCCCTTCCTCTGTTGAGGGTTCGCCAAAAACATAACATTCGGAAGCTTTGTCGCCGCGTCCGATTCGTCCCCGCATCTGGTGCAGCTGGGCTAAACCGAAACGATCCGCATTTTCAATCACCATCATGGTCGCATTCGGGTGATCCACACCGACCTCAATCACGGAAGTTGCCACCAGGATATTGAGTTCCCCGGCGCGAAAGGCATTCATCATCGCATCCCGTTCCTCCTTGGTCATGCGCCCGTGAACCAGCCCCATGCGCAAGCCGGAAAAAGCCGATGCCTTGAGACGTTTATATTCCTTTTCTGCAGCCAGCAAATCCGATTTCTCGGTTTCCTCGATCAACGGGAAAATAAAATAAGCTTGTTCCCCTTTTTCGATTTTGGCCCGCATATGTTCAAAAACCCGTGTCTGTTTCTCACGAGGAACCCACCACGTCTTGATCGGCTGACGGCCGGCGGGCAGCTGCCGGATCGTGGAGATCGACAAATCGCCATAAGACGTAAACGCCAGGGTCCGCGGAATCGGGGTTGCTGTCATCACCAACTGATGAGGACGCGGCTCGTTCTGCAGAAGCTTGGCCCGCTGATGCACACCGAACTTGTGCTGTTCGTCAATGACCACGAGCGCCAGCGACTTGAATGAAACATCTTCCTGTAAAATAGCGTGGGTTCCCACCACAATCTGGATTTTTCCCTGCCGCAGTTCGGCCAGCATCCGCTCGCGCTGCGGCGGTAAGGTGCTCGAAGTCAAAAGTGCGGTCCGGATTTGAAAAGCCTCCAGAAGCTGACGCAGCGTGCGGTAATGCTGTTCGGCCAGAATTTCGGTCGGCACCAGCAAAGCGCCCTGATAACCGGAACCGGCCGCCAGCAAAAGCGCAAAAAGCGCGACCAGCGTTTTTCCCGAACCGACATCTCCCTGCAAAAGGCGGTTCATCGGCGCTGTTTGTCCCAGTTCATCCGCAATTTCTCCGGCTGCTTTTTTTTGATCCTCCGTCATGGCAAACGGCAAAGCTGCCTGAAAGCGCTCCAGCCATTTTTTTCCGTCCGTCAGCACCGGCGCTTTATAGCGCGTACGAAGGCGTTCCATTTTCCGCATCAACACCATTTCAAAAAGAAGAAATTCGTCATACACAATCCGCCGCCGCGCTGTCATCAATCCTTCCATCGTTTCAGGGAAATGCATTTCCCGGATAGCGGATTGCAATTCCTGAATATCCTTTTCCTGACGAAAAGAGGATGGCAGATAATCCTGCACTTCCTTTTCAAGATAATTCTCAACGACTTCCTTCATGGTCATCCGCATGGAACGCTGAAATAAACCTTCCGTGAGCGGATAGATCGGCGTAATCCTGCCCGTATGGACCGCTTCTTCTTCCGCATCGATGACTTCATATTCCGGAGCATTCAATTGCAGCCGGCCTTTATAAATTTCCGCTTTGCCGAACAGAATCAGCTGACTGCCTTCGACAAACTGCTTTTTGAGATACACCTGATTGAACCAGACGGCATGAATCATACCGGAATCATCGCCGACAACGATTTCAAGAATTTGAAGGTGACGCAGCCGCTTGAGTTTTACAGTGAGGATTTCACCCCGAATGGAAACGGGTATCCCCGGCTGCATATCGGTAATCCGGCAGAAATGACTGCGGTCTTCATAACGGCGGGGGAAAAAGAAAAGAAGGTCGCGCAGGGATTGAATTCCCAGACGCTCCAAAGCCTGAGCCCGCTTGGGGCCGACACCTTTGAGATAACGGAGAGGACTTGAGCTGGAGGGTGGAAGAGTTCCAGTCGGCGTCATAAATTTTTGTCCGGCGGCATCGGGCTTCCCTTCCGCCCGGAATTCATGCCGGAAAACTAAACAGCAGGCGCTGTTTCTGTTTCGGCCGTTTGAGCTGTTGCAGAGGCTTCCGTTCCGGCTGCGGCCCCGGCTTCAACCGTTTCTTCAGCGGACGAAGCCATTCCGGCTGCTTCTTCCTGAAGATCCGCCGCGGCTTCCGTCATCGCCGCCTGCTGTCCCTCACCGGCCGCCATTTCACCCTTCACTTTTTCAAGGGCTTCGCGAATCTGCTCAAGATTCACGGGCGCCGACTTCTGGGAAACTTCCATAAGGCTGCGGCTGCGCTGCACTTCCAGGAAGTCCAGCCCGATGCAGGTCAAAATAAAACAAATCGCGCTCACCGTCGTGGCTTTGGTCAAGAAATCTCCTGCCCGTGTTCCGAAAAGTGACTGCACATTCCCGCTGCCGAATGTCGCGCCGCCAAGCCCCTGGCCGCGGCCAGCCTGAAGCAGAATCACCAGAATCAGAACAAAACAGACAATAACATGAATGATCGTTAAAAAAATGGTCATCTCAGGCTCCTACCTCGCTCTGCTCAACTGAATTGAGTACAATTTCGGAAAAAGAATCCGCTTTCAGGGAAGCGCCTCCGATAAGACCACCGTCTACATCGG
>CAZGID010000250.1:0-3225 GCA_964526065.1 uncultured bacterium
GTTTGGATGAAGATCCCGCCGGAATCGAATCTTCCCGCCAGGCCGCGCAGCAGGCCGGTTTCGATTTTTACTCCTTCCCTTTGTCATTGATTTCCCGCCCTTCCGATGAGGCCGTGCTGCGATATCTCGAAATCGTGCTTGATCCGGAAAAGAAGCCGGTTTATATGTTCTGTGAAACAGGAAAAGACCGGACGGCTGTTTTTGTGGCGGTTTACCGGGTCATTGTGCAAGGCGTGGGGCCGCGTGTGGCCTATGAAGAAGCCAAAGATTACGGGTTCTGGCCGTATCGCGGAGATGCCGAAGTGAAAAAATTTATTCATCAACTCAAAGACCGTCAGGCATACTATCAAAAGGCGGAGGAATGGACCGGGCAAGCGAGATGAGATTCAGAGCCGGAATTTTAATTTTTCTTTTTTTTATGCTTCCAGCACAGACCGTTTTTGCGCTGTCTGCACGGCACCATCTCTATAATATGGGACGGGAACTTGTAGAAGTTGTCCGGCAACCGCTGCATGGGCTATTGATTCAGGGGCCGGCGAATGTTCGACAAACCTTCCGTTATGAAGTATACGGCCGGGAAAATCCGGAAGAGCGGGGTCAATTCCGTTATGTTCTATTTGCGCTCTGGCGTGCCCCCGGAGATCAACTTAAAGGGATGATTGACGGGGTAGTCGGGAGTGTTGAAGCGGCCGGCAATTTCACAAAGGAATTTCTTTCCATTTCGTTTAGTGATTAAGATGACGCATCGAACTTTGATTGTCTGGATTTTGATTCTGATTTCGGGGGCGACGGCGACGGCCGAGCCTGCCTACCAGGCACCTCAGGTCGGCAAGGTTTTACATGATGTGAGTCTCGTGAATCATCATGGCGAACCGGTCCAGCTGACGGATTTTCTTGGCAAAACAATTTTGATGAGTTTTATTTTTACACGGTGTCCCATGCCGTCCATGTGTCCGCTTTTGACATCCAAAATGGTTCAGATTCAGCGGTCTATCCCGCCGGCTTTAGATGATGACGTCGTATTCCTGAGCATTACCTTTGATCCCGAATATGATACCCCTGAGGTTCTGAGAGAATATGGCAGGCAATATGGGGTTCGAGAGCAGAACTGGCAGTTTTTAACCGGGGATCCGGAAGTCATTCGCGCCCTCACGGATCAGGTGGAGCTTATCTACGAAGAGTTGGGCGAGGGGATGATCGGCCATAATATGAAGACGCTGGTGGTCGATCCGAAAGGAATTATTCGGGCGCTTTATCATGGAAGCTCCTGGGATGCCAAGGAAGTTTTGAACCTCCTTTATCAGACCGCCTCGGAACAGGTTTAGTTTTTGCCTCTGCGGACGATAAACTTGAAAACCAAGGAAAGGGAGGCAATGCGATGAAAAAACTAATTGCTTTATTGCTGGTCTGGGCCTGGGTACTGATGCCTTCGGTAATGGCAGCCAGTTCCTGGACGATGGAAAACAGCTATACGGACAAGGCGACCGCCAAGTTCGAATTCGGATTTACCAACGTGCTTTTGGGATGGACGGACTTGATCCGGGAACCCATCAATCAGGATAATCTGGCCTACGGTATCGGGAAAGGGCTTTCCGATGCGGTTCTGAATACAGTGGGCGGAGTTCTTCATTTGGGTACATTTTTTATACCGGTCGACATCCCGTTGCCGGATAACGGCGTTCAACTGGATTAACAGCTCTGGAGCCGGGTTCCGCAGGGAGCCCGGCTCTTTTATGATCAGGAGAGATTAAATGCTGGTTAAGATCGGCGCATTACTGCTGCTGGGAAGCATGGCGCTGAATGTTATTGTGGTGATGATCGGAATCGGTGGTCCCCTGAAAACGATCGGACGCAGCGGCTTTTTGATCGGATTAATTCTGCTTCTGATCGGACTTCTTATCCGCGCTTTTTCCCGCCCAAGTTAATTTTCGGCGTTCCGGCGAATCAAAGGAACGCCTTCGCGATCCAGAAATCCTTCCAGCCGGGCACATTCTTTAGGGCGCAATTTGCGATGGCGCTCCAGCCACTGACTGATGCTATCGACAGAAACTCCGAGCTTTTTGGCGAGCGCTTTGCGGGAAAGTCCCTTACGGGCCTGGTAACCTTCCAGTCGTTCCAGTAAATCAGATTGTAGTTTTCCCATGAGGATTTTCTGCTTAATTTGGCTATGATTTTTGATACAATGACGTCATCATAAAAAAGTCCGCAAAGAAGGTCAACCTTCTTTATAACTGATTGGCAGATAACAGCTTAATAAGTTAAAGGATATTCCATGAAAAAATTGATTTTTATCGTTTTGATCGTTGTCATCCTGCTAGTGGCCGGACTGGCTGTCTTTTTTGCGACTTTTAACCTCGATCGTTATCGCCCCGCCATCCTTCAAAAAATTGAGGACGCCACCGGAAAACCGGCGGAACTTGGCCGTATTTCGCTCGGATGGAATGACGGCATTGCATTTCGCTTTCAGGATTTTCGTCTTTATGCAGATTCCTCTAAAAATCAGGCCTTGATTGAAGTCAGGCAATTCGATGCCCTCGTTGATTTCTGGCCGCTGCTGGAACGTGAGATTCGTGTGCGTTCCGTTGAAGTTAACCGGCCGCAGCTTCAACTTATTCGTCAGCCGGATGGTACATGGCTGGGCGTGGAAGATGGAAAGTCGGATGGCGGAGGAACGTCGCCGGCGGCTGCGCTTCTGCTTTCTCTGCGTATCCGTCAGATCGAAGTTGAAAATGGCGCCGTTATCATTCGGGACCGTGCCTCGGGTAAAGAGGAGCTTTGGCAGTTAGATGAATTGGATATTCATATTGAAAATGTGGCGATTGGACGGCCGGTTCCCTTCCAGGCAAAAGCCTCCTTTTTAAGTGAAGAGCAAAATCTGAATCTTTCCGGGAAATTTACGATTTCGCTTCAGGAGCAGGGAATCCGTCTGGAAGACGTGCAATTTTCTTCCGACTTGTCACTTCTGGATGCTGAACAAATTCAAAGCCGTTTCCCGGAGGCGGATAATATTCCAACCGATGTGCGGGGGACTGTGACGGTGGAAGTGCCGCCGGTATTATTGGGACCCGAACCGCTGGATAACCTGGAACTGACGGCGCGGCTGGATGGCGGCTATTTGCCACTGGAAGGCATGGCGCCTCTGGAATCCATCAATGCGGTTTTGAATGTCAGCCCTCAGGCGGCAAAATTGACCGGGTTATCGGCCTCTCTGGCGGGTGGACGCCT
>CAZGID010000251.1:0-3196 GCA_964526065.1 uncultured bacterium
GGTCAGAGAAATCACACCGCGCGCGCCGATCGCCATCATCGGCAGCGTCAGACCGTCATCGCCGGAAAGCACTGTGCTATCACAAAGCTCAAGAATCCGGTCCACCTGCTCCAGGCTGCCGCTGGCTTCCTTGATCGCCACAATGTTATCGATCTTGTGAAGACGCGCCACCGTTTCGGGTTTGATCGACACGCCCGTCCGTCCCGGAACATTATAGAGAATCATGGGAATATTCACTTTTCCGGCAAGCGTAGAATAATGACGGTACAAGCCTTCCTGGGTGGGCTTGTTGTAATAAGGGGTCACAACAAGAACGCCATCGGCCCCGGTTTTCTTGGCATGCTTCACCAGACCGAGCGCTTCGGCCGTATTATTGGAACCGGCTCCGCAGACAACCGGCACGCGGCCGTCGACATATTCCACCACCAGCGACATCATCCGCCGGTGTTCTTCATGCGACATCGTGGCCGACTCGCCGGTCGTGCCGCACGGAATAATAACGTCCGTTCCGTTCTTTAAATGAAAATCCAGAAGCCCGCGCACAGCCTTTTCGTCAATGCGGCCGTTGCGAAACGGTGTTACGAGGGCCACCATGGATCCTTCAAATGCCTTAACCTTCGCCATTCAATCCTCCCTTAGCTCAACTTTCAGACGGGCTGAAGCTGCCCCTCGTAAACAAGACGCGCACGCCCTTCCAGCGAAACCTTGGACACCCGGTTCCCCTTGCGTTTGAAATCAATCACCAGTTCTTCCCCGCCGCGGGTCTTGACCGTCACCGGCGGCTTCACATACCCCATCAGCGCGCTGACAATGGCCGATGCCGTCGAACCGGTTCCGCAGGCCAGCGTTTCCTGCTCGACACCGCGTTCGTACGTGCGCACACGGATGCGCTGGCTATTCTGGATTTCAACAAAGTTCACATTGGTGCCGCGCGGCTGGAACTGTTTGTGATGCCTCAAGGCCCGGCCCAGATTTTCGACATCAATCTTGTCGATTCCGTGAACGAAAATGATGAGATGAGGAACACCGGTATTAATAAATGAATAGTGCAGACGGTTTTCATTGACTTCAATTGCGCCCCGAAGACGCAGTTCCTTCGGCGCCGGCAATCCAACGCGGACCCGCTGACCTTGAATTTCCGCCTCGACCAGTCCGGCCATGGAAGCAAAACGAAAGCGGGAAGGAAAGCCCAGCTTGCGATGCGCGAGGAGGGCAATGCAGCGGAATCCATTGCCGCAGGCTTCGGCTTCGGAGCCATCGGCATTCAGAATGCGCATTTTGAAATCGCCGCGGCGGGCATGTTCCATCAGCAGAACGCCGTCGGCGCCGACCCCGGTATGCGGCGTGCAGACTTTGCGGGTAAACGGGCCAAGCGCCGGCACAATCCGCTTGCGGTTGTCGATCACGACAAAGTCATTGCCGGAAGCCACCATCTTGAAGAAAGGAATAATTTTCTTGGTCTTCATGCGTAACTGCTTGCCATAGGGCTGGTTAGAAAATTTTCGGTATTTTAGCAGATACCCTTCCGCCCTGCCACCCTAAAGATAGAAGAATCCGGCGCTTGCGGTTTCAAAATGAGTTTTGATGTGATACGATTGTCGGCCATGATCGCTTCCCGCTCTTCCCTGATACCCTGGCTGATAGCCTTTGCTTTTTTCGCCGGTCCCGCTCTTGCCGAGACGCTTAAAGTCGAGCCCCCCCTGCTTTCGCCCGAAATCCAGAAGCTCATTAATGAATCGCCGTCGCCTGAGGAAATGCCGGGCGATACGGCGGTGGTGCTGCTGAAAGATGAGAATCATTTCGTGCGGGAAGATGGAACGGCAACCGTTCATGTGCACGAGTTCGTCAAAGTCCTTCAGGAAGCGGGCCGCCAGCTCAATCAGATTGCACTGCCCTACAATGCCGCGGTCGAGGAAATTGAAATTGAAACGGCCCGGACCATCAAGGCCGACGGCACCGTGATTCCGGTCGACCGCGATTTGATTCAAAACCGCTCCATCGTGCAGGAAGTTCCGCTCTTCAGCGATCTGAAGGTGATGCAGATGGTTTTTCCCTATGCGGCCCCCGGGGATTTCCTGGAACTTGAATACCGCGTCCGCATTCACACGCCGGTTCTCGAACGCATCTACACCGCCCTGTTTACCTATCCGGTCGGTTTGGTCACCCGCCAGTCGCGGCTGACCATCAGCGTGCCGACGACGATGCCGCAGCCGCATTATCATGTCACGCTGCCCGGCGCTTCGGCGCCTGAAATCACCGAACGGGGCGGCCGCCGTCTTTATCACTGGGAAACCGGCCCCGTCATCCTTTCCCGCAGTCATGAACCGGCCCTGCCACCGGCATTCAATCTTTCGCCGCATGTTCTTTTTTCGACGATGCCTTCATGGGAAACGTTGACTTCCTGGTACGTCCCTTTATTCGAAAGTGTCATTCAGGATACCGGGCCGGATCTTCAAAATCTCGTCCGCGATCTGATTTACGAAAAAGAGCATGATCAAACGGCGGTCATCCGTACGCTTTATGGCTATGTCTCTCAGAAAATCGATTATGTCGGCATTACCCTCGGCGAGTCGTCGTGGCGGCCTTATCCTCCAGCTTATGTGCTCAAGCACGGCTATGGGGACTGCAAAGGTAAATCGGGTCTTCTCATTGCCATGCTGCGGGAAGCCGGCATCAAAGCTTATGCCGTGCTGATTAAACCGGCCGATGAAGGCCGTCTGGTTAAAGAAATTCCTTCCCTGGATTTCACTCATATGATTGTGGCGGTACCGCAGGGCAAAGATATTCTCTACATGGATCCGACTCTCCCGGAAGCGCCTTATCATTATCTGCTGGCGGTGGAAGAAAACCGCGAGGTGCTGGTGCTGGATCGCATCGAACCGCATTGGGAAACCACGCCTTCTTTCAGCGCAGAAGAAAGCGATCTTTCCGTCACCGAAGAGCGGCTGAACCTGCTTCCCAGCGGCACTCTCGAAGCCCAGACCCGTGTGCGTCTGGGAGGCTTGAGCGGCATCGAAATTCGAAGCCGGATTTATAACACCAACCCGTCGCTGGTCCATGATTTATTCGAGAGCATGATCCGTTCCGAGTATCCTGAAAGTACTTTGGAGAATTATATTCTCCACAACCTCGACGAGGTTTCGGATCCGATGATGATTTCACTCACCGCCCGGATCAAAGGCGCCCTCCATCAGGC
>CAZGID010000252.1:0-3190 GCA_964526065.1 uncultured bacterium
CCCCTTTCGAGCGGTGATGGAGAAAGCAACCCGGAGAGCCAGTTGGTTTACAACGATCGCGGAGAAGTTTTTTCCAATATTTCTTCAACTCTCAATGGGATTGGGCAAACATTTACGCCGTCGGCGACATATGCTTTGAAAGGATTCCGATTTTATATTTCAAAATGGGGCACTCCAACAGCCAAATTTAAGGCGAGATTGTATGCAACCTCAGGCGGCTTCCCGACCGGAAGTCCTTTGGCTGAATCAATCGAATGGAACATAACCGATTTTTCAGCTACCTACCCGAATTATGCTTTTGAAACCTTTTTGTTCGTAACTCCATATACCGTTCAGAGCGGAACTCAGTATGCGATTGTTCTCGAATATACAACCGGCAGTTATGACGGATCGAATCGTGGAGATTTTCGTTTGAACACAGGGAGTTTAATTAGTGGTGGACAGACCATTGCCAAGGGATCTTCGGCTTGGGCGAATTACGGTTCCGGCGATATGTATTTTCAAACAATAGAATCAACCGCAAAAGAAAAGGCTTTCGATGATGATAATGGTACTTATTGGAAGCCAAGCGCATCGGCCAGTATTCAGCAAAGCGAAACCACCAAACATTCGTCATGGGCCTACTGGGATGCCACACAAGCATCAGGATATCCTTCCTATGGGGCAGGTGTGGTATTTCAGGCCTCGTCGGCGTATTCCCTTGGTGCCGTAGAGTTCAAGATGCTGAAGTCTGGTTCCCCAAGTGGTAACTGCAGAGCGGCATTATATGCCGCAAGCACTCAAGCAAAGACGGCGGTTCCGACCGGCAATGCATTGGCAACGAGCGCGAATTTTAATGTCTCAAATGCACCGACATCTGAATCGTGGGTGAAATTTAATTTCACAACGCCCTACGCATTGACTTCCGGAACTTGGTATGTGGTTGTTCTTGAGAATGTCGATACGCCGAATGGAAACGGATCAAATTACATACAGCTGTCAGAGGGAACAGGTACAACGTGGCATGGTGTTGCAAGGGGATCTGGAGGCACATGGGCATCGTATGTCAATGACGAGAAACCGCTGATTCAGCTTTATTCCTCTCTTGCCGGTGTTGCGTACATCGGATTTGATTTTGGGAGCGGCATCAGCAAGACAATCACAGGGTTCTCAATTAAGCATCATGCGTCTGGCAAAGCGGTCACTTCCGTCAAAATTCAGAGATCTGGTGATGGCTCTGCTTGGACAGATGTCGCGACTCAAGCAATAACAGCAAACACCACAAAGCAGTCTTTTGATTTTTCCAATGACACAGCGGCAAGATATTGGCGGTTGTTGGCAAATTCAGGAACGACCGACGGTGACTGGGCTGTCGATGAAGTCGAGTTTACGCTTCTTGAGAACATGATTCTTGTTTCGGAAGGATTTACGGCAGAAGCCGTTCCCAGCGAAGGAAGGATTGTGCTATTTGAAGAGGATGTTGACAGCATTACGGTCAACACTGATTTGAAGGCGTATATCTCGCGCGATGACGGAACTACGTGGAGTCAAATCACGCTTGTCGATGAGGGCGATTACGATGCGAGTAAACGAATTCTTGCCGGATCGCTTTCTCTTTCTTCCCAGCCCAGTGGTTCTACCGTTAAATACAAACTCACTTCCGATAATTTGAAATCCCTAAAAATTCACGGGGTTTCACTCGGATGGAAAGCATAAGGAGATCACGTTATGGCAGTTAAAAGATTAATCAGTCAAACAGAACAGACAGTTTTGAGCAATCGAAAGAAACTGAAGGATCGCTTCAAGACCATGATCCAGAGTGCGAGCACGGTTGCTGATTTAAAGAAATGTATCCGCGTGCTGGCGCGGCATGTGTTTGGCGAGGAAGACGGCGAGTAATGGAACCCTTCAGCTTGTCCAAATTCTTCGGGAGTTTCTTTCAGCTTCTGCCGTGGGTCAAAACCGTTCGGTATGCGATCGGGGTTCTTGCGATCGGGTTCATCTGTCTTGTCGTCTACCGTGCTTTCTTCATGCCGACCACAAAGCAGGTCACTCACATTATCGCCCAGCCCGGGGCGCAGGTTACCGTCGATCAAAAGCAGGAAGAAAAGAAGCGGTTTTCCGTACATCCCTTCGTGGAAGGTTACGGGTTTGCGGAGTCGGATGACCGCAAAGGGGTCGGCGCGAAGGGCGGCGTTCGGGTCGACTTCTGACTTGCAAACACTATGAAATTATGGCCCCCTCCCGCGAAAAGGAGAATTTCCCATGAAGAAAATAAAACGTAAGGCGAAGGAAGCTGAAAAACAGAAAGTCGAACCGATCGTTAACGAATCCCGCAACACTCTCATGCTGAAGGCCAAGGAGCGCGGAATCAAGAATTTCCGGGTCCTTAGCAAGGCAGAGCTCGGGCAGGTGCTCGCCGAAGGCGTGACGCAGGAACAGATCGATGAAGTGGTGTCTGGCGCGGTTGCAAGGTGGAAGGCCGGATGGGGTTCGAAAGGAAAGCGCAATGAAAGTTAAAGCGGAAATCGACCTCAACATTCAGATGGCCGGTGCCAGCAACTTGGGCACCGGCTTTCAGGGTTACTTGCCAGACGGCACGCGCTATGAAGACGTTGTATTTGTGTTTGGTGAGCCACAGCTCGGAGCATCACAGGATGGCAAGATCAAGGTCGAGTGGGTCGGCAGAATCAACGGCCTTGTCTTCACGATTTACGATTACAAGTCCTCGGTCGAGCCCGAACGGAACACCTGCTGGCATATCGGCGGCAAGGTGAAGTTCGTCGTGGAGCTGGTGAATTTGTATTTCAAATCCCATTGATTTTTTTCCGTCCAGTGCTATTATGATTCTCACAATTTGGCGGTAAGTCCCGAGTTCTGAAGGAATAAATCCCGGACTTTAAAAAAGCAAAACCTTCGTTGGTCGAACATGACCGGCGAAGGTTTTTTGCTTTTAGGGTAGCTTTTACATAGTCAATAGGTATATAATGCTGTAATTATGGAAATATTGCATTTCTATCCTGAACGGTAGGAGCTTTGTATGCCGAAGAAAAAACAATCAAAAATGAAGAAAACAACCATAGAACTTACGGAAGAGCAGTATTTTTTCCTGAAGGAAAAATCTCTTATTCGTCAGAAACAAAGGAAGCATTACTCGATCGTTTCCATCATTAGAGATTTAATCGAAGCGGATCGAATGAAGTGGAATAAG
>CAZGID010000253.1:0-3155 GCA_964526065.1 uncultured bacterium
TCTGTCCGCCTGCGGGAGTTCGCCGCTGAGCTCCATGTCGTTTTTTAAAAGCTCGAGAAATTCTGTGATTTCCGGAAGTTCCGCGGCGCGGGTACGCAAGATGACTAATTGCTGGCGCTGTTCTTCGAAGCGGTCAAAAACAAGATAAAGGGCTTCGCGGTCCATTCGGGCCGTTTCGGAACGGTCAAACAAATCGGGATAAAAACCAGCCTCAGCAAGTGAAACGTGAAAATTATCAATGGTGCCGGGCATCAACTGCTCAATGTCTTCCAGGTCTTTAACTTTCTGATACCAATTCGTGTAAAGATGCTCGAATAAGGCATTTTTGGGAATCTGATGGATTTCACGGGCCTCAGGCCGGGCGGCGCTGATTCCTTTCAAGCCGCGAATGGAAACGTTTTTGATTTTGCGATCTTTGGGATCAATGACAAGATTATCCCAGTTCTGGGCGGTGTCTACGGTACGGGCATTTTTACCATGGCGGACATTCAAGATGCTCTGCTGAAGCTTCGCGGCACGGTCAAACAATTCTTTAATGGCTTCTTCCTTCTGTGTCCGGCTTGCGATTTCTGATGGAAGATTTGCAATTGCACGCAGAATGACACTCAAGGTCGGGCCTTGATAGTCCTGTTCAAGGGTCACACCAGCATCCGTTTTTTCTGCAATCCGGGTCTGAACATAAAAGTCAGAAAGCCGGTTGGCGAAAGTCACACGGCTTTCGATATTTGCTGCATCCGCTGTACGCAGTTCTTTAATAACGGTGGAAGGGCTCTCCGGATCATCATAACGCACGGATTCATAAGTATTAGATGCCGGGATGGCGGGCTTTATACTGCGCAAAGCCAGATTGACCAGACTTTGGGTTTCAGCGCTCAAAGCCTCATTCTTTTGCGTCGGGATCAATTGATTGACGCGGTTTTTGATTTCCACCATGATCTTCCGCATTTCACCGATACGGACATTATTCTGGGAGCGAACGACATAAGCCATTCCTAGACTATAAAGCGCCTGAACAAGCGCCTGGATTTTCTCCTGATCGCGGCTTTTGAATGCTGCTTCTGTAGCGCCCAAATAAGCGTTAAACGCAGTATCGATTACGTTCGGATCGCGAGTCCGCAGTGTCTCATTGACGCGCGGCAGGGCTTCGTCTACAACCTCTTCACGCGTCACTTCTCCCGGAGGCAGGACACGCATTGCCAATGCAATCATGTCGGTATTAGAGGAATAGGGTGTCTCCTGCGGTGTTCCCAGCTTATCTGCAACAGAGCCGGCTTCCTGAATAAGATTCGCGACCGCTTCATCTTCATTTTCAGCGGCCGCAATAATTTCATTGATTTGCGAAGCAGCAAGGTTTTCGATGACGCCATGTGTCACCCCGATAATTAAATCCCCTTCTTCCACCTCAACCGAATTAAGCTGGTGATCTGCAAAGGTAATTTGCTCATCCGTGACGGCGCTTACCGCATCGGTCAAAATATTGCGCCCTTCATGAATTTCGGCTGCCGCCGAGTCCAACCGGTCTTCATCGGCAACTTCGCTTCCGTCAACGCGAACTCCGCGAGCCCGCTCAGCGGCATCTGTATCAAGCTCTGTCACACGGGTCACCGTGCCATCCTTTTTACGAATAAAGAACGCACCGTTTCCTTTATTAATAAAGACAAAATGCTGTTTCTGCTCTCCATCCGTGATAACGACACCGGCTGAGATAGCGGCTTGCATATCGACATGCTCCGGATGCGCGCCGGGAAATTCTGAGCTGCCTTCCGATATGAAACGGCGCAGACGGCCAACCGCGATGGTAAGCGCCCGTTTGAAAAGATCCATGACATCGCTGATGCTGCCCATCGTATGGACGTTGGAGCTTCGAATCTGTCCGGCGAAGTAGCCCGCCACCATATTAGAAGCAATCGATGCACTGGCCCGTTCCCCTTGTCCTGCCATTACCTGCTCGTCGGTAACCCCAGCCTGACTGTCGCCAGCCGTTAAAAGCATAAAATTCTGATCGGGATACTGTAATTGACGCTGATGCATATTTCGTCCCGCAAATTCCGGCATTTTCTTGCGGCGGGATCGTCTTGCCATATGATCCTTCTTTTCAGGAGCTTCCGAAACTTCCGAGGGAGGCGTCACAATAGTCTTGGCTTCACGAATCAGCAGATCCGCGGTAAATACACCAAAAGCACCAAAATAGCGGTCATAATGAGATTGCCCAAGGCTTTGCAGCGTGTTCATTAAAGTCCGGCGGGCAATATTTATCGGGTGTTCGGCGCGCTCAGTCCCTTCGGTTGTACGATAGGCTTCATAGGCGAGAAGAAAACGTTCGGCCATTTCCACATCCAGTTGGTAAGG
The DNA here is from genome assembly GCA_964526065.1 of uncultured bacterium. GTDB lineage: Bacteria > Omnitrophota > Omnitrophia > Omnitrophales > Aquincolibacteriaceae > CAZGID01. Next base: position 2,350 of record CAZGID010000253.1, read on the forward strand.
TGCTTCCAGGGCCACTTGCTCTTCCAGCACTGCAATGGCCTCATCCGTTCGATTATCCATGGCCAGAATGGTGGCAAGAAGCCCGCGACGCACGCGTTCACGGCGCAGCGCCTCTTCCGGTTCAATAACCTGTTCGATAAACTCACGGACGACGGGGTTGTTTTCACGGATATATCTTGATATATCAACATATCTGTTAAATTTTTCTTCCGCAATCCGGTTTGCCTGAATATTGACCGGGATTTGATTGATTGCTACTTCCTCATCATAAGAAAATGGCGGAAGAAGATAGATTGAAGGAAAGAACAGCTGAAGCCCGGTTTCAAGCAGGCCCTGCCGATCTACTTTCTTACTCGTTGTCTGAACAGCAGCCAGCCAAATCGCCCCGCTGCTGCTGCGTTTGAAAAGATAGGTGACCTCTCCATTTTGGGACGGTACGTAATAATTTCGGATATTTCCATACAACGGGTATTCAACGGGACTTTCCCATATCTGCCCCGCCGTCAGATCCTTCTCATCTTCGGCCCGCAGCGTATCTTGCACTTTGCTGTAATCAGGGGCATATCCTTCGAAGAAGGTGATGTCCGGATAGTGCTTTTGAGAAGAAGGCAATTCGGCTTCGATCGCCACGGCAATCGAAGCTGTCTCCACGCCGGCTTGCTCCTCTTCTTGTGTGACCTGGTTTTTCTTGTACTGGGTAATCACCCGGTCCTTGGGCGGACTTTGGGACGTGGTTGCCGGCAAGGCTCGCCAAAAGTCGCGCTCTTGGGTAACTTCAGCGTCTCCCTGCAAAACTTGATCGGCGG
>CAZGID010000254.1:0-3103 GCA_964526065.1 uncultured bacterium
CCCAGGACCGCGACGCCAGAAAGGAAAGGGACCGCAGCGTCAACTCGGCGTAATGGGGGGAATGCGCCCCTATGCTCAGGGTCCCCGCCAGCGCTTCAAGTAAATGGCGGAAACGTGCCGCCTCAAGCGGAAAGAAAAAAAGCAAGGCGGTCAGAACGCCGCCCAGACCCAGCACGCTCCAGGCGGCCGTCTGCAGCACCCGGACAGGATGCACGCCCCGCTCCGGCGGCAGTTTTTCAATCACGTAGGCGGCGAGAATCGCGAGCAGAAAGAAAAACGGGAACATGATGCGCGGATAGGCAATCTGGTCGAGATGCAGCAGGTAATGATTCAGATTCGGCACGGCGGTGTACGGAAACAGCGCCAGAAAAAAAGCCAGCCAGGCATAAAACCGCATCTCGAGGTTACGCGAGAATCCCAGCACCGCGCAGAAGATCAAAAGCGTCGGCAGCGTGAACAAATAAATGGGCGGCTGGATGTAGAAAATGTAGCGCGGCTCGAAAAAGGCGCGCATCGCCTCCCGCGAGGCGCCGGCGGCTTCCATCAGCAGATGAAACGCTTCGCGTCCGCCGGCCATCACTTGCGGCACCAGCGGATAAAAAATATTCGTATTGAAATGCAGCAGGCCCGCCCCGCGATTGAAGTCGAAGGCGAACAGCAGAAACGCCGAAACCGCTACCAGCCAGGTGCTCTTTCTGCCGGGCTCCACAAAAATCCGCACGGCGATGAAGGCCATGAGCGCCGCAAACAGAAAATGAAGCCCGTTCTGGACGAGCGTGGCATTGGCGCTGCGCCCCGAATTGAAAATCATGGCCACGGTCGGAAAAAGATCGACCGCCGCAAACAGCAGGGCGAACAATCCGGCGGTGACCAGAAAACGGAACTCCCGGCGGATGGGCTCCCAGCTCCGCCGGTGCAGGCTGTGATGCAGCAGCTGGGTTCCCTGTAGCACGGCGAAAAAAAGGAGAACAAAATAAAACGATTCCAGATTGCCCGCCAGAAAAGCGGTGCTGAGAAATAAACCCGCCAGGGCGGCATGGCCGTAACTTCGGCGGCCGAGCGCACGCTCATAAAAGAAAAAGGCGAGCGGGAGGAAGACCGGCGCATTCATGAAGGGCGTCTCATGGCAGGTCGCGGCAAAAAAGGGATTGGCGAGCCAGAGCATGCCGCCGGCCAGTGCCGCCGCCACATGCCAGCCCTTTCCCGCCCGCAGGTAAACATACATGGAAAGCCCGGCCGAGAAAAAGGCCAGCCACGCCGAACCCAGCAGTGCCGGGATTCCGTCCAGCACCAGATAACTTAAAAGAAACGGATCGGCGATGCCAATGCCGGTATGAAACGGCGCACCGCAAATGATGAAAGGATTCCAGAGCGGGTATTCCCCGCCCAGAAAACAGTGCGCAATCTGATGTTTGAGCGGCATGAGCCCGGCCAGGGCATGAAAAGTGTAAAACGAGAGCCCGGACGAAAAATAAAGCGCCAGCGGCACAAGGGCCGCCAGGGCAAACAGCGGAAGAATTCCGAGGCGTTTCAGCAATTTAAAATCCTGTCTTTTTGGCCAGGACGGCAATGATGCGGTCGGCGGCCCTCCCGTCCCAGTATTCCGGCCGGCGTTTTTTGCCGGTATTCCGCGTCCTCAGCGCCGCCCGCGCCAGACGGATGATTTTCGCATGCCGCTTGCCTGCGAGCTTGTTGGTCCCCTGCGTAATCGTGACCGGCCGCTCGGTGTTCTCACGCAAGGTGATACAGGGAATGCCCATCACCGTTGTTTCTTCCTGAATGCCGCCGGAATCGGTCAGCACCAGGCGCGCGTCGCGCATGAGCCGGATAAAATCCAGATAGCCGAGCGGCGGAATCAGGCGGATATTCCGAAGTTTCAGGAATTCCGCGGCCAGCCGGCTCTTTTTCATGCGGGCGGCCGTGCGCGGATGCACGGGAAAAATCACGGGCAGGTCCGCCTGAATATTGGTCAGGGCTTTCACGATTTCCTGAAAGTCCTCGTCCCGGTCCACATTGGACGGCCGGTGCAGTGTCAGCACCGCGTAGGGCTTGCGGATGCCGTGGCGCCGAAGCACGCCCGACTTCCCCGCTTTTTTCAAACTGGCCAGCAGCGTATCGACCATGACATTGCCGGTAAAAAAGATTTTTCCGCGGGAGACGCCTTCGCGGATGAGATTGCGGTCGGCATCCCGGCTCGTGGTAAACAGGTAATCGGAGATGGAATCGGTCACCAGCCGGTTGATTTCTTCCGGCATATCGCGGTCGCGGCTGCGCAGCCCGGCTTCCACATGCGCCACCGGACTCCGCATTTTGACCGCAACCAGCGTGGCCGCCAGGGTGGAATTGACGTCGCCCACCACGATCACCAGATCGGGCCGGTCCTTCATCAGCAGTTTTTCAAACCGCTCCATAATTTTGGCCGTTTGCTCGCCATGCGTTCCGGAACCCACATTGAGATCTTTGAATGGATTAGGAATTTTCAGATCGCGGAAAATTTTGCGGGACATCAGAAAATCATAATGCTGGCCGGTATTGATCAGGCGGTAGAGAAAGCGGGAACGGCGGTGCCGGGCTTTGTGGCGGTCGAGCGCGCGGATGAGAGCCGCGATCTTGACATAATTGGGCCGGGCGCCGGCCACGAGATAAATTTTTTTCATGAAAAGGACTTTTTGAACCCGCTGGTCCGGATGTAATCGCGGATCAATTCCAGATAACCCCGGATCGTGCGGAAAATCTTGATGCCGGAAGTCCCGGTCTTGAGGTCATAGCGCAGCACCAGCGGCACTTCGGCAATTTTCCGGCTGATATTGGCCAGCTTTAACAGAAGCGCGCCCATGACGGCAAACCCCTTGCCCTCCATCAGGCCTTCGCCGTAGCGCTCAAAGCCTTTCTGCAAAAGCGAAACCCGGTAAGCGCGGTAAAAAATGGAAAAGTCTTTCACTTCCGGCAGCCGCGTGAGAAAACGCAGTAAATGCGAAACCCCGTAACTGAGCAGGCTGCGGTGCCAGGGACAGCCGACCATGTGGCCGTCGCCTTCAAAGCGCGAGGCAATCACCAGGTCCTGCCCTTCCCGGACGCGGTCAATGAGTTGAAACATGACCTT
>CAZGID010000255.1:0-3101 GCA_964526065.1 uncultured bacterium
CCGCAAAATTGCTGCATGTCCTTGCGGTCATCATGGCGGCTCTGCTGTTCGCCATGATGACGATGACGGCGGTGGACGTCGCCGGGCGGTATTTCTTCAACGCGCCGCTGCCGGGGTCCGTCGAGGTGACCGAGTATTCGCTCGCGTTGCTCATATTCGGCGGCCTGCCGCTCGCCACGATGCAACGCGAGCACATCACCATCGACCTGTTCGATTTCCTGCTGCCGGGCCGGCGCAAGATCATTCAGTATACGCGCTACGGAACGATTATCCTGGCCATTATCCAGACGTTCTTCATTTCGCTCTGGCTTGAAAACCCCAATGCATTTCAAGGAACCGTGATGGTTCCCAATCCAGGATGGGGCTTCCGTTTGATGACGATTTTGACGCTGACCACGGGTACGGCCTTCATTATGTGGCTGGGCGAACAGATCGATCAATATGGCATTGGGAACGGTATGTCGATCTTGATTACGGCCGGCATCATTGAATCTGTGCCGACAGCTCTTTGGCAGACCTTCTTGCTCCTGTCGCCTTTTGATCCGGCAAGGCAACAGCTTGCATGGTGGAAGTTTGGTTTGATGCTGATTCTCTTTGTCATTACGATTGTCGGAGTGGTTTTGATCATTCAGGGCCAGCGTAAAATTCCGGTGCAATATGCAAAGCAGATCCGGGGACATCGCATGTATGGCGGCCAGAGCACCTATTTGCCGCTGCGAGTCAATCAGGCGGGTGTAATTCCCATTATTTTTGCGCAGTCCGTCATTCTTTTCCCGGCGACGATCGCCGGTTTTTTTCCGACGGCCTCGGGGTTGACGAAAATGGCTCAATTTCTGACGCCCGGCAGTTGGGGGCATGCGGCCATTTATGCCGTCATGATTTTGTTTTTTACGTTCTTTTATACGGCAATTACGTTTAATCCGGTCGAGGTCAGTGAAAATCTGCAGAAGTTCGGTGGTTTTATTCCAGGAATTCGGCCGGGTAAAGCTACAGCAGAATATCTGGATTATATTATGACCCGGATTGCGGCAAGCGGAGCCGTCTTTCTTGCTTTGATTGCCTTGACGCCGGACATTGTGTCATCGCCGCATGTTATGAATATTCCATTTTTGATCGCGAGCTTCTTCGGCGGGACTGGATTGCTGATTATCGTCGGTGTTGTGCTGGATACCATGAAGACGATCGAATCACAGCTGGTGATGCGGCATTATGAAGGTTTTATTAAAAAAGGAAAGTTGAAGTCGCGGCGCTGATATGAAGCTTGTTTTACTGGGACCTCCGGGAGCCGGAAAAGGAACGCATGCGAAGGTGCTGAGTGAAAAATATCAGCTCGCACATTTGGCAACCGGTGACATTCTTCGAACCCATATCCGCGAAAAGACGCGCCTTGGACAGCAGGCCAAGGATATTATCGAGCGCGGAGATCTGGTATCCGATGATCTGGTCAACCAGATGATGTTCGAGGAAATTAAAGCGGTCGGTAAGGGAAAAGGATTTATCCTGGATGGTTATCCCAGGACATTAGGTCAGGCAGAAGGATTGGACCGCTTTCTTGAGGCGGAAGACATGGCGCTGGATGCCGTGTTGAATTTCAAAACTTCTGAGGCTGTGATCATTGACAGATTATCCGGACGCCGCGTGGCACCGTCTTCCGGTCGGGTTTATCACATTCGGAATATGCCGCCTAAAAAAGAAGGCGTTTGTGATGTGACCGGTGAAAAGCTCGTGATGCGCAAGGATGATGAGCCGGAAACGGTGCGTAAACGTCTTGAAGTTTATCAGGCCGAAACGGCGCCGTTGATTGATTATTACAGAAAAAAAGATTTGCTGCAGGATGTGACCGGTGATTTTGATGTACCGGAACTGCAGGCGGAATTAAAAGCGCTTTTTGACAGGCTTAAGCTTGCCGTATGATTTCCCTGAAGTCCAAAAGGGAAATCGAAATGATGCGTGACGCAGGCGCAATTTTAAAGCGGATCTTTGAAATTGTCCGCCCTGCCGTCAAGCCGGGCGTAACCACCGATGCCCTGGATGCGTTGGCGGCAGAAGAGATTGCCAGATCCGGTGCCGAGCCGGCATTTAAGGGATACCGAGGGTTCCCTAAAACGGCTTGTATCTCTGTGAACGAAGAAGTGGTTCATGGGATACCCGGTAGCCGCGTTCTAAAAGAAGGCGACATCGTCAGTTTTGATATCGGTGTTCGTTTGAATGGGTATTATGCCGATGCAGCTCGCAGCTGGCCGGTAGGCAAGGTCAGCGAATCCGTTCAGCAGCTGATGGATGCCGCTCGCGGGGCCGTGAAGGCCGGGCTGGAGGCATACCGGCCGGGATGCAGGATTGGAGATCTTTCGGCACGGATTCAAGAATATGTCGAATCGCGCGGTTATCAAGTTGTCCGGGATTATGTTGGACACGGAATTGGCCGGGCACTTCATGAAGAGCCGCAGGTACCCAATTACGGTAAGCCAGGGCGCGGGCCAAAAATCGAACCTGGACTTGTTCTGGCGATTGAACCGATGGTGACCGAAGGAAACTACACGGTCGAAACGCTGGATGATGGATGGACGGTCGTGACAGCGGACCGGAAGTGGGCCAGCCATCATGAAGATGATTTTGCCTTTACGGAAGACGGTTACATTAATTTGACCGGTGAGGATTAAGCAGGACGGCCGTATGGGGAAAGAAGACGCCATTGAAATGGAAGGGACGGTACTGGAACCCCTTCCCAATGCGATGTTCCGGGTAGAACTGGATAACGGGCATCAGGTTTTGGGGCACGTATCCGGTAAGATGAGAATGAATTACATCCGGATTTTAGCGGGTGACCGCGTCAAAATTGAACTTTCGCCTTATGATTTAACCCGGGGACGGATTACCTACCGGGTCAAGTAAAGACAAATCGAAGCGAGGAATCATGAAAGTCCGTAGCTCAGTCAGAAGAATTTGTGAAGATTGCCGCATCGTGCGCCGCAAGCGTGTGGTGTACGTTATTTGCAAGACGAATCCCAAGCACAAACTGCGTCAGGGATAATTTTTTTAAGGAGAACGATTATGCCCCGTATTCTCGGTGTTGATATTCCGCGTGAAAAGAAAGTCGGAGT
>CAZGID010000256.1:0-3068 GCA_964526065.1 uncultured bacterium
GACGCTTGTCACGACGGCTACCCGGGACGAAGAGGCTCGCCGCCTTTTGGAGCTTCTCGGTCTTCCATTCCGTAAGCGCAGCAAATAAGGGCGAGGATTTCATGGCAAAGACTTGTTTAGTTGTTAAGCAGAAGAGAAAACCTAAATTTGCAGTCCGGGGCTATCATCGCTGCCGCCGTTGCGGCCGGCCGCGTGGTTTTATCCGCAAGTTCGGAGTTTGCCGTATCTGTTTTCGTGAACTTGCGAATCAAGGCTTTATCCCCGGTGTTGTCAAATCCAGCTGGTGAGGAATCCAAATGCCTGTAACTGACCCGATAGCCGATTCGTTGACCATGTTGCGCAATGCATCTCGTGCGCACAAAGATAAGGTAACTTTGGGAGCGTCCAAAGCAGTGCTCCGGATTACCGAGCTTTTAAAAGAAGAAGGGTTTATTGAGAACGTTAAGCCCTTTGAAGAAGGAAAGAAAAAGTTTGTTCGCGTTCATTTAAAATATCTCCGCGACGGCCGGCCGGCCATTCAGGGAATCCAGCGGATTTCCAAGCCGGGGTTGAGGCAGTATAAGGGTGTTACGGAAATTCCCCGCGTTCAAGGTGGTTTGGGAGTCATGATTATCTCGACTTCGCGGGGAATTGTAACCGACCGCCAGGCGCGTAAGGAAAAGGTCGGCGGAGAACTTCTTTGCAAGGTATGGTGAGGAGCCATGTCAAGAATCGGTAGAAAACCTATTGCAGTTCCCGGAAATGTGAAGGTCCAGCTTCAGGGGCGTAAGGTCCGCGTAGAAGGACCGAAGGGGAAGCTTGAGCTCGATGTGCACCCGCGTATTCAGGTGGCGGTCGACAATAATGAGGTCAAGATCCAGCGCAAGACTGACATCAACAAGGACCGGGCACTTCACGGCCTTACGCGCAGTCTGATTTTTAATATGATTGCAGGCGCTGCGAATGGCTATACCAAGGAGCTTGATCTGGAGGGGGTTGGTTACAAGGCTCAGGTGAAGGGAAAGATTTTGAATTTGAGCCTGGGTTATACCCATCCAATTGATTATGAGATTCCGGCCGGCGTAGAAGTTAAATGTGCGGCACCGACCAAGATCGTGATTACGGGCGCGGACAAGCGTATCGTAGGGCAGGTGGCAGCCGAGATCCGGCGCTTTCATCCTCCCGAACCCTATAAAGGTAAGGGCGTGCGGTATTCGGATGAGCATGTGCGCCGCAAGCAGGGAAAGAAGGTAGGCTAAAATGTTGAGCGTAAAAGAAAAGGGCCGTCTTAAACGGCATGGACGAATTCGCAAGCGGCTTTTCGGAACACCGGAAAGACCCCGGATGGTGGTTCACCGTTCCGCCCGCAATCTTTTTGTGCAAGTTGTGGATGATACCAGTTCCCGTACACTCTTTTCCTTTTCTACACAGGATAAGAGCTTCCTTAAGGTAAAGCCGCAGAATGGTAAAGTAACGGCTGCCGAAAAGCTGGGTGAGTTTTTCGCACCGAAGCTTAAGGAAAAAGGAATTCAAAAAGTGGCCTTTGACCGGGGCGGCTATCTGTATCACGGAAGAATCCGGGCTTTGGCGGATTCGCTTCGCAAGGGTGGCATCGAGTTTTAATTTTAAAACAAAAGGCAGCGAGGGTTATGGCAGAGGAAAAAGCGAAAGACAAAATCAAGGAAGAGCCTGAAGCTTCAAGCCGCGTGGCGGTAGATGAAGATAAAGAGGCTAAAGCGCGTCGTGCACGCAAGCCGGTGAAGGCGAAAGCCACCGACGAATCGACAGAGTCCGATTCGAGCGATGATGCCGAAGAGCCGGAAGCTGCTCGGAAGCCGTCTGCGGCGGTATCCCGCCGTTCCGCCCCTGCGCAAGTCGAGCAAGATCAGTACGAGAAAGTGATTCATATCAATCGTTGCGCGAAAGTGGTTAAAGGCGGTCGACGCTTCCATTTTAGCGCGCTGGTTGTTGTGGGTAATTACAACAGTGAGATTGGTTATGCTTTGGGAAAAGCCAATGAAGTGTCGGATGCTATCCGCAAGGCGCTTACCCAGGCTCGTAAGAACAAATTTAAAGTGACGTTGAAAGGCACCACGATTCCTCACGAAGTGATTGGCCGCTACGGCGCAGCAAAAGTGCTTTTGAAGCCTGCGGCGCCCGGTACCGGAATTATTGCCGGCGGTGCGGTTCGTGCGGTATGTGAATCCGTAGGAATCAAAGATATTTTGACCAAGAGCCTTGGCAGCGCTAATCCGATTAATACATTGAAGGCGACATTATTTGGATTATGCGAGCTTGTAGATAACAAGGTTCGGGAAGGCGAAGCGCAAAAGGACGTCGTATGAGATCCAAGAGACCCCAGCAGAAAAAACGTAAGCGTGTCGGCCGCGGAAGCGGGTCCGGCCATGGCAAGACCAGCTGTCGCGGAATGAAGGGACAGGGTTCCCGCTCGGGTGCTAAAAGCAAGCCCGGATTTGAAGGCGGACAGAACCCGATATATCGCAGGTTGCCCAAACGCGGTTTCAACAATGCAGCATTTCGTGAGGAATACGCCATTGTTAATGTTGCCCGGTTGGGGACGCTTCAGCAGCAGGAGATTACCCCGGAAACCCTTCTTCAGGAGGGAGTTGTGAGCCAGCTCCGCAGTGGTATCAAGGTTTTGGGAGACGGTGAATTGACTCGTGCTGTTACCGTAAAGGCACATCAGTTCAGCCGTTCAGCGAAGGAAAAAATCGAAAAGGCAGGCGGGAAGGCCATTTTAATCAAGAGCCAGGCAAATGCTTAAAGCCTACGGCAATATTTTCAAAGTTCCGGAACTTCGCGACAAGGTTCTTTTTACCTTGATGATTATCGCGGTTTACCGGGTGGGTGCTTATATCCCCACGCCCGGTATTGACGGAACAGCTTTAGCCCGTTTTTTTCAGAGTATTTCCCGGACACCCGGGGGCACGCTCTTTGGCATGATGGGAATGTTTTCCGGTGGCGCTTTGCAGAAAGCGACCATTTTTGCGCTGGGAATTATGCCCTATATCTCGGCGTCAATTATCTTGCAGCTCTTGACGGTTGTGATTCCGCAGTTGGAGCGGCTC
>CAZGID010000257.1:0-3029 GCA_964526065.1 uncultured bacterium
ACAGGCAGACGGATGGCAGGCCTTGCCGTTTGATTCCACCGTACTGGGCGGAAGTGTTCCGGAGGATCTCGTGCGTCGTTTTGAACGGCGCCTCGAAACGGTGGAGGGCGTCCGGCAGTTTGCCCGTGAACAGGAAGTGGAGCCCGGACAAACGTATGCTTTTAATCCTGAAGAAAAGCCGGGGCCGGGAACCGCCGCACTGCATCAACGTACCTTTTTTGAGGGGGTGCTGGGATATCTGCCTCGTACGGCGTCCGTTCATTTCTTCCCGGGAAGTTTTCAAATTCTCGCCGACCGGGAAACCTCCCCTTATCTCCGTATGGAAAACGGGTTCCGGCTGGCGTCCGGCATTACGCATTCTTTTGAAGAGAAATCGATCGTCCGCGTCGGCAGTATTCTGGCCCGCGATCCGGAAGCCGAGAAAGCGCTGGCAGGGGATGATGATTTCTGGCTCTCTCGGCATGAACGCGGGCATAAGCTTTTAGAATTATTTCTGGAACCGTTGAACCCGCATCCGGAGATCCCCGGCATTGCCGAGCTTAACGGCCTGATTGATCTTTACAACGAAGCGCCGGAGCCCGGGCTTCGACAGCAGTTAATTGAGGCATTAAAACGGCGCGTGTTTTTTCAGGTCATCCGGCGGGAACTGATCGTGACGACTTTTTCCGGCGAATGGTTCCAGGATACCCGGCTTCTGGATGAGCCGTATGCGGCGTTCAGCGACGTGGTGCCGCAATGGGCACAGGCCCGTTTTAACAGCATTGCGCATGACCGGAGCTGGAATGGGGCACCGGCCTATATAGATCGTTTGCAATCCACTGAATCAAGAGCTGCCATCGAGCAGGCGGTGGTGGATGCGCTGACGGAACAGGTGCAGAACATCAACGAAGTGTTGATGACGCTTTTCGAAGAAAAGAAAACAGAACTGGGACAGGAGCTCCGTGCCGGGGAATGGGTTTCGGCTTATCTTGCTTCGGTAAATCCGGAATCTCTGTACCGGGAAGGACTTGAGCGGCCCGAAGCCCGCAGCATGATTACCGAATACAGTTTCCGTGAAGCATTTGGGGAGGAAAAAGTGTCGGGCCGGCGTTTGAAGGCTAATAAGTCTTCACCGCAATTGATGGAAGATGAAAGAGTGGTCGGAGAACGCATTGGGAATGCCCAGTTTGTTTTTCGGCGGATGGATGACGGAAAACCGCATCCGAGCCAGGTCTATAAAGTCGCGTACCGGGCGGCTGACAATAACAGTCTTTTTGAAGAAGCGGAAAGGATTGATGCTTTGCAGAAAGCCGGTGTCCCGAATATTCCGCAGTTGGTGGAGGGAGGTTTGACGGCGGAAGGCGGCCTTTGGCTGCTGCTGGACGGAATTGAAAAGGCCAGGACGCTGGATAAATTTAAATTCCGGAATCCACGACATATGCTGGAGACTCTGATTCGCGGCGGAGAAATTCTGCAGGCCGCGCATCAGGCCGGCGTGATTCACAGTGATATTAAACCGGAAAACTTTTTGATTAATGATCAGGAAGAGCTCCAGCTCAATGACTGGGGCGTTGCTTTTACGCATGATTTCACGGCGCGGGATGAGAATGCAGAAATCATTACCGAAAATCTCGGACCCGATACAGATGCTTATGCTTTCATATTGTCCGTCGCCTGGCTTTTCGAGCGTTCGGCGCTTGCCAGTCAGGACCGCATGCGCACTGAATTGATGGCGCTGCGGGATTCCTACCTGAAACTACTTTTCAAGGACTGGAAATTTCAGTTATTCGAGGATTACTGGCTTTTTGGTGTAAAAGGAAAGTTTACGCCGCTTCCGCGGGCGGAATGGCCGCAAAATATGGAAGCAGTGCTTGAAAAAATGAAGGCGGATCTCGACCGTCTTCCAGGAAAAGTTCGTTCAGTTCCAGCCGAGCAAATGCTGGAAGCATTCCGGGATATTGAACGCTATCCGCCCGTTCTCAAAGTCGGAGATCAGGAAGAGGAACTGAAAGTGAAAGTCAGTTTAAAAGAAAAGACGGATGAAGATGACGTCTTTGTCACGGTGAGGCGGGAAGACAAGATGCAGACCTGGAACTTTCAGATCAAATCTGATGGAAATCTGGTCTGGAACGACGGAGCGCATATCAAGAATGATCTTAAAGAGGGCATTCTTGGAATCATTCTTAATCGCATTGCGAATTCCCCCCATACGATTCAGGATGCCGTATTGACGCTGGGGCTGGAAGATCCGGATGTGATTGCGGAAGTGATCGAAAAGGTTCTGGATAAGAATCCGGGGCTGCCGGCGGATTCACGGGCGCACTGGCGCCGTGTAGTGGCGGATTACCGGAATTCGGAGCCGGCTTACCGGGATAAACGATTGAGCGAATTGAAGTTCACGCTTTCAGAAATCCTTCCGTTTCGACAAAGCCGGTCCGATTTCCAGGACTTGACTACCGAAGATTTTCTTCAAACCAGCGTGGGAAAAATGCTGAATCACTTTGGGCTGGATATTCAGCTCGATTCGGATATGCGCGGAGGAAAGTCGTGGGCTTTTATTACGGCGTCTCAGGTTAATGCAAAAAGGATCCACCACGAGCTGCGCAATTTCTATATTGTGCTGAACGGGCCTTTGCAGTTTTTGACCTTCAAGGGGATTTCAACGAAGGATGGAGCCGAACAACTTGGCGGGTTCTATCCCTATCTGAATGAACTCAAAGAACCCGATCTTTCGACCGCGAGTAAAGCACTGGATTATCTCCAGAAAGTGTTCGCCGCCACCGTGGAACATGTGAGGTCGAAGGAGCGTTGACGAATGCGCCACGGGTTCAAGGCCGAGGCTCGCCGCCTCGCGCTGGAGCTCAGATCGGAAATTGGTCTCGATGCCCACGCTCCTATCGATCCTTACGCACTTGCGAAGCAGTACGGAGTGCCAGTTGTCGCTCTCAGTCAATTGCCGTGTGAGGAACGGCATCACTTCTTGCAGGCTGATGGCACCTTCTCCGGTGCGCTAATTCCCATCGGCACGGGGCGAGCAATCCTGGAGAATG
>CAZGID010000258.1:0-3019 GCA_964526065.1 uncultured bacterium
CCCCAGCAGATTCACCAGAACCTGAAACAACCGGTCGGGATCACCTTTCACCTGGACGATCTCATGCGAAAACCGGGCAGAAAGCTCAATTCTGCGTTCCTGGGCAATTCGCGTAAAAGTCGCTTGAACCTTCTGGATCAGTGGCACCAAATTGACATTTTTGACATTCAGCTTCATTTTGCCGGCTTCCAGTTTGGAAATATCCAGCAAATCATTAATGATCCGGCTGAGCCGATCAATGCTTTCCAGCGTCAGCAACAGGACTTCCCGCTGATCGTCCTTAATTTCCCCAAGAATCCCGTCCAGCAGTTGACTGACGCCCTCACGAATAATCGTCATCGGTGTTCTCATTTCATGAGAGACAGTACTGATAAATTCGTCTTTGATTTTTTCCAGACGCTTTCGTTCCGTTATATCCTGCATAATCCCGATAGAACCGGTAACATTGCCTTGCTCATCATGCAAAAAGCTGAGCGACAAATCCACTTCGAGAATTTCTCCGGATTTACGGAACATGCGCGTTTCAAGGCGACAAGGGGTTCCTTCCTTCCGCGAAGAAATAACTTTTATTTTCTCCCATTCTGCTTCGGGATAAAGAAATTCAATATTTTTCAAATAAAAATCTTCATGCCCCATCCCAAACATTTGTTCCGCGTACTTATTCCAGGATATGATCCTCCCTTTTTCATCCACCAGTGTAATCGCGACCGCTGAATTTTCGAAAATGGTCCGGTACTTTTCCTCAGCTAGATAAGTGGCCTCATACCACTTTTTTCTCTCAAATGCATAGCGCAATATCCGCGGAAGCATATTGGGATTCAACGTGGAAAGCACCAGATAATCTTCCGCCCCGTTCCGGACGGCTTCCAGAGCCTGCGCCTCGTCTTTTGACGTACTCAGAACCACAACGGGAAGTCTTGCCGCCGCATCCCGGATTCGCAAAAAGGTTTTCAGTCCATCACTGTCCTGCAAACTAAGATTCGCAAAAATGATTTGGCCATTCCAGGATTTAAGGCGGGGGATACCGTCGGCAAGAGATGCAGCAAACTCCAGATCAAAACCGCGGCCTTCTTCCGTCTGCCGTAAAAGCGCCTGAATATGCGCCTGACCTTCCGGACGGCTTTCAAACACCAGGATTTTGATCTTCTTTTCTTTCATTTGTGATTCCAAAACAGCATCAGTTTTATAGCTGGCCCGTCATTTGTCAAGCGGTCTTGATCATGCTCATGCAATTTCTTCTTCCCGATGCGACGCGACGGGCTGTAGCGCAAATGTATAGTACTCAAGATTCCGAAGCCGGAAATCAATTAGATAAAATGCCAAAACCAGCGAGAGCCATATTGCAACCAGATACCCATAACCAAAGTACAGCATTTCCATCCGGGTGGTCAGCCATGTGAATAATGCATTTGTAACCAGGAAAAAGCCGGTGGCCATAAACGCAACTTTCTGAAAATCAAAATAAAGAATCAAAATCAACACCATGAGAAACAAGGCCTGTAAAAAAGCAGCGACAATCGTGATACGAAATATGGGTACCTGCATGGCCGGCAGCCGGAGCATCTGTGCCAGTTGCGGCGCAAACAAAATCATCGCCAGGGAAATAATTCCCTGAAAGCGAATCAACTCACCTGCGCTCTTGCTCAGTCGGGCCGACATCGCCCAGCGGATACGCCGGATAGAACTCAAGGGAGCCCGGTTTAAAATTGTCATATAGTAACGGCGATAGAGCGTATAAAAGTCCGTTTCTATGTGCAGCAGGAATACCGCTAGCGCAGGAATAATCGTCATATAAGCAAAAAACACCGAGCTATCGTAAGCCGGAAAAATACGAAAACCCCTGAATATTTCCGTCGCATGCGGCGAGAACCAGAAGATGATTTTATCGATCCAGATCGCAAGGTTGTAAAAGAAACCGATAAACAAAAGTACTTTATGTTTGACGAGGTAAGAAAAGAAATTCCAGTCAAACAAATGCATGCTCTTGAATTCAATGAATATTCTCCCGGACCACAAAACGGCAATTGCGAAATGCCCCGCCAGATAACCGCCCAGGTAACCCGCAAGGCCATAGACCCGGCCTGCCCAAAGGGCCCCTAAAATCGCAATAATGGAGCCGGCCAGATAAGAAAGAATAATGGCATGATAGTCACGGAGCGCCGTGAGAAAAATCATAAGAAGCCAGAGCAGACTGATCGTCATATAGATCATTAAAGCCTGTCCCGCATAAATTCCTTCCAGTCCGGTCACGCGGAGGAACCCCCAGGCCGAGACGCCCTGAAACAATAGAGTTGCCGTGGCCGCGGAATTAAAGATTGGAACCAAGGCGCTTTCTTCCTTGGCATACAACTTATCGGCCAGGTAGCGCGTGAGCGGAAAATGGAATATCCCGACACCGATCAGGGAGAAAGCAAAAGCATAAATGATGATGCCGCGAAACAGCGTCATCTCGAAAACATCGAGCCGGCCGGGTGAAAAGAGGCTGAGAACAAATATGGTAAGAACGCTCAGAATCCAGGGGCCCGCGGAAATAAGCGCCGAATAAAAATGCGCCCGGATAGAAGAAACAAAAGAATCTCCTTCCAGTATTTTTTTGAGATTGAATCCTATGCCGGCCATGGCAAGACTTCTCCGTATCGCGTATAAAGCTGCCGATAAGCGTTGATCAAATCTTCAAGCCGGTAATACGTTTCCACGCGCTTGCGTCCCGCTTGCGCCATCGAGTCCTGCACTTTGGGATCTCGCAAAATCGCCAGTAAGGCTTGCGCGGTCTCTTCCGGATTCCGGATGGAAGTAACAATCCCGCTGGGTCCGAGAAGGCGGTCCTCTTCGCTCCGTCCTTCCAGCAGTTCCCGGCAAGCACCGACGTCGGTACTCACAGCCGGAATACCATAAGCCATGGCCTCCAACAAGACAATGGGCTGCCCCTCACTAATGCTGGTTAAAACAATCGCATCCAGACGGGAATAATATTCATGAACATCCACTTTGCCGAGAAAATGAACATAACCGGTCATCG
>CAZGID010000259.1:0-3001 GCA_964526065.1 uncultured bacterium
GAAGAACATAGATTCCGTAAGGTCTATGCCCTTCGTAGAACAGGGTCTGCCCCGGCTTGTAATTCACGCGCTCCTCAGCCTGAACCAAGCTGGCCAAGTATTTCTTTACTTTAGAGAACGGAATCGTAGTTTCCATCTTTCGCTTTCTCCTGGGCATTTGCTATCAATGATCGCCCAAAATGCAAAAGAAAACCATGACGCCTGTCAGGCAAAAAGTTGATCTTAATCAACTTTATTCAGCCCCCTCTGAAACTGGGAGAGGATATAACGTCTTTTTTTTCTGGTGATGGTGAACAGGCGGGTTTAGAGGGGAGCGATGTAAAAGAGCATGCCGAAGAAATGCGCGGTGCTTCCTCCGAGGACAAAAAGGTGCCAGATGGCATGCTGATAGGGAAGTTTTTTCCAGGAATAAAAAACTGTTCCCAAGGTGTAGGAAAACCCTCCAATCAGAAGCCAAAGAAGGAGACCTTTGGGGCATGTCCTTATCAATGGTTGAGTCGCAATAACAACCAACCACCCCATCGTCAGGTAGGAAAGGACGGACAAAATTCTGAATCGGTTCATGGCAAAAACATTGATCAGGACGCCCATGATTGCCATGCTCCAAATCAACCCGAAGAGGGCCCACCCCCACGTCCCGCGCAATGCCACAAGGGCGACCGGGGTGTAGCTGCCCGCAATCACAAGGTAAATACTGCTGTGATCAAGAAACTTTAGAATCCGTTTTGCACCATCGTGTGTAATGCTGTGATAGAGCGTGGACATCACATAAAGCACCACTAACGTTGTTCCAAAAATACTCAAGCTCGTAACTGCACGGGCACTCCCCTTCGTTGCCGAAACCAAATAAGAATGACAAGACCGGCAATGCTCAATAAGGTGCCCAGGCCGTGGCTGATGCTATTGGCGATTTCTTCCCCGCGCGTCTGGATCTTCAAATCAGTACCCCGCCTCGATAAATTCAAGGAGTTTTTCAGGTTCCCGGATGGAAATATTTTTTTTCTCGATTTCAATCAACCCTTCGGTTCGGAATTCGGTCAACAGACGTACGGTGGTCTCCACCGTCGTGCCGATGGCCTGCGCTAATTCCTCCCGCGACAAAGAGATTTGCAGCCTGTAGACGCCTTGTTCGTAAACGCCAAAGCTTTGTTTGAGGGTAAGCAAAAACTCCACAAGCCGGACGCGCACGGATTTGTAGGCAAGATCCAAAACTTGTTCCTCCGCCCGGTTTAACTCTCGGCTCAATTGCCCGAGGAGCTTTAACGAGACAGACGGATTGGCCTGAAGGACTAAAATAAATCTTGTCTTGTCCAGGAAGCAGATATTGGCTTCCTCAATCACCTCCGCTGTCGCCATATGAGGGGTCTCGGTAAATAAAGCCGAATGGCCAAGAACATCGCCCCCCTGTGTAATTTTCAAAATCTGCTGTTTCCCGCCGCCTGTTTTATAAAGCTTCACCTTCCCTGACTGGACACAATAAAGTCCGACAACAGGGTTGCCTTCATAAAAAATAATCTGTTTCTTTTTATAGTGATTGGCGGTCTTGCACTGTTCTAACAGCTTGAGGTCTTCTTCGGGAAGGTCGGAGAATATACCGCTTTCAAACGACTGGCACAATCGGCAGCTTTGGGAACTTTTACCGCAGAGGGACATTCAAACGCCTTTTGCGCTTTCCATGTTTATTGTTTCAGGATTCATCCGGATTGGAATCCTTTTTATGATCCTTGTCACCGGAAACGGATCGCTTGAACTCGCGGATGGCTTCGCCCATGCCTCGGGCGATTTCCGGCAGCCGCTTGGCCCCAAAAAGGAGAAGCACCACCAAAAGAATAAGGACAAGTTCTAGCGGACCGGGCATGGAAATCATCAGAATTGGCGAACTTAAAATGCTGCTTTCCATCTCTCTCCCCTTAAGAAGCTGATATTCCGTTGATTCTAAACATCGACCGAATGTGCCATTATCTTTTTTTCTTTCTGATTCTGCTACTTTTTCCTCGTAACCATCCTCACAGTGCTCTTAACCGCACTGTTATCTTTTCCCGTTTTCAGGAGCAAGCTCATCATGGATCGCCTTGCTCAGATAATCTCCCTCGGATTTTAAATGGTGCCGCAACAGATGACTCACATACAAGCCGCTTTGATGAACCCGTCTTATTGTTTGGGGACTTTTTGCGCTTCGCGTCTCTTTCTTCAACGACCGCAACAAACGCCTGAGCCGGGAAAGTTCATTCAAAAGGGTTTTGTGCTCCGCACGAAAGTGGAGAAGCATGCAGCCATATTGTGGCAAACGATTCTCAACTAATGGGAAAATCGCTTTTTCTTCCATCCTGACATATTCTTTGATTTTTCCGCAAAAGAAATTTGCCAGTTTCCATGCGTCTTTTACATTCTTTCCAATTTGCAGTTTCCCTTCAAAATGGAGCTTCTGGCTCGATCGATCTAAAAGCTCTACTTTCTCTAACAGATCTTCTCTTCCTTTCCCGCAAATATTCTTCAACGCTCTGCCTTGCCCAACCTTCTCTGCAACTGATCTGATAGGTGGCATTTTCGGCATTCCTCCCTTTTGCCACAAAGGATACACTGCAATCACCTTGCCCCGCTGTGATACACGTCACATTTCAGATAAGGCTGTCACAAGACCATAATTTCGTCGGGATCAAATAATACACTTCGTTCTTAAATCCTGCACGATTGTCTGATAGAGGTTCTCAACGTCGTCAGGGGAAGGATCCTGATGAAATTTCTTCGCAGCTCCTAAACGGGAAAGATCATAGTGGTAGGTTGGCTTTAAGCCACGTTGTCTAAGACATGCCTCGACACAACTCAACTGGCAACCATCAATCCCGATAATGACATCGGCAGATTCAGCCAATTTCACAAGGCCGTTAATGCCTCCTCCCACACCTGCGATACAGGACATATCCGCGATACCTTCACGATCAAGCCGCACCGCAATCGTGTTCGCCAGCTGTGCCACTGAGGAACAACCCGAACATGAGTA
>CAZGID010000260.1:0-2935 GCA_964526065.1 uncultured bacterium
CGAATCCTTTCGGGGTTTGGCTGGCCGGTGACGGATTACCGGCGGATGCGGCTGGCACCGGACAGTGCGCTGGTGAATCTGGTGCGGGAAAGAGGGCCCCATGTTCTGGTCCGCAACCGTGTCGTTCAATCATTAGACTGGAAAGAAGCAAACCGGCTGCAGGGGGACTTCGAACTCTTGCGGGCCGAATGGATTATCCCGCTGCTCGTGGGAGAAGAAGTGGTCGGAATGCTGGCTTTTTCCGCCTACAAGCCGGACCGCGTTTTTCAGGAAGCCGACTTTCAGTTCTTCCGTAAATTTGCGCATGCCGTGGCCCGCCGTCTTATCAATGCCTTGCGCTTTCATGATCTTCAGGAAGCCAATCATCAGCTGCAGGATACGCAGTCGCGTGTACTCCAGATGTCGCGTCTGGCGGGGATTGAGCAGCTGGCGGCCGGGCTCGCGCACCAAATTCATAATCCTCTGACCATTATTTCGGGCAAGGCGCAGGTGCTGCTTCTTCAGAAAGACCGCATGCCGCTGGATGACCGCATCCAGAGTGTGCTAAAAACAATAGTGGAGCAAACCAAGCGGGCGGCCGATATTACAAAAAAGCTTCTTGTCTTTTCACAGACATCCGGATCATCCCGGGAGCCCCTCGACCTAGCGCAGGTTCTGGAGGATACCTTGACTTTGATTTCCTATCAGAATGACATGGCGTCCATTCAGGTGGTCAAGACTTTCGATCCATCTCTTCCCCGTTTTGAAGCGGACATTCAGGAAATCCGGGAAATTTTCTTCAATCTTCTTCTGAATGCTGTCCAGTCGATCGGAAACAAAGAGGGGTATGTTCATGTCGAGATGAACTACCGTCAGGACGAAGGGGAAATCCAGATTCGGATTGCGGACTCGGGCAAGGGGATTGAACCGGAAATCTTCGAAAAACTGTTTAATCCATTTTTTACGACCCGCCATGAGGCCTTGGGGTTAGGCTTGTTTGTCACCCGTCAAGTAGTGCATCGGCTCGGCGGGTCGATCCGGGTTGAGAGCCGGCCGGGAGAGGGAAGCCTTTTTGTTATTTCTCTTCCATATCCGCCTCATCGTCCGGAGAGCGAAGCGCTGACGCATGCGGTACCGGATTCGGAAATCATTAATGGTAAAATCACGGGCCATGAAGGAGAAGTGTTATGAAAAAAATGTTAGTGGTGGATGACGAAATCGAAATTTGTGAATTCCTGAAGTCTTTCTTTGAAGAACGCAATTTCCAGGTGCTGACCGCCAATTCCGGTGAAGAAGCGATTGAATCCGTTCAGTCGATTGATCCGGATGTCGTTCTGATGGATATCCATATGCCCGGCATGGATGGCCTGACGGCGCTCAAGCGCATCAAGCAGCGCGGGGCACGGGCCAAAGTTATTATGGTGACGGCGATTGAAACCAATGACAAAATTGATGAAGCCATGCGTTTTGGCGCCGATAATTACATCACCAAGCCTCTGAGTCTTGAATATCTCGAAAGAGAAGTGCAGGAAAAAGTCGAACAACTCTCGCGGAAAGTATGGCAATAAAAAGAGAAAATCAGGAAAACCGATTCCAGCATATTCTCAAGGATATTTCTCAAAGCCTCATCCGCCTGCAACGTCCCGCCCGGCTGTTAAAACTTGTCACTTCCCGCATTGATCGCGAGTTTCAGTTATCTCATACGTCTATTCTGATTCTGGACCGCCGGCGGGAACATTTCATTTTTGAAGACTCTCGCGGCCCCGGAAAATTTCCGGTCAAACTGCTTAAATTCGAAAAGAATCATCCGCTGCTCAAGTGGTTTTCTCGTTCCGACCGGGTTTATGATGAAATTCTGAACCGGGAAGCCATCCAAAAATGGCAGAAAAGCCACCCCTTGCCGAGCGGTTATCGTCTGGCGGACAGCGTATTCAAGACGCTGGAGGATTTTCGGGTGGAACTGGTGCTTCCTGTTTTTGATCAGAAAACCTTGGTGGCTTTACTGCTTCTCGGCGCCCGCAAAAACGGAGATTCTTTTACTCCTGATGAGATTCTTTTTTTCCAAAATCTGGCCTCTATCTGCGCAATGGCGATCCGGGATGCGCAGCACCGCGAAGCCCTGATTCACAAAAATCTTGAACTACAGCGCCAATTAAAAGAAATTCAGAATTTCCGAGGCAAAGAGAAGGACACTTACCGGCAGATCCTGCGCTCGCTGGCCCAGCAAGTGCTCGAGAAAGACCCGTATACGCATGGCCATGTGAACCAGGTCGAACGGCTGGGAATGATGACAGCGCGGGAACTGGAACTTGATCTTTCGGAAGAGCGGCGGGATATTCTGTCTGCGGCATTGATTCTGCACGACGTTGGTAAAATCGGAATTCCGGATGCAATCTTAAACAAGCCGGCGAAACTTGATCCTGAGGAATGGGCAATCATGCAATCCCACGTCGTGAAGGGAGTGCGGATTCTGGAACACCTGGATTTATTCCGCGAAGTGGCGGAAATTATTCATTGCCACCATGAGCGTTTTGATGGAAGCGGTTATCCCCGCGGATTAAAAGGGGATCAGATTCCCATAGAATCCAAAATCATCAGTGTGGTGGACGCCTTTCATGCCATCATCTCCCGGCGGGTCTACGATGCCGAAAGACCGGTGGAGGAGGCCTTTGCCGAACTCGAGAAGTCTGCCGGATCTCAATTTGATCCGGTCGTCGTCGAAGCCTTTATTCGTGCTCAGAAGCGCGAGATGGCGGCCCGCCAGGCGCGGCGCCGTTCCGTCGCCCTCTCCGAACCTGTTCCCCAGTCCTGATTCAGCCCCTCTATCATAGCCCGGCAAAAGCACTTGCGCTTTCCAGGGAGGGCCAGTATAATGGCGCCTTTCTTTGACAGGAAGGGCTGAAATCATGGAAAAAGAATACTCAAAAGAAGAGATTGCGAAGTTTAAGGAAAAAAA
>CAZGID010000261.1:0-2872 GCA_964526065.1 uncultured bacterium
AAATCATGCAGCGCTTTACGGATTTTGCGCGACCGATCCCGCGTAAAGGTAGCATTGAGAAGGTGGTGATTGAGCAAACGGTGCGGGATGTCATGGATCTCATTTCGAATGAACTGGAAACTCGGAATATCCAGGTGAATACAACTGGCCTGGATGGTCAATGGATTCAGGGCAACAAGCGCCAGGTTGAGGAGATTTTCTTCAATCTTCTGCTGAATGCCTGCCAGGCCATGGGCGCAAAGGGGGGCGAGATCGGCATTGTAGCAAAAGAAAAGGGAAACAAGCTGGTGGTGGAGGTTGCAGATAATGGTCCCGGCATGGCGCCAGATCAAGCGGAGGCAATCTTTGAGCCGTTTTATTCCACAAAGGGCGAAAAGGGCAGTGGGCTTGGACTTTATATCACCAAACAGCTTGTGGAACGCAATGGCGGCCGGATTGTAGTGCGATCGAAACCGGGCGACGGTACGGCTTTTAGCCTGACATTTTCGACGAGTGGGAACAAAAGCCGATGAATTATTATGCCTGGATGGCTTTTATTAACGGCATCATTGGCATTGGTATTGGGTTTTTTGTGCTTTCTCAGGAAAGGCGAAATGCTGTCCATAAAAGTTTCGTATTTTTTTCGCTTTCCGTCGGGTTATGGTCAATCTTTTATGCGGTCTGGATGACCAGGGAGTCACATGCCGAGGCGCTGTTGTTTGCACGGATCATGATGGTGGCCTGCTATTTCATTCCTTCCACTTTTCTCCTGTTGGTTTCGAGAATCACACGTCGGGCGAAGGATACTCGCTTTGTGCCATTTGCATTGTTTGCATCTTCATTTTTTGCATTTATGAATTTATCACCATGGATGATTCAGGATGTTAAGCCAAAACTCTTTTTTCCGTATTGGCCAGATCCAGGATGGCTGATGCATTTTTGCATCTTTTTATTCTGGATGTGCATTCTTTATACATTTGGCATTTTGTTTTCTGCCTGGCGAAAAGCTCAAGGAAGCGAGCGGTGGCAGATTCGCTGGGTGACCATCACGATGCTGCTCGCCTGGCTGGGCGGGATGACCAACTGGTTTCTCTGGTATGGCATTCCGATCCCGCCGGTTTCCAATTTTTTTGTCGGTGTCTTTTTTGCACTTCTGGCTTACGCCGTTTTGCGTAAGGGATTGTTTGCTGTGAATGAACTGGCGGGTCTGATTCAGGAGGCGAAATTGTCAGCGCTTGGTACCCTGGCAGCAAGCATTAATCATGAACTTCGGAATCCACTTTACATTTTGCATGGTCTCGGAAGGAATTTTCAGGAAAAATCCAAAGAAGATGGCCCGAATATTTCAGTTGAAGAGGCGCGTGAAGTGATCGATCGCATGACGCTACAGGCCGAGAGAGCGCAAGAAATCATCCGTCGGTTTTCTGACTTTGTTAAACGCCCTCGGCGCGAAGAATCGTCCGGCGATGTTAATTTGAATGCCATTCTCGATAATGTGCTTTTTTTTCTCAAATATGAGACGGCGGCCAGAACGGTTACCTTGAAAACGGAATTGATGTCGGATTTGCCGCGTATTCAGGCGGCAGACCGGGATATTGAGGAAATCCTGTTTAATTTAATCACGAATGCATGTGCGGTCATTCAGGAAACCGGCCGTCCGGGGCAATTGTGGATACGAACCCGGACGGCGAATCAAAACATTCAGATTGAAATTGAGGATAACGGGCCCGGGATGGATAAGGGGGAGCTATCGCGTATATTTGAACCCTTTCATTCTCGACGCAAGGAAGGCACCGGTTTGGGTCTGTTTATCACCAAACAGCTTGTGGAACGCAATGGTGGCCGGATCTCTGTGCGATCCAAGAAGGGGGAAGGGACCATTTTCACGATGGCCTTTAAGATGGCGACGGCGACCTGAACCGGGCTTTGAGCTTCCTTATCTATAGATGGGGTGGGACTGAATTTGGCGGTTGGCAAGGAGGCGGTGTCCTTGTACAATTTTCCCTGACCGTCATGAACAAGCACTTTGAACTTCAATCCGACAGCCGGGAACTGGCAGCTTTCCGTGAAACCCTGAAGCCTTTGCTGGCGGAGGGGGGCCTGGATGACAAGGCGGCCGGCGAAGTGCTGGTGGCGGTTCAGGAGGTTCTGGCCAATATCGTGCGCCACACCTATGCGGGCGGGCCGGGGAAGATCGAGGTCGATGTTGTCTGCAATGCCGGCGTGACGCTCTCCATCCGGGATTATGGCCGCAAGTTCGATCTGACTCAGGTGCCGGATCCGGAATTGCCGCGGGAAGAGCCGGGGGGGCTGGGGATTTACCTGATCAAGCAGTTGATGGATGAAGTTCGTTATGATTCCTCATTTACCGAAGGTAATCTGCTTCATTTGATTAAAAAACCGAAAAGTGCCGCGGCCTGAGGTCGCAGGGCAAACGAAAGCGGAGGTTGCGGATGAAAATCAACCGGAGACAGGCGGACGGCATAGAAGTTTTTGAGCTCGAAGGCGAACTCGATTTCCATTCCTCACCGGCCGTACGCGAAAAATTTCAGGAAGTCGCCCAGAAGCCGGGCGCGCGCATGCTGATTTTGCTCGACAAGGTCAGCTACATTGACAGCTCGGGGCTGGCGACATTTGTGGAAGTGCTTCAGAAAATGAAGCGGGCGAACGGAAAGCTGGTACTGGCCGGTTTGCAGCCCGCGGTCAAAAGTGTTTTTGAAATTGCGAAACTCGACAAGGTATTCACCCTCGCCGGCAGTGAAAGCGACGCCCGGCCGCAGCTCGCATAACGGAAATACCGCGTGAAGAATTTCTTCGGCAATATCGGTTCCACCGCCGGTTATTTGATGGCCGGCATCTACCGCCTGGGCGATCTGTTTATGCAGGTGGTCGG
>CAZGID010000262.1:0-2803 GCA_964526065.1 uncultured bacterium
GAAATGACACAGACTCATGTCAAAATTACTCCCGAATTGATACAGTCCCACGGTATCACGCCGGAAGAATACGAAAAGATCGTGAGTATTCTCGGACGTGAACCGAATATCACCGAACTGGGAATTTTCAGCGTGATGTGGAGCGAGCATTGCTCCTATAAAAATTCCAAGCCGATTTTGAAACTGTTCCCCACTCAGGGCCCGCATCTGTTGGTCCGCGCCGGCGAAGAAAATGCGGGCATTGTGGATATCGGTGATGGTTTAGCTATTTGCTTCAAAATTGAAAGTCATAACCACCCGTCCGCCATCGAGCCGTTTCAGGGCGCTGCGACCGGTGTTGGCGGTATTCTGCGCGATATTTTTACCATGGGTTCCCGTCCCGTTTTGTTGATGAACTCTCTGCGCTTCGGATCGCTGGAATCAGCGAGAAACCGTTATCTCTTTAAAGGCGTTGTGGCGGGCATTGCCCATTACGGCAATTGCATCGGAGTTCCGACAGTTGGCGGAGAAATCTATTTTGATGAATGCTATGAAGGTAATCCGCTGGTCAATGCCATGTGTCTGGGACTGCTGCGCAAGGAAGACATTGTGCGCGGGCATGCAAGCGGCGTGGGAAATCCGGTTTTTTATGTCGGAGCTGCAACCGGGCGGGATGGCCTCGGCGGTGCCGCGTTTGCGTCGCGGGAATTGACTGAAGAAAGCCAGGAAGACCGTCCGGCGGTGCAGGTCGGGGACCCTTTTATGGAAAAGCTTCTGATGGAAGCCTGTCTCGAATTGATGAAGACCGATGCCCTTGTCGGTGTGCAGGACATGGGGGCAGCCGGCCTGACATGTTCCACTTGCGAAACGGCTTCACGGGGCAGCGCTGGAATCGAAATTGATCTGGAGAAAGTGCCGCTGCGCGAATCCGGGATGACGCCTTATGAAACAATGCTTTCCGAGTCCCAGGAGCGCATGCTGATTATTGCCAAAAAAGGGAAAGAGGCGATTGTTGAAGAAATTTTCAGCAAATGGGATTTGCATGCGGTTCGAATTGGAGAAGTGAAGGAAGGCCATTTGATGCGCGTGTTTCGGGGCTCTGAACTGGCGGCTGAAATTCCGGCCAAAGCGCTGGCGGATGAAGGCCCGATTTATTACCGTGAAGAAAAAGAGCCCGCTTATTTGAAAGAAACCCGTGCCTGGAGCCTGGCCAAACTGCCGGTTCCGAATGATTTCAATGCGGTATTGGAGCGCTTGCTGGGACATCCTTCCATTGCGTCCAAAGCCTGGGTGTGGCAGCAGTATGATCACATGGTCCGAACGGACACTGTGTTTTATCCGGGACATGATGCGGCCTTGATTCGCATCAAGGGAACGGATAAAGGAATCGCGGTTTCCACCGATTGCAACAGCTTGTATTGTTATCTGGATCCATTTGAAGGCGGGAAAATTGCCGTGGCTGAAGCGGCCCGGAATGTCGCATGTACGGGAGCGAAGCCGCTGGCGATTACCAATTGCCTGAATTTCGGAAATCCCATGAAGCCGGAAGTTTTCTGGCAGTTTCGCCGCGCGGTCGAAGGCATGAGTGAGGCCTGCCGCTTTTTCTCGACGCCTGTCACGGGCGGCAACGTGAGTTTTTATAATGAAAATCCGGGGGGCGCGATTTACCCCACGCCGACAGTCGGCATGGTGGGGCTGCTTGATCAGATTGAAAACCGAGTTCCGTCGCACTTCCAGAAGGAAGGCGATCTGGTTTTTCTACTTGGCGAAACTTACAACGAAGTCGGCGGCTCGCATTATCTCTGGCTGATGCACGGCCATAAAAAGGGGATGCCGCCGCGTTTGGATCTTAATCATGAAAAGGCCCTGCAAACCTTTCTGGTGGAAGCGGCGGCCGCTAAAATCGTTCATTCCGCGCATGATCTGGCGGAAGGGGGGCTCGCGGTGGCCTTGGCGGAAAGCTGTCTCAATCCGGCCGGAGCCATTGGGGCGACGATCGACCAGTTGAATCTGATGAATGGCAGCGCGCTGAATGCCGAGCTGGTGGCGGAGGGCGAGGAAGAAACCGAAATCCGGCCCGACGCCCTTTATTTTGGAGAATCCCAGTCCCGCGTTCTGGTGTCTGTGGCGCCAGAACAGAAGGAAGCGCTTGTGCATCTTGCGCGCGAGCACGGGGTTCCTGTTTATCAGATTGGAAGTACGGGCGGTTCCGAGTTATGGATCGAAGACCGTATCCGGATTCCGCTGCGCCGTATTCAGGAAATTTATGAAACCACCATTCCGTCCAAAATGGAGCCTCAGCAGTGAGCGGCGAGAACATTAAAGAATATTGCGGTGTTTTTGGGATCTACGATCATGCGTCGGCCGCCTACATTACGCACCTCGGTCTTTTTGCCCTTCAGCATCGTGGCGAAGAAGCGGCCGGAATCTGCACCAGCGACGGCAAGGATTTGCATCTCCATAAAAGCATGGGGCTTGTCGGCGAAGTTTTTAACGAAAAGACCATCGGTCTGCTGCCGGGCCGCCATGCGATCGGCCACACACGCTATTCAACGACCGGCTCATCAACGGTTGTCAATGCACAGCCCTATAAAGTTTCGTATGGCCGCGGGCAGGTTGCCATCGCTCATAACGGTAATCTGGTGAATTCCCAGACGTTGCGCAAAAAGCTGGAATCACTTGGCTCCATTTTTGGCAGCACGATGGATTCGGAAATTCTGGTTCATCTGATGGCGAAGCCGTCTTATGCGTCGCATGAGGAAGCTGTGCTTGCGAGTATCCAGCAGGTGGAAGGGGCCTATACGCTGGTCATTCTTTCCGAAGA
>CAZGID010000263.1:0-2782 GCA_964526065.1 uncultured bacterium
TGTTCCGACGACAAAACCTTCGAGCGTCTTTTTCGGGAAATGAAATTGCTTCACAAAAAGAACGGCGCCCCAGGCAAAGATGAACATGGTGAGCATGAGCGGAATAATGGACCACGTCAGTTCCAGGGGGATGCTGCCGTGGATGGGTTTCGGCCGTTCAGTTTCCGACCGGCGCCGGTACCGCATGGCAAAATAAAAAATGAGAGAAAAGATCAGAATGGTGAAAAAAGTCTTTACTCCGACAAGGAATAAAAAGAGCGCGTCTGTCTCAGGAGCGAAAGTAGAAGCCTGTTCCGGCAAAAAATTGAAAAATTTGAATAGATCTTCCATGGATTAACGGACCGCCGTTTTTTTTCTTTCCTGTTTTAGCATGCCGAAAATTGCCAGTGCCAGAATGAGAATGGTCAATACGCCGGCAACCCGAAGGGCTGTCGTAATTGCTAAGCCGTAGCGACCCTTCATTGGATCATAATGGTAACAAAGCAAAAGAAATAAATCCTGAATATTGCCGACCTTGCCGTCGGATGCTTCAACAACCGCCAGCCGGAAATCCCGAGCCGAAAATTCCACGCCGCTGAAATAGTGCGTGATCTGGCCCTCGGGTGAAAGCATCAACAGGACGGAGGGGTGGCCGAATTCATCCGTTTCAGGATCATACTCATACCGGTAACCGATGGCTTCGGTCAGGGTTTTGATGGAAGCTTCGCTGCCCGTCAGGAAATGCCATCCGTCGCCCGTGGGAGACGCGTGATGATAACCCGCCATGTAATTTTTCTTTTTCTGTCGAGCCAGGGAAGGGGTTTCTTCGGGGTCGAAGCTGAAGGTAATGACATCAAACTCTTCTCCCGCAGCAAACCGCATGGCGTTGAGCGCTTTCAGAAAGCCGTTCAGTATCAGTGAGCAAAGCATCGGGCATTCATAATAGACCGGGATCAGAAATACGGGTTTTTTCCCAAGAAAACTGCCGAGAGTGACGTCCTCACCGGCTTCGTTTTGAAAGACGATATCCTGAGGAACTGTTTCCCCGATTTTCATCGTGATGCCTGCCCGCTGCAGAATATTTTCCGGCGTGATATTTTGAGCCTGAAGCTGCGGAACCGGCGCAAGGGATGCCAGAAAGGGGAGCAGGCAAAGAAGATGAATCAGGCGCCTCATGATACGCTTTCCTCTTTTTTTACGGCCGGCAGGCCCTTTTTGAGAACTCGTTCCATGGCCGCGTCGATGGGAATGCGGACCCGGCCTTCGGGCTGATTTATCCATCCATAAGTGGTGGAGGTCCGGAGTTCGGCTTTCCGTAATTCGTGGTAATTAAGATTAGGATGCACGTCCAACTGAGGGAATGGGGGAAGCGGTTCCATTTCTACATAGTAGGGACGCGTTTGCTGCCCGCGCTCGGACCGAGCGTTCAGGAACTGCAGAAGAAAATACATAGCCGCGGCAACAACGAGAACCAGCAGCGTCAGAAAAATACCAAAACGAAACAAAATGCCGGTATTGGCGTCCCGTTCTTCGTAAGGGGCGTTGGAATTCGGCCTGGCCGGTTCGCTCATGCCTTGCCTCCTTGTTTCAGCATGGGATCATGCGCCAGCGAAAAACGGTTGTCTTTGAGCTGAATGAAGAGGAATCCAAACCAGATTCCTCCGATGCCGATCCAGGTAACCAGATCCAGCCAGTGAAAGGAGAGATGATCCCGAAATACGGGCTTGATGTACCAGTAAAGATCGGCATACCGCATCACCAGAATGGCGGACGAAAGCACGATCAGCGAACGGAAGCTGCGCTTGACGCGCCGCATCAAAAGAAGAAAGAAGGGAACAAAAAAGTGAAACAGCGTGATGGCAATGCTCAGCAGAGACCAGCTTCCCTGAAACCGGATGAGGTACCACGGCGCTTCTTCCTTGAGATTGCCTGACCAGATGATGATGAACTGCGAAAGGTTTACATAGGCCCAAACCATCACGAAAGTAAAAAGCAAGCTTCCGAGATCATGCGTGCGGTCGCGAGTCAGAATATGGCCGTAATCGGCATGCCGGCGCGCCCAGATGGCGACCAGAATGACGCCGCATAGAGCGGCCAGCGTATCGCCTGCCATAAACAGTAAACCGTAAATAGTTGAAAACCAGTGCGGCTCCAGCGACATCACCCAGTCAATGGATGAAAACGTGACCGTCAAACCAAAAAGAATCAGGCCGGTTCCGGAGAGAAGCTGAAGTTTGTTTTGAACCTTTTCGTTATGATGATCCTTTTCGTAATCTCGTGACCAGCGATGCAGAAAATAGGCCATGGCGAACCAGATCACGAAATAAATAGCCAGGCGCACAAGAAAAAACGGAATGTTCAGATAGGCTTCGGCTTTATGCTGCAAAATGGGGTCGTGAGCCACGACATCGGCGTGAGTCCATTCATAAAGTTCATAGCGGCACAGAAACACGGGAATAAAAAGAACCGCCATCAACGGAATCATTTTAAGAAAGTGTTCTGCGATACGGACAATCGGGAAGCCCCAGTTGCCGCCGGTCAGATGATAGAACATAATGAGCGGAAAACAGCCCAGGGTGATTCCCAGCCAAAAAAGGTAAGCAATCAGATAAGCGGACGCGAAAGCTTCCCTGAAAAATAGAAATCCGGCGGCCGACAGCACAAGCGCCGCGGCACCGGTTATCAGGGCGGCGCCGGTATATTGTTGAAGCGATTTAGTGGGCTGCTGCATGGACCGAACCTGCGCTTTCACTTTGAATCTGCATTTCAAGCTGATGTTTTTCGGCTTCCGAAAGATCCGTAT
>CAZGID010000264.1:0-2766 GCA_964526065.1 uncultured bacterium
AGCCGGGGGCGGTTTTTTCCGAGGACGGCAAGTATGGCTTCTTTTATAGTACGGATAGCCGGCGTGTTCGCGGAACTATAGTGAATCTGGAGACGGGTGAGCCGTTGGATTTTTCGGGCCGTGCAGATTTACCGTTTCTGATCGACAATACGCACAGTCAAATGGTTCTGATCGGGCGTGACGACGGAAGCTCGAAAATTCAAAAAATCAGCGTCCGGGCCTACCCATCGCCCGATTACAAGTTACCTTCCAGCAGCGAAGATCCTCAATATGATCAATACTTCACGTCGCCGGACAATCGCTACCTGATTATGGCTTACCGGTACCAGCAGCCATTACGGATTGTCGACCTGGATACGGGGGAAGTGCGCGAAATTCCGGGACTGGATTCGCTGACGCGTTTTCATTTTTCTGCAGATGGAAAGACTTTGGTTGCTGAATCGACCAGTAAAATTCTGATGATTGATGTCGCGACGGGAGCGGCTTTGACGCAGTTTGGGGTGCGGCAGCATGACCGGAATATTCATTCCAATCTATCTCCGGCGGCCCGTGCCTATATTCATTATGAACTGGATGAAAATGGTGAAAGAAAGATTCTGATTTTTGATCTGGCGGAGCGTCGATTTCGAGACCTGGATCTCGGAGAAAATCAGTTTTCGGCTTCTCTGAAAGGGGATGACCGCTATCTTGAAGTAACTTACAGGCGGGGAGACGGATATGAGCATCGAGTCTTTGATTTAAAGACAAATGAGGATGTGACCGCCATTTTTGATCCGCAGGGAAGAGAGCTGAGATATTTGACCCAGAGCGAAAACGGGACCATCCGTATTTCCTATAGCGACGGAACCGTTGGTTTATTTGATTTCCCTGAAGGGGATCCCGTAGACAGGACCGCTTATTTTCGGTCCTTTGCTTCGGCGGATCCCACGGATATCGATTGGTCCCGGGACGGCCGGATTATCCACGTGCGTTATGCGGATGAAACGGTTCAGCATTTTCTCGCCGAGGATTTTTCCCACCTCCCGCTGGATTTTAATTTGAATGAATCGATTGAAGCGGGTAATGCCCGATTGCTGGTGACTTCACACCCAAAACGTTTGATTCCGGTCAGTCAGCCGGGTGACAGCCTGCTTGAATATGTCACGCTGGATGAAATGGATTTTCTAGTCTTCCTGCACCGGCGCGGGCTGCTGGATGGAGCCGGAGATTTTCCCGGTAAACTGTGGTTTATCCTTGCCAGTCTCAATCCCAAAATCTTTGAAGAGAGCTGGAACCAGAGTTGGCACAGTCCCGAACTACGCAATTTCTGGACACCTGCCCAAAATGCTCGCGAACAGGCTTCCAATCTGCTGGCCTATACCATGATTCAATCCAATTATCCGGAAAGTCCTGAATCTGACGGGAATCAGGACTACGTTCCCTCCGGAAGGGAAAAGGCCTGGAAGAGTGCTCTGGAAGCGGCGGTTCGCAGCCGCTTTCCTCAGGAAGCTGAAACTATTTTGCTGGAGGCGCAACTTCGCTCACTCGAATATTTGCTCAAACAGAAGGCGACGGGTGAAGAACTGGAAGCGGGAAAGCTGGGCCGGTATTTCATGAAAAATACGGCCCTTTCCATTCAGAAGCATCTTGCAGCCTTATCAGAAAACGTTGCGGTTTTAAACGAAGCGCAGCAGGAGAGGCTGCAAGCCCTGTTGTCCGTTCCGGACCGGATTGCTGTTTATTTAAATCATTTGGCCGCCCCCATGGCCGAAACGGCGGGAGAAACCTATGGCCCGGAGATTTCCGCGTGGGATGCGAATGACGCGGTCATTCAGCAGATTCGTCGCTTGCTGCCGGCTGACCGGGCGGATGAAATTCTGGGCGAGGCGGCATTACAAGCCATACTGCAGCGCACGAATTCCCCTGATGTGCCGGTCTTGCTTCTGCCGGTCAGCGTTCTGGAATCTTACCGGACGATGGCGGCCAATCTGATGGGAGAAGATGTCATCATCGAGCGATTGAAAACCGATCTTCCGGAAGCGTATAAAAATTTCCTTGATCAATACGCGAGTGTCATGCATCAGGATGCGACGGTGGATGTGTTTCAATTTTTAATGAGCGCTATGGATCCGGACAAAAGCGTGCGCAATTCCAGGTTTTTTAAGAGCCTTTCGGCGCAAGAACAGCCTTTCGGATTCAATATCATATGGCGTGCCATTCATGAGAAGGCGGCTGAATATCTGGGGGATGAAGCCATTTTCCGGTTTTTAGCCCTGGAAATGAGCCGGAATCGGGACGGTCTTCCCCGAGTCTGGAATGAGCAGGAAATCGCTTTTCCTTTTACTGAAGCGGCTGACTTATTCGGCTATGAAACGATGTTTCGTTATACCCTGCCGGAAAACCGCCATGATTCGCTCATCGGAGTTTCGTCCGTTATCCAGTTTTACAATCGCCTGCCGGAAGCCCAGAAGGCCAGTTTTGTCCGCAATGTGATGCTCCAGGTCCCTATGGATACCAGTGTCGATTCCCATGGCCGTGCCAGCCATGCCCGATTTGTCGATATCATCCAGCTGGCGCGTAATGCCGACTGGCGCGAACGTTTGCAGCGAATTGATCTTCCGAATACCCGCTACCGGAAGCTGAAACAGGAAATCCTGGCGGATCCCGACTTTGAATTCCGTTCATTTAAGAATTTTCAGAAAATCGAGTTTGTGCTTTTGATTCTCGGCGAAACGCGGCTGCTGGATACCATCCGAAACTGGGTCGATTCGGATGATTATGCGAAAA
>CAZGID010000265.1:0-2724 GCA_964526065.1 uncultured bacterium
GTCGTCAGGATGGTCCGTCGACTTTTAAATCGACACCGGCAAGGGATGCGGAATGGAAAGGGCTTCATTACACCATTCAGGTCGCGCCCGAAGATTGCACGGGCTGCGGCATTTGTGTCGATGTTTGTCCGGCCAAAAATAAATCCGAAACCAGACTGAAGGCCATCAACATGCGGCCGCAGCCGCCGTTGCGGGAACAGGAGCGCCGGAACTGGGACTATTTTCTGAGTCTGCCTGAACTGAACCGGAACCGGATGAAAGCAGGAACCGTCCGTCAGCAGCAGGTGCAGCAGCCGCTTTTTGAATTTTCCAGTGCCTGCGCCGGCTGCGGCGAAACCCCGTATATCAAACTGGCCAGCCAGCTTTTCGGCGACCGGATGATTGTGGCGAATGCCACCGGCTGTTCCTCCATTTATGGCGGCAATCTTCCAACGACCCCCTGGACGGTGAATTCGGAAGGGCGCGGACCGGCGTGGTCGAATTCCCTTTTTGAAGATAATGCCGAATTCGGCCTCGGTTTCCGCGTTTCGATCGACAAGCAGCAGCAATATGCCATGGAACTGCTCGAAAAACTGACGCCGGCTGTTGTCGGGAATGACATGGCCCAGGCGATTTTACAAGCCGTGCTGTCCCAACGCGACGAAGCCGACATTTTTGAACAGCGAGAACGAGTCGAAAAATTAAAACGCATTTTGAAAGACCGGCGGGAACCGGAGGCCGTTGCCTTACTGCCGGTGGCCGATTTTCTCGTGAAGAAAAGTGTCTGGATCATCGGCGGAGACGGCTGGGCATATGATATCGGCTACGGCGGTCTGGATCATGTGCTGGCCAGCGGCCGGAATGTGAACATCCTGGTTCTCGATACCGAAGTGTATTCCAACACGGGCGGACAAATGTCCAAGGCGACACCCCGGGCGGCCGTGGCCAAGTTTGCGGCGGCGGGAAAGCCGACCGCCAAGAAAGATCTGGGGCTGATGGCCATGACCTATGGGCATGTGTACGTGGCGCGCGTGGCCATGGGGGCCCGGGATGAACACACGCTGAAGGCCTTTCTGGAAGCCGAGGCCCATCCGGGGCCGTCGCTGATTATTGCGTACAGCCACTGCATTGCGCACGGCATCGATATGACGCGGGGGATGCAGAATCAAAAGGCTGCCGTAGAGTACGGGCAATGGAGCTTGTACCGGTTTGATCCCGCGCGGCTGGAACGCGGTGAAAATCCTTTCGTTCTCGACAGCCGGGCGCCCAAGCAGGGGATCGAAAATTATCTGCTTATGGAAAACCGGTTCAAAATGCTGACGAAGAGCCGTCCGGATGGGGCGCGGTCCTTGTTCCGGCAGGCGCAGGAAGATGCCGCCATGCGGTACAAACTTTATGACTTTCTGGCGAGCGGTCTTCAGAAGGGAGCGAGTCATGGATCTTAATACCGAATATCTGGGCATGAAGCTGAAGTCACCGCTCGTGCCGTCGGCATCACCGTTGTCGGAAAACCTGGATGCGATCTTTCGCATGGAAGATGCGGGCGCGGCGGCGATTGTGATGCATTCGCTTTTTGAAGAGCAGCTCCGGCTCGAGAGTGCGGAACTGTACAATTTCTTTACCGTCCACACGCACAGCTTTCCGGAAGCGCTGACCTTTTTCCCGGAAGGCGGCCGGTTTCATGTGGGGCCGGAACAGTACCTGGAGCATATCCGCCAGGCCAAGGCTTCGGTCGGTATTCCTATTATTGTGAGTCTCAATGGCACCCATCCCGGACGATGGATGGAATATGCCCGTGACATTGAACAAGCCGGAGCGGATGCGCTGGAGCTGAATCTGTATTCCGTTCCCGTGGCGATGGATCTCACGGCGCAGGAAATCGAGGACAATTATCTGAATGTATTCCGGCAGGTGAAGGAGAAGGTGAAAATTCCCGTGGCCGTGAAGCTCAGCCCGTTTTTTACGAACTTTGCCAACGTGGCGCTGCGATTCTGTCAGGCGGGCGCCGGCGGGCTGGTTCTGTTTAACCGCTTTTATCAGCCGGATCTCGATCTCGAAAATCTGGAAATCCGGTCGGATCTAAATCTCAGCCGTCCCGCGGATATGCGTCTGCCGCTGCGGTGGATTGCCCTGCTTTACGGCAAAGTGCCGTGTGATCTGGCCGGAACGAGCGGCATTCACAATGCGGAAGATGTGCTGAAAATGCTCATGGCCGGTGCTTCCATTACCATGCTGTGCGGGGTTCTGCTGAAACACGGCATTGAGTATCTTCGGCCCCTTGAAAAGAATTTGAAAGAATGGATGGAAAAACATGAGTATAGCTCCGTCCGGCAGATGCGCGGCAGCATGAGCCAGCTGCACTGTGAAGATCCGGCGGCCTATGAGCGGGCCCAGTATGTGCGGATTCTGCAGGGATTCCGCCGCGGAGGGAATGTATGAAATATATCGATGAATACCGGGATGCTGCCGGCGCCCAGCGCCTCGCCCATGAAGTTGCCAAAACGGTGACGCGCCCGTGGACCTTAATGGAAGTCTGCGGCGGTCAGACGCATGCGATCGTCAAGTTCGGACTGGATGAATTGCTGCCCAGGCAGGTGACGCTGGTGCATGGCCCCGGCTGCCCGGTTTGCGTGACACCTTTGGAAATGATCGATCAGGCGCTGGCGATTGCGGCGCGTCCGGAAGTCATCTTTTGTTCTTTTGGCGACATGCTGCGCGTGCCCGGTTCGGCGGAGGATTTATATA
>CAZGID010000266.1:0-2659 GCA_964526065.1 uncultured bacterium
CGCGTCTGCCGCATGACCTTCCTATGCTGCGGGCGGCCGGCGTGGAGTGCGTGTTTATGGCGAGGCTGCGTAAACAGGACAGGAATCAGGATTTTTATGAGGCGCTGGAAAAAGAGAGGAAACTTCTGGCCGAATTTAATCCTTATGCCAGCGGAAGAAGCTGGCCGTACACGCATCCGCTGACGGGCGGGCCTTTTCTTTTTCAGGATTTAATGGAGCGGGAAAGAAACGGACAGCCAATCCGGATTTACCGGATTTCCGAAGCGGTTTAGCGGGAAGAAGAAGCGACTTCTTCGCGGCGGAGCGGAGCCGGGGCACCGTCACGGGCCGGGGAATACCGCGAGGATTTACGTTCCAGCCAGAAACGAAAAGCATCCAGCAAGGCCTTGCCCATGATGCGCATATTCACCGATGATTTGCCTGCCTGACGGCCGCGGTGATTGGAAGGCACTTCCAGCACGCGGTAATTCAAATCAAACGCCTTGATGATAATTTCCGGCAGGACAAACAGGGAACGCGAACGCATCTCGATCCGGTCGATTAATTCCCGCGACCAGGCCTGCGACCAGTTGTAGTCATTGACGCGCAGTTTGAAGAGATAATTCAGCAGAAAGATGTAAATCACCGAAAGAAAGAAGCGGAAAAGCTGGTAGGCATTCCGCTGCCA
Organism: uncultured bacterium; assembly: GCA_964526065.1. GTDB lineage: Bacteria > Omnitrophota > Omnitrophia > Omnitrophales > Aquincolibacteriaceae > CAZGID01. Next base: position 668 of record CAZGID010000266.1, read on the forward strand.
CCGCACGCCAAGCACGACATCGGCCTTGCCTTCCCGCAGCGGCGTCACAAACGCCGGCAGTTCCGTGATATCAAACTCTTCGTCGGCCCCGATATACATCAAAAATTTCCCGCGGGCCCGCTCCATCCCGTCTTTCAGCGAACGGGTGTAGCCCTGATTCTGATCATGCAGCAGAAGCTGGATATGCGGGTAGTTTTTGATCGCGGTCTGGATGGCGGCCCGGGTATTGTCCGAGCTGCCGTCTTCAATGACGATGACTTCCCAGTTCCACTCCGGATGGGCATCCAGCACGGCATGCAGGTTGGCGAGCATGCGGCCGATGTTGAGTTCTTCGTTGTAAACGGGGATGATGAAGCTGATAAACGGGTCCGGCATGGGGGAGAGGGTAAAGGATTCGTCCGGGCTTGTCAAGCCGGGCCGGATTTTCATTAAACCGGCACCGGCCAGTCGCGGGCTAAGGAAGCCCGCGTCAAGCCGGCCGCGTCAAACCACGGGGGCTAATTGGAAGGCAGAATTTCGTAAATCGAATAACGGTAACGGCCGTCGCGTGTATTGCGGGATTCGATAGTTTCCAGATGCCGGGCAAATGGCGAGGCGACCAGGCGGCGCAAATCGGCATCCGGATAGCGCTGTTCTTTAGGATTCAGGGGTTCGGTGACGACGGCGTGAGTAATGTCGTGGGAAGCCAGAAAACGGGCGAATGCTTCCGGCGCCATCTTTTTTTCGGGATAGCCGGTTTCCCACCGCAAATTACTGTCCCGGACGGTGGGACGCTGAAAATAATAGCGCCGAGGCTCACTCTCCACAAAAAGCTTCGCGTCGGCCGGAAGGTTTTCATTCACCCATTGTGCGGCGGGATAGGTGCGTTCCATTGTTTCAAGAAATGCCGCCCGGCTCTGGAAACCGGAGACCAGCGGGTAGGCAAAGCGGTAATGGTAAAGGCCGCCCGCCGTATAGATCCCGGTGATCAGGAAGCCGCATAAGCCGGCAGTAACCAGCAAAGATTTTTTCCATCGCTCCGGCAGCCGGTTCCGCAGCGCATGAAGGCCCAGCGCGCCGCCCACGGCAAGGACCGGCAAGACCGGCATCATCCAGCGGTCGGCCCGGCTCATTTCATACCAGAAAATCAGGAAGATCATCGAAAAAACGGTATAGGGTCGGGCGCGCCGGTTCAAAGCCGCAGCGATCAGCAGCAATGGAAAGAAAAAAAGATAGGCGATCCCAATGCGATTGGTGAAACTGCCGAATTGGTTCGGCATCCAGAACATATTCCAGAAGCTGAGCAGAAAATCGAGCCCACTGTGATGCCCCGTGCCGAAAAGGTGATGATCCGACGGCGGCCGCTGGGCCGTGCCGGCAAAAAAACGGCCGAAGAAGGGATAAAACGGATTCGACAGCAACAGCCAGTTCCGGACCAGCCAGTACCCGCATCCGGCGAGAATGCCGGCGGTCCAGATCCATCCATTGCGCAGCAAAATCATTTTATTTTGTTCATGATTGAAAAACGACAATAGTCCGATGACCCCGATCGCGATGGCGGAATAAAGCCCAAGGTATTTGATCGAAATAGAGCAGCCCAGCAAAAAGCCCGCCAGTAAAAAAGCGCCTTTTTTTCTGGATTCCAGTGCGTGCAAAAAAATCCAGAGGGCGGCCAGCGTGTAGAAGGCCAGTGTGCCATCCACATACGTGGTCGAGAATTGATTATAAAACGCCGGCGTTACCCAGACCGCCAAGGCGGTAAACAAGGCGATGGTGCGGCCGGTGTTTTCGAGGACGAGAATCCGGCCGACGAGCAACGCGAGCAGTCCGCCCGAAACGAAATGAAAGAGTTTTGCCGTCAAAATACCGCCTGTCGCCAGGCCCAGCACATAGAGGTTGTACATGAAGCCGGGATAATAGGAATTGGCATCAAAGCGGATTGGGTTCAGGGAACCCTGCTTCAAAAACCATTGGGGAACGTTGATGTGATAGGTCAGGGCATCCCCGCCGATT
>CAZGID010000267.1:0-2657 GCA_964526065.1 uncultured bacterium
CTTTCAGTCGGGTTTTAATTTGATGGAAGCCTGGCGGATTGTGAATGAAATCGACAATGATCTGGAAAAAAAACTGACGTATGCGTTCAGCCCGAATCTCGGGTATCTGACCGCCTGCCCAACAAATGTTGGAACCGGTCTGCGGGCTTCGTGCATGCTGCATCTGCCGGGGCTGGTGCTTACGAAGCAGGCCCAGAAAGTATTACAGGCACTTTCGAAGCTTAATTTGGCGGTCCGGGGCCTGTATGGAGAAGGGACTCAGGCCACGGGAAATCTGTTCCAGTTTTCAAATCAAATAACTTTAGGTCAGAAAGAAGAGGAAGTGATCGATAATCTTGAGTGTGTTATTCGCCAGGTGATCGAGCATGAAAGGGAAGCGCGGGGATATCTGAAGGATAAAAAGCGGACCCGCTATGAAGATCAGGTCTGGCGTGCCCTGGGGAGTTTGAAGTCGGCTCGGGTGATGAGTTCGCAAGAGGCAACCCAGCTGCTGTCATTGCTTCAGCTGGGTATTTCGCAGGGACTGATTAAGACGAATTTAACGCCGCAGGCGCTTAATAACCTTTTTTTGTTAGTGCAGCCGGCCCATTTGCAAAAAACAACAAAGAAGGCATTGAGTTCCACGGAACGCGATGCACGAAGGGCCGAGATGATTCGTCAACAGTTGACGGATATTTCTTTATAAATGCAGTGGTTGTTTAAGAACGGAGGAAATCATGTTTGATCGTTTTACAGAAAGAGCTCGCAAAGTCATTATTCTCGCCAAGGAAGAAGCAAAGCGTTTCAATCACGACTATATCGGGACGGAACATATTCTGCTTGGACTGATCAAGGAAGGTGAAAGCGTTGCGGCGGCCGTTCTGCAGAACCTGGGGCTTTCGCTCGACACAATCCGGCTTGAGGTTGAAAAACTGGTGCAGTTTGGGCCCAGCACAATTGTTTCCGGCGACATTCCGTTTACGCCGAAAGCCAAGAAGGTGATCGAGCTCGCCATGGATGAAGCCCGCCGTCTAGGACACAACTATATCGGCACCGAGCATTTATTGCTCGGCTTGATCAAGGAAGGCGAAGGCGTGGCTAGCCATGTGCTGATGAATGTGGGACTCGACTTGAACAAGGTACGGGCTGAAGTCATTAAGCTGTTGGGATCGACGACGCCCAGCGGTTCTTCAGGGATTTCTCAGGCCAGCACAACCGGCCGGGGAAAAACCAAAACGCCTGCGCTGGATTCATTTGGACGGGATCTTTCACAATTGGCGCGTGAAGGAAAACTCGACCCCGTTGTGGGACGTGAAAATGAAATCGAGCGCGTCATCCAGATTCTCGCCCGCCGCACCAAAAATAATCCGGTTCTTCTCGGAGAGGCTGGAGTCGGAAAAACTGCAATTGTCGAAGGTTTGGGGCAGCGTATCGTAGAAGGAGATGCGCCTGAAATTTTGCTTGATAAACGGATCGTGGTTCTGGACCTGGCCTTGATGGTGGCGGGAACTAAATACCGCGGTCAATTTGAAGAACGAATCAAAGCGGTGATGGACGAGATCAAGCGGACGGAGAATGTGATTATCTTTATTGATGAAATCCATACGCTTGTGGGGGCCGGTGGAGCCGAAGGAGCGATTGACGCCTCCAATATTTTGAAGCCGGCACTGGCGCGCGGCGAGCTTCAGTGCATCGGTGCGACGACCCTCGACGAATACCGCAAGTACATTGAAAAGGATGCCGCGCTTGCGCGCCGTTTCCAGACGGTTAATGTCGATCCGCCGTCGGTCGACGATACGATTCAGATACTGAAAGGTTTGCGGGATAAATACGAAGCGCATCACCGCGTTAAAATTACCGACGAAGCCCTTGAGGCATCGGCGAAGTTGTCGGACCGCTATATCAGCGGCCGGTTTTTGCCGGATAAGGCAATCGACTTGATCGATGAAGCGGCTTCCAAGGCGCGTCTTTCGGTGACAAAGCTGCCGAAAGAAATTAAAAAACTGGAAGCGGAAATCGAGCAGTTCAAGCGTGAAAAAGAAGCTTCGATTAAGGGGCAGGATTTTGAAAAGGCCGCGAAGCTTCGCGATGAGGAACGGCGGGCCAAGGAAGAACTGGCCCGTGTAAAAAAGGGATGGAAGGAATCCAAGTCTGAAGTGGAGGTTCAGGTCGGCGAGGAAGACATTGCGGCCATGATTTCTAAATGGACCGGGGTGCCGCTGGCCCGTCTTTCTGAAAAAGAGACGGCCCGTCTTTTGCGGATGGAGGATGAAATGCATCGGCGCGTGATTGGCCAGGAAGAGGCAATCAAGGCGATTTCCCATGCCGTCCGGCGTTCCCGTTCCGGTTTGCGCAGTCCGCGCCGTCCGATCGGGGCTTTTATTTTTCTCGGCCCTACCGGTGTCGGAAAAACGCTGTTGGCCCGGGCGCTGGCGGAATTCATGTTCGGCGACGAAGATGCGATGATTGTCGTCGACTGCTCCGAATACGGTGAAAAGTTCAATGTGTCGCGTCTTGTCGGAGCGCCTCCGGGATATGTCGGTTATGAAGAAGGGGGACAGTTGACGGAGAAGGTGCGTCGCAGGCCCTACAGTGTGATTCTGTTGGATGAAATTGAAAAAGAGCATCCTGACGTCTTTAACATCCTTCTTCAGACGGTGGAAGAAGGACGTTTGACG
>CAZGID010000268.1:0-2631 GCA_964526065.1 uncultured bacterium
CGGAGCTTGGATCCCGATCTTTAGCTCGTATTCTGAATCCGACCGCCCTTACAACGATACACAAACGGTCCGTCCCGCAACAGCGTAATCGGCCCGCCCTCGGGCAGACCCTCAAGAATTTCCAGCTTGTACGGCTGGCTGCGCTCGTGAAAATAACGATGCGCTTCCTCGCGAGAAACCGGCTCCTGACTGAATGCCTGGCCCTCTTCAACGATTTCCTGCATCCGCTTTTCCAGACGCGCCAGATCGTCTTCCGTGAACCGCTCGTCGCGGTCGAAGTCGTAATAAAAACCGTCACGGATCGCCGGACCAATCGTCAGCTTGGTTTCGGGAAAAAGATCAAGAACGGCTTGAGCCAGGATGTGTGCAGTAGAATGGCGCAGATTGGCGAGCGCCTCGGGACTGGATTTAACCATGCCTTGCGTACTGATGGGTTGCCTCAACCTCCTGAAAAGACTCAAGTTAGAACGCGTATTCTACAATTGAAGACGCGCCAAGGCAACCCCTATTTCCCCTTACGAAATTCAGGATTTCTTGTCTTGTTTGCGGCGCTTCAACCGGGCTTTCCGGCGCTGGCGCTTCAGTCTCTTCTTACGGTCTCTTCCCATAAACTCCTCTTTCTGGTTCCAAGTAAAGCGCTATCAATAACATAGGTTGATTCAATTTGCAACGTTCATCTTGCAATTCGCCTCATCCCGGTTTATGATGTTGCTCTTTTCCGGAACGGGCGGTTAGCTCAGTTGGTTAGAGCACTACCTTGACATGGTAGGGGTCAGAGGTTCGAGTCCTCTACCGCCCACCAGATTCCTTCCCCGCTGTTTCCTTCATCAAATGCGTGACCAGCAGAACCCGGGCCTTTTCGAGCGCCACCGCCCGGTGCGAAACCTTCCGTTTCATCTCCGCTTCCACTTCCCCAAAAGTCCGTTCAAAAGGCGGATAATAAAAAACACTGTCGTATCCGAAACCGTTTGCCCCCTTCATGTCCTTGCTGATATAGCCGTGCACTTCCCCGCGGCAAAGACCGACCAGCTGATCGGGCCGGCAAATGGCAATCGCCGAAACGAAATGCGCGCGCCGGCAATTATCCGGAAGCCCGGCCATGAGACGCAGCAGCTTCTTGTTGTTTTCCAGATCATTACCCGGATCGCCGCAGAAACGCGACGAATAAATACCGGGCGCGCCTTCCAGCGCATCGCAGGACAACCCGGAGTCTTCCGCCAGGGTCAGCAATCCCGTCTGCGACGCATAACCGCGGGCTTTTAATTCCGCATTCGCCTCAAACGTCTTGCCATTTTCTTCCACTTCCTGAACTCCCGGAAAATCGCGCAGGGATTTCAAGCGAAACGGCAAGCCAGCCAGGACATCTTGAAGTTCGATCAGTTTTTTGGGATTGGTAGAAGCAACAAGCAGTTCCATCGTCCACTAACGCAGTTTCACGTGTTTCTTCTGTTCACGAATCAATTGCGAAATTCCCTTTTTGGCAAGCTTCAACATGTGATCCATCTGTTTGCGGTCGAAAGGCTTGCCTTCGGCCGTCCCCTGAACTTCGACAAATTTGCCGGAACCGGTCATCACCACATTCATATCGACTTCCGCTTTAGAATCTTCTTCGTAGCACAAATCGAGGACGGGTTCGCCTTTAACAATTCCCACACTAACGGCGGCAATATAATCCTTTAGCGGATTTCGCGTGATGAGATTATCCCGCATCAACTTTTCGATCGCCTGCCCCATCGCCACAAAACAGCCCGTGATCGAAGCCGTCCGTGTCCCGCCATCGCCCTGCAAAACATCGGCATCGAGCCAGATCATGCGCTCGCCCAGCAGCGTCATATCGGTCACCGACCGCAGGCTGCGGCCGATCAGCCGTTGAATTTCCTGGGTGCGCCCGGAAGGACGGCCCTTGCTGGATTCCCGCTGAATCCGCTCGCGGCAGGAAGCCGGCAGCATGCCATATTCGGCACTGACCCATCCCCGCCCGGCACCTTTCAGCCACCGCGGCACATTGTCTTCCAGACTGGCGGTACACAGCACATGCGTGTCGCCCATTTCAATCAGGCAGGAACCCAATGCATTTTTAAGAAAACCTTTGCGGATACGAACTTTTCTGAGTTGCGACCGGCTCACAGGACCTCCATGTTCCTTTCAGGTAACAGGCACCTGAAAAATTAACGGATATTCAGAATTTTATGAAAACGCGGCACAATCCGCACTTCGCGTAAACGCGATTGAGCCCACCGCTGCAATTCGCCCAGCAGCTGCATCAGCGCCGGGTCCTCATGCCCTTCGCGCTCACCGGAAATCGGCACCAGCAAAACCGGCACTTCCGGATTCACCCGCGCCACAATATCAATTTCGGCCTCGAACTCTTCGCGGCGCAGCGCGGTTGAAAGAATGATTTTAACAAAAACTTCCTTTTTTTGCGCGATTCTCAAAAATTTTTCGTGGTCCGCATCAAAATTGCTTTCACCCGTCACACTGGCCGGCTTCATATCCATGGCCACACAATCGGTTTCCTCCAGCACCTCGTCGAGCGCCTTCCATAAAATTCCATTCGTTTCCAGATGCGTCCGGAACCCTTTGGCCCGCAGCCGCTGCATCAGCGGCTTCAGAAACGGCATTTAAATCAGA
>CAZGID010000269.1:0-2615 GCA_964526065.1 uncultured bacterium
GTTTTGAGAAAGAACCACATCCAGGAAGGCAGCAGAGGCCCCTGCCAGCCGCCCAGAAACAGTGTGACGGTCAAAGCACTCAGCGTAAATCCGTTCATGAATTCGGCCATGTAAAAGAGCGCGAATTTCATGCCGCTGTATTCCGTGTGAAAGCCGGCAATAATTTCGGATTCGGCTTCCGGCAAATCAAAGGGGGAACGGTTGGTTTCCGCCACGCCGCAGAGAAAGAAAATGATGCAGGCCGCAAAACCCCACGGTGTGAAGACAAACCATTGAAGACCGCCCCAGCCGCCCTGGGCCGCCACGATGGATTGCGTGGAGAGCGTTCCGGTTATCATGAGAACGGGCACAATCGAAAGCACCATCGGAACTTCATAAGAAATCATCTGGGCTACGGAACGCATGCCGCCCAGCAGGGAGTACTTGTTGCGGGAAGCCCAGCTGGCCGTAAATATGGCAATGGTCGATGTCGAAGAAACTGCGAGAAAGAAAAGCACGCCGACATTCAGGTCGACCGGCGTCATATTCCGGCCGAAAGGAATGACCGCGAAAATCAAAAGGGCCGGGATCACAATCAGAATCGGAGCCAGGAAATGCAGGACTTTGTCGGCGCCGATGGGAACAATGTCTTCCTTGGTGAGCATTTTGATGCCATCGGCAAACGGCTGCAGCAGGCCCCATTTTCCGACGCGGTTGGGCCCAAAGCGGTTTTGAATGCGCCCAACGACTTTACGCTCGGCCAATGTGAGGTACATCATGATAAAGGGGCCCATGGCGGTAATGACGCCGATCGTCATCAAAATCGAAAGAATGACGAGCATCCAGCCGGGAAGAAAATTCCCGAGGAAATCGAGCGTTCCCCTTTTGAGGGCCACAAAAATCTGATCCATATTTTCCTGAGCTTCGGTTAGGAAGCCGGGTTTCCGGGAGGAGGCGTCTTCGGCGGTTCCTTGCCTTCTCCGGGTTGAGGCGGTGGCGCCTTTTGCTGCTGTTGAGCTCTTGCCTTGGCGGCCGCTTCAGCCGCCTTTTTCTTTTCTTCCGCCTCACGCAGCCGGGTATCGATGGCCGTTGCGTCGGTGGGGCGGATGGAATGAAAGTAAGTGTTGGGTTTCAGCAGATTTTCCTTATGGAAAAGCAGGTCGCCCTGGCGGTCGGCGCTGGCAATTTCAAAATTGTGATCCATGAAAATGGCATCAAACGGACAGGCTTCTTCACAAATGCCGCAGTTCATGCAAATCGTATGATCGATATCAAATACGGCCGGCTTTTTAAGCGGCCGGCCTTCCTTGTCGAAATCGCGGACGATAAAAATACACTTCGGCGGGCATTCCTTGGCGCAAATATCGCAGGCAACGCAGCGAGGCTCGTCCGGATTTTGATCGAAAACCAGAAAAGGAAAGTTGCGGAAGTTTTCTTTCACGACCGCCTTTTCTTCCGGATATTGAACCGTAAAAATACCGCCCTCGTCCGGCTTGCGGAAATAGGAATCCACAAAGTTTTTAAAGGTAACGGCAAGACCTTTGAGCATTCCGGCTCCGAAAAACATCAGCGGTCAACCTCCCCGAGCACGATATCCACGCTGCCCAGAATGACGATGGCATCCGCCACTTTGGAACCCAGACAGAGATCTTCGAGAATCGTCAGATTGATGAACGAAGGGGCGCGCACATGATAACGCCAGGGCTGCGGTGTGCCGTTGCTGACGACATAATAACCGAGTTCGCCTTTGGGAGCTTCGACGCGCGCATAACTTTCGCCCACCGGCGGCTTGAAATTGCGCGGCGCCTTCAGGAATGGCGCCATCTTCTTGTTTATGATTTCGCCCTTGGGCAGATCCCGCAGGGCCTGTTCCAGAATTTTGAGGCTTTCACGCATTTCAAGAATGCGGACATAGTAGCGGTCGTACACGTCGCCTTTGACGCCAAGCGGAATACGGAAATCAAAACGGTCGTAAACGGAATACTTGTCGATTTTACGGATGTCGTAATTGACGCCCGAAGCGCGGAGCATGGGGCCGGTGATGCTGGCATTGATACCGAGCTCCGGAGTCAGCACACCGACGTTCTGACAGCGCATGCAGATGATTTCATTTTTGCTTAAAAGCGTTTCGAATTCATCCAGAAAGCGGGGGAAGCGGGTCACGATGTCGCGGATGCGCGCCACCATTTCATCTGAAAGGTCGCGTTTGATGCCGCCGAACCGCAGGTAATTGCACATCATGCGGGCGCCGGACACTTCTTCGAAAATATCGAGAATTTTTTCACGCTCGCGGAAAGCATAAAGTACAGGTGTGAAAAAGGCGCCGAGGTCATTGAGCAGGAAGCCGGTCACCGACACGTGATTGACCAGGCGTGTCAGTTCCGCCATGATGACGCGGATATACTCGGCACGCTCCGGTACTTCAATGCCGGCCAGCCTCTCGACCGTCATGGCCCAGCCGAAATTGTTCGACATGGAGTTGAAATAGTCGAGCCGGTCGGTATAGGGCATGGAACCGAGATAGGACATGTTCTCGGCAATCTGCTCATGGTTGCGATGCAGATAACCCATGACGGGTTTCAGCCGGACGATGGTCTCGCCATCCAGCTCAACATTCATGCGGAAGACGCCGTGAG
>CAZGID010000270.1:0-2608 GCA_964526065.1 uncultured bacterium
TTCCACCGGAGATTCCTCTTCAGCCAGCGGCGTCGATTGAAACATGCCGAGGACTCCCAGAAAAACCCCCTCATCAAAAATGGCCGCTTTAACCGTTTCGGCTGTGGCAGGAACCCCATCAGACATTTCCGACGGTTCCAGCTCATGCACGTAACTTCCCGGTTCCCCCTGCATGGCCCGCCGGTCATCGGCCGTAAATTTATCCGCCAGTTCCGGAAAGTGATCCGCATAGCGGGTTCCCACCCAATCCCCTTTTGTTCCCCCCATCACCTCAACAAAAGCGGGATTTACGTACAGAATGACCCCTTCTTCGTCTGTCTGCGGATCTTCATAACTGGTAATAAAGACGGGATGTTCCCGAAGATCCAGCTCATCATAGAGCCGTGCTTCCGAGCGGAAAAACGAAGGCAGTGCATCAACCGCTTCCACAAGCTCATTCCCCTGCTGGCGAATGAACTCGCTTTCATCCGATTCCTGAAGAGAACGGGCGGCAGCTTCAATTTGCGCCACTGTATTGCGGATACGATCGATCAAGACCTGTTCATCCCCGCCTGGGACAGCCCTCGCTGAAAGTGACTTCAACAACGGCGCCACCTCTCCCAATTCGGTCAGCATGCGGGAAAAATCTTCCAGCAGGTGACTCTGAATTTCGGCAACCGTATCTTCTCGGGTCATCAGCTGCAAAATCAGGGACAACGATTTATTTTCCGAAAACGAAAATAAATCGCTTAGCGCTGTAATAACGGTCTGCCGGAAAGCCGGGTCTTCATTCCGGTTCAAGCCGCGGATTAAAAAATTAATGGCCTGGAGATACCGCGATGTGTAAATGTCATAATCCGATGCCAGTGCGTCCAGCCGGCGCATCATAAATTCCTGGTCCATCCGGCGCGCCTGCTCTGACCTCTCGAACTCTTCCACAATGAACCGGGCAAGATCTTCTACCCGAATAGGTGCTGCTTCGGCCGCCACATCCTGATATTCTATTTTTTCCGGTTCTTTCTTCTTTACCGGCTTTTCAAAACGCTCCCGGATAACCGCCTTTCCATCCAGAACGTAATGAATCATGAATGCATACGCCTGTGTCGGCCGCTGAAAATCCACATACGCTTGAACAATCTGCGCCAATTCTTCCGGCGTATACTCCGGCGCTTCCTGAAGGCTGGAAAACCGCTCCTCGGGAAGCCGCAAGGCATCCATCATCGGAGATCCCTGAACATAGGATGCCAGGGAACGCAGATTGCGAATGACCAGCCGGTACTGCTTCCAAATCGGCTCATCGCCTTCAATAGGAGCCATTAAGGCGGCTTTCAAGCTGGGTCCGAGTAAAGCCGCGGCCACCGCACGCGTGGCTTCCGACAAAACCCGGAGTTCTTCAACTCTCGTTTCCAGCGGCTTCTCCGGATCATTCCTCAAATAAAACTTTTCAAAACGAAAGGGTTCCTGGAAAGCAAGCTGCAACTGTGCATTAACAGCTTGCAGAATGCGTTCGACTTCCTCCAGAGAAATACCGGGCCGCTTCAGCTTCACGGCCTCTTGCTGCAAGGCTTCGGCTATTTCTTTGGCCTGGCTTTCGCGGGCTTCCGAACGCAAAGAGAATCCGCGATCGGCCAGCGCTTTGGAAATCGCCTCGACCGTCGCCGGACCGATATCACGCATGGCCAATAGTTCCTTTTCTGTTCTGGCCATCACGTCCCCGGCCGTTAACAGACCGCGGCGCTTCAATACATTCTCCACGCGTGTTTCTAACGCTAAAGCTTCGATCCCCTGTTTTGCCAGCGCTTCCTTTTTAGACTGAATGGCGGTTCGCGCCAGCAGACTGGCGCCCAGCGCCGTCATATCATCCAGCGACGTCATGGCAAATTCGGGCATTACGGACCGGATTTCATCTTCGGCAAACAGCTCCAGATGCAAATCTTCATCCGTCAGGCCATAAACGTTTTCAAGAAGCGCCGCGGTATGGTCCCGCAGCAACCGGCCCGTTTCTCCGCGCGTAATGCCGCCTCCAAACAGAACCATATCGCCGCGGCCGTGTCCGGTACGGCGCGTCAACTGGTAACCCAGATACAGGTTGTGGGCATAGTAATTGGCAAAGCGCTCAATCGTCTGCAAAGCTGCCAATCTTTGGGTTTCGTCGTACCGGGCCTCCCCCACATCCATCGTTCCGACTTCAATGCGCTCCTGTTCCAGCGCCGCATCGCCGATCGGCTTAAAATTGTCGTTCCCCGTAGCATCCACCAGCAATTCATGCGGAAAACCCTTGGACTTGGCAAATGCGAGCAGTGCCGGAATGCTGGTCGACGCCTCGGTATCATAAACTTTGTCCCCCTCCCGTCCAAAATCAACAAAGGCATGCCCGCCTTCCGTCGGCCCCGGCATCGGCTGTAAATTCATTCCATACTGATGGCCGTGTCCGGTTCCCATCCAGTCGAGACGGAAATTGCCGCCCGTCCGTTCCAAAAACTCCGGCTTGGCACTTGCCAGTACTGCGAATATGCCGGTCAGAACGCCATCCATATCGTTGCGCACGAGCACCCGTTCCGGATTCAGGTTTAGGGCCGCGGCCACTTCCGGCACCAGGTTATAAAATCCCTGCACGTCGGAATCGCCC
>CAZGID010000271.1:0-2580 GCA_964526065.1 uncultured bacterium
GGTGCTGGATGGAACCGCCGGGGCAGGCGGACATGGAGCCGCCATACTGGATATGATTGGCCCTCAAGGACGTCTTATTGCTCTGGATCAGGACCCCGCAGCTCTGGAGCGCTGCCGGCAGAAATTCTCTTCCTTTCCGAATGTTTCCCTGCATCATGAAAATTACCGAAATGCCGGCCGGGTACTGGATTCACTTAATTTACAAGAGCTGAATGCCGTAATATTAGACGTCGGGTTTTCTTCGGATCAAATCGAAGATGCTTCGCGCGGTTTCAGTTTTGAACGGGAGGGACCTCTGGATATGCGGATGAATCCGGATGCGGCAAAGACGGCCCGGGAATTGGTAAACCGGCTGCCGGAACAGGAGCTTGAGCGGCTTTTCCGGGAATTCGGCGAGGAGTCGCGCAGCCGTAAATTTGCTCAGGCAATTTGCCGGGCGCGTACGCGCCAGCCGATTGAAACGACCAAGGATTTATCCGACGCTCTTTTAGCCGTTTTACCAGCAGCTTTCAGTGCTCCGAAAGGAAAGCGGCCGTCTTTTGCGAGAAGGAATCCGGCGGCGCGCGTATTTCAGGCGCTTCGAATTGCCGTCAATGACGAGCTGGGCGCGCTTCAAGAAGGCTTGCTGGAAATCTGGAAACGGCTGGCTCCTAAAGGAAGGCTGGCTGTCATTACGTTTCATTCGCTTGAAGATCGCATTGTGAAATACCAGTTTCGGGAATGGACACGCGGCGGTGAGGCCGAAGGGATTACACGTAAACCTGTGACGCCAGAGCGTCAGGAAATCATAGAAAATTCAAGAGCCCGCAGCGCCAAGTTGCGGGTTGTGGAGAAAAAGTAAAAATGAAAGGTTCCGGACGTCTTATTTTATTCATTGCTCTTGTCGGATCTCTTTTTCTGATCCAGGTTTTTTTGAGTACGAATCTGTTTACCCTTTCCTATTCGATTCAGAAGAAGTCTTCCCGGCTGACTGAAAGAGAAGATTATGCGCGGCATCTGAAGTATGAAGTAGAGCGCCTGAAAGCGCCGTACCGGTTAAGCGAGCAAATCCGGGAACATGCCCTGAAACTGGACTTCCCGAGAGAAATACACGTTATACAAATGCCTGCCTCTCTGAATCTGGGGAATGAAGCCTCCCGCCCGCTCGATGTTCATCCGGCAAGCGGTCTTGGAGACTGGTTCGGCCGCTGGATTCAGGTCGCTCAGGCCAAGACCGATTCCCGTTAAGGGAATTGCGTAATTAAAGCCATGCCTGTTCAGCTCTCAAAGCGACGTTTTGCATTTCTTTCTGCACTGATTGTTCTTTTTTTTCTCGTCATCGTCTACCAGCTTTTGCAGCTTCATTGGATTCGCCGCCCCACCCTGGAAGCCATTGCCAACAGCCAGCATAATCTCAAAATTGAAATACCGCCGGTTCGCGGCCCGATTCTGGACCGTAACGGTAAAGAACTGGCTGTCAGTTTAAAAGTTCCTTCCGTTTACGGAGTTCCGCGGTTGATCGGACAGGAGCGGAAGCGAAAAGTGGCGAAAGACGTGAGCCGTATTTTGAAGCTCGAAGAATCCTGGGTGCTTGAGCGCCTTTCCCGGGATAAAGCTTTTATCTGGCTTAAGCGAAAAGTCACATTTGAAGAAGCGGAAGCCATCCGGGAACTTGGCGAAATTGGATTAGGCATCCGCGACGAATACAAGCGCTTTTATCCGCAAGGCGAACTCATGGCCCAGTTGCTGGGCTTTGTCGATCCGGATAACAGCGGTCTGGAAGGTCTGGAGCGGATCGCAAATGCTCATTTGCAAGGCCGCGAAGGTTTGCGTCTGACCAAACGCGATGCGCTCGGCCGTGAGATTCGCGCTTTTGAAGTCAAAGCGATTCCGGCACTGGATGGCAACCGCGTGCATTTAACCATCGATCAATACCTTCAATATCTGACGGAGCGCAGTCTTGAAGCCGCCGTCAAACAATGGAAGCCGGAAGGCGCAGCGGCTATTTTGATGGAAGCTGAGACGGGCCGGATTCTTGCCATGGCCAACCAGCCTACGTTCGATCCAAACCGCTATTCGGCTTCACGGCCGGATGAAAGACGGAACCGTGTGGTAACGGATATGTACGAACCGGGATCCGTTTTTAAAATTGTGGCGGCCAGTGCGGCTTTGAACGAAGGTAAAGTGACGATGGAAACCGAAATTCACTGCGAGAACGGGGAATACCGTTACGGCAGCCGCACGCTGCATGACGTTCATCCTTACGGAAAACTTACCTTTCAGGAAGTGATCATTAAATCCAGTAATATTGGTACGGTCAAGATCGCGGCCATGCTGGAGCCGAATGTCTTCCACGATTACGTGAAACGTTTTGGATTCGGACGCAACACCGGTGTGGATCTGGCAGGCGAAGCGCCTGGCTTTATTAACCCCCCGTCCCGCTGGTCCAAAACATCTCCGTATAACATTCCGATGGGCCATGAAGTCATGGTCACACTCATTCAGGTGGCGCGTGCCATGGCGGTCATTGCCAATGGCGGCAAACTGGTGACGCCTTACATTGTCGAAAAAATTGAAGATCAGGCCGGAGTCATTATCCGG
>CAZGID010000272.1:0-2537 GCA_964526065.1 uncultured bacterium
GGCACACTGGCGATCTGGGCGCTGCTGGGCGGGGCAATCTGCCGGATGGCGGCAATGGAAATCGGTCTTGCAGAATAAAATCAAAGAGCGGCGTTTCAGTTGGGGACTGCCGGTACTTGCCGGAATTTTCCTGGCTTTTCAGCTGGTTCATTACTTTCGTTATTTCGTGGGAAGAATCGTCTGGAACATTTACGGCGGCTGGGATGCCCAGTATTTCTGGAATCTGAAAGCCAAATTCATGTACCGTCAGCCGGCCGAATGGCAGGGACTATTCAGTTCGGTCCTGGATTGGGCGCACCCGGATTATCCCCTGCTGCTGCCCGGCGCCATCGCTGCAGGCTGGCATGCTGCCGGAAATGAACTGTTAATCTGGCCGCCCGCTATCGATTTGCTTTTCGTTCTTTCTTTCTGTTTTTTAATTGTCTGGTACCTTGGAACCCAGGCCTCCTGGACGGTGGCTTTTCTGGCGGGCAGTTATTTCCTGACCGTTCCCATGTACCGGTTCTGGTCCACGACCCAATATGCGGATATCCCCCTGGGTTTCTTTTTTTCAGGAGCGGCTGTCTTTTTGATTTGCGCCCGGCGCTTTTCCTCCCTGCGTTTGTTTTTTCTGTCGGGCATCTGCACCGGGCTGGCCGCCTGGACCAAAAATGAGGGGCTTTTTTTTATAGGCTGGATGCTTCTCTTACTCAGCGGCCTGCTGATAACACAAAAAAATCCCTGGAAAGTAAAACAAAAAACCCTGCTGATTTTTTTACTAGGTCTGGCCGCCGGATTATCGGCGACAGGCTTCGCCAAAATGTTCCTGGGCCTTGAAGGCGGTGAATACCTTGGCTCTGGCCGCTCACTGCCTGAATACTGGAATGCTTTATGGGCAGATCCCGAAAAAACGAGAATCATCAGCATGAGCTTCCTTGCTTTCAAAGCCAGCGGGCAATGGCTGGGGCTCTGGCTTCTGGCCTCAGCCGCTCTGGTGCTTTCCGGTCCGCATACCTGGAAGAAATACCGGTGGATTTTTCCTGCACTGATTCTAATGATCGAGACCGGTTACTTTGTCGTGCTTCACTGGGCTCCCAGCGAAATCCGTTTTCAGATTTCCGTTTCGTTATTGCGGCTCCTGCTGCATACGGGAGGACTGGCCGTTCTTTTTCTTTTTGAAACCGCTTATGCCCCCTTCCGCCGCGAATCGACCGTATGATGAATAACGCCCGTGTCCTCGTCGTCATTCCCAACTACAATGGCGCCGACTCCATCCGAAAGTGTCTGACATCACTGCGGGAACAGACTTATCCGCATCTCCGGACCGTTGTTGTGGACAATGCCTCCAGCGACAATTCGCCGGAAATCATTCGCAAGGAATTCCCCGAAATGCATCTCATTTGCAACAAGGTCAACACCGGATGGGGTGAAGCCTGCAATACCGGCATGCAGGCCGAGGCAAGCGATTACGTCCTCGTTCTGAATAATGATGCTTATTTAGCACCGGAATGCGTGGAGCAAATGACCGCAGCGCTGGAAAGCCATCCTGATTACATGGCTTGCGCCTGCCGCATCCTCCTTTGGGAAGAACCGGATAAAACGGAAGTAGCCGGGCTTTCCATTTACCGTGATGGTTCTTCCTGCGGCCGCGGCCGTCTGGCTCCGGCCGACCGTTATGGCAAGCGTGAAGAAGTCTTTGCTGCCAGCGGTTGCTGCGCCCTTTATCGCCGGGATGTATTCGAAACGCTTGGTGGATTTGATTCTGATTTTTTTATGTATTGCGATGACTCCGATATGGGCTGGAGAATTCAGCTGGCTGGCGGAAAATGCATTTATGAGCCGGAAGCCATCGCCTATCACGGCCATTCGCGAGCGGCCGGAAGCTACTCGCCCCTGAAGGCCTATCACGTCGAACGCAATCGCCTGTTGATAACCTTCAAACACTTCCCTGTCTGGCTGCTTTTACAAGCTTTCTTCTTTTCAGTTTATCGCTATGCTTTTCAAGTTTATCTTGCCCGGAGAAATAAAGCCGGAGCGCTGGCGCGTTTCCGGCAGAAACACACATGGCTTTCCGGTCTCAATATTTTAATGCGGGCGCATTGGGATGCATTCGCCTTGCTTCCGCGGATGTGGTCTAAGCGCCGTGAATTTTTCCGCCGTTTTCCGGGTGCTCGACGCCGTTACCGGGAACTTTTTCTCCGTTTTGGAATCAATACCAGGAAAATGGCCGGCTATGAATAAAAAAGCGATTCTGATTCTCACTGCGACGACCATTCTGCTTGCCGCCGCCGTTTTTCTGTGGCTGCGGCCGGATCCCGAACCCCGCTGGTGGAAAGGCAATCTGCATACACATTCTCTCTGGAGTGACGCCGACGATTTTCCGGAAATGATCGCCGCCTGGTACAAAGACCATGGGTATCATTTTCTCACGTTCACCGAGCATGACATACTTCACCGCGGAGAGAAATGGATTCCCATTGCCAAACGCACCCAGGGAGCCGCCGTTCTGGACCGGTACCGCCGCCGCTTTGGCAGAGACTGGGTGGAAACCCGCGGTT
>CAZGID010000273.1:0-2506 GCA_964526065.1 uncultured bacterium
AATCTACATCAGGAAAATCAGGAGGATCAGTCTTCGGATCATGCCAGTCTCTTTTCTCTCACTTTGAAAAATTTCATGAGAGGTTCGACATAGGAGCTTTCGACATTAATGCTGATCTTGTCGATATTCAGTGCCTTGAAAAGAGAATCCAGCGCGGCCTGTCTGTGGCGTGCTGTTTCGGCATAGCGCTTTCTTAGTGCCCCGCTTGAGAAATCCGCCAATAGAGTTTCTCCTGTTTCCGGATCCATCACCTCAACCAGCCCGATGGCCGGAAGCTGTTCTTCCCGCCTGTCCTTTAAATGAATGGCAATGACGTCATGCCGGCGGCTGAGAATTTTGAGAGGCCGTTCAAATTTTTCATCTTGAAAATCCGAAATGAAAAAAATGACGGCGTTCCTTGTGAGCGTATGATGAAGAAATTCAAGGGCTGCGGAAAGATTGGTTCGTTTTCTCTTTGGAGTGTAGTAAAGGATTTCCCGGATGACCCGCAGGACATGCCGTTTCCCCTTTTTGGCGGGAAGATTCTTTTCGACTTCATCCGTCACAATGACAAGCCCGACTTTGTCATGGTTTTGTACGGCTGAGAAAGCGAGAAGAGCAGTGATTTCGGCAGCCACTTCTGATTTCAACCGCTGCCCGGATCCGAAGTATTCGGAGCCGGACATATCCACGACAAACAAAACCGTCAGTTCACGTTCTTCGACAAACTGTTTAACGTAGGCTCTGTCGGAGCGGGCCGTTACATTCCAATCGATGCTGCGGATCTCGTCGCCCGGAATATACTCACGGACGTCGGAAAACTCCATGCCCTGTCCTTTGAAGACAGAGTGGTATTCGCCTCCGAACAGGTCGTTGACCAATCGTGTGGTCCGGATTTCAATGTGCCGGATTTTTCGCAGAAGTTCTTTTGGGATCACGGCACTTCCACCTGGTCGAAAACCCGCTTAACCAGATGGTCAGAAGTAAGATCCTCCGCTTCAGCTTCATAGGTAACCAGAATGCGATGACGGAGAATGTCCATGCCCACCTGTTTGACATCGTCGGGTGTAACATAGCCGCGGCCGCGAATGAACGCATGCGCTCTTGCCGCTTTGATCAACATGATGCTGGCGCGTGGCGAAGCGCCGACGGAGATAAGCGTTCGAAGGTCTTCCATCCGGTACTTTTCCGGCTGGCGCGTGGCAAAGACCAGATCGAGTACATAATCTTTCACCTTTTCATCGACATAAATTTGTTCCATAAGGTCTCTGAGCTTGAAAATCTGATCCGGTTTAAGGACAGGTTTTACTTCCACCGGCCGGCTGGTAGCCATTCGCTCCATGATTTCCTTTTCTTCTTTTTTAGAGGGATAAGTGATCAGCAGCTTGAACATGAAACGGTCGACCTGAGCTTCAGGCAGTGGATAGGTCCCCTCTTGCTCGATCGGGTTCTGCGTCGCCAGAACAAGGAAGGGTTTCGGCAGCGGAAAGGTGTGCTCTCCAATTGTTACCTGCCGCTCCTGCATGGCTTCCAGGAGTGCGCTCTGGACTTTTGAAGGTGCCCGGTTAATTTCGTCCGCCAGAATAATATTAGCGAAGATGGGGCCCTGTTTGGTGGTGAAAATGCCCTCTTTGGGGTTATAAACGAGAGTGCCGATGACGTCGGCCGGAAGGAGGTCCGGGGTGAACTGAATGCGCTGAAATTTAGCGTTGAGCGCCTGCGAAAGAGTTCTGACCGAAAGTGTTTTTGCCAACCCGGGCAACCCTTCAATCAAAACGTGACCGTCTGCTAAAAGGGACATCAGAAGGCGCTCAACGAGATATTGCTGACCGACGATGACTTTCCCAATCTCCTTTAATAAATCCTGAAGTATGGGGTGCGCATCTTTGACTTTGCTGCTTATTTCCTTAACGGATACATCCATGCTTTCCTCCTTCGTTATAAAACCGTTTGCTGGAATCCATTACGGAGCAGTCTGCAGCGCTTTCTTGGAATCAAGAAAGGAGCAAATGCTCTCGGCCAATGATTTTTCTTCTTCTGGATCTGTATTTCCGCTATAGCGGTATTCGTCCACCCCGTGAAATAGTTTGATGATCGTTTCACGTTCAGATATCGGTAAGCGTTTTTCTTTCAGAATTGCCGGCAGCGTTTCTGAGGACAGGTGCCCTTCAAGATGATAATAATGCTTGATGAAGTGGCGCAGCTCGCGTTCGCATTCGCCAAGTGTGAGAAGACTGTTGCCGGATGCTGTGGAATGGCAATCCCTTACATTGAGGGCTTGATTAATCTGAAGTGAATTTCGTCGGCGTCGGTTTTTCAAAATGACGATAAGTATCAGGGCAGCAGAAATAAGACCAATCGTGAGCGGCCACTGTAATGAAAACGAATTCTCTGGTTTCAGAATTTCGATTTCCATGGGATCTATTGAATGACTTCCCCCTTTTTGTGTCGCCGGGTCGATATAAGCAATTTCGAACCCTTCCACACGCGCAAGTCCGGTATGGTGCGGCTTCAGCTCGAATCGGAA
>CAZGID010000274.1:0-2491 GCA_964526065.1 uncultured bacterium
ATTCGCACCTACACGCGCCCGCTCGACGAACATGATCGCACCGGCCAGCGCGCCAATGTCTCGTAAGAAGGAAATTATTCGAGATGCATCAATTTATTCTTTGAGTTCCTATGCGGCCCAGTTTTTTGATGTGGTCAATGGGATTCTGTTGCGCGGTTTCCTGGGACCCGCAAATATGGGAATTTGGTCGTTTCTTCAAGTGATCCAGAATTACGCCAAACATGCGGGGCTCGGCGTGACGACGGCGACGGCGCGGGATGTGCCGTATTACCTGGAGAAAAAAGAATTCGAGAAGGCGGATGAAATCAAGGATCTGGTCTTTACGTTCAGCCTGCTGACCACGCTGCTGGTCGGAGCCGGGGTCGTCGGCTACGTCATTTTGCGGCCGAACGCGCATGTGCCGCCCATGATGGTGGGGCTGGTGGTGATTGCGGCCGTCATTGTGCTGCAGCGGCTTTACAATTTGTATGTGGTGCTGCTGCGCGCGCACAAGCGTTTCATGTTTGCCGGATTTCTCAACATTGGTTCCAGCGCGCTGACCTTGCTGCTCACAATTGCGCTGGTCTGGAAATTCGGCCTGTACGGTTTTTTTGCCGGCCTGCTGGTTCACTACGTGGTCCTGCTCGGCGTCTTGTATTTCAAAACCGGGTACCGTTTTCATTTCCGGTTTTCCATGGCGGGGCTCAAGCCGCTGCTCAGCCTCGGTTCCGCCGTGTTAATCTCGGACATTCTGCGCACGGCGATGTACAGCATTGACCGGATTTTAATTGTTAAATTTTTAGGATATGAGGAACTGGGAATATACAGCATAGCCCTCATGGCCAGCAATTATTTGTATGCGTTACCCAATATGTTTGGCATTATCTTTTTCCCTCATTTACAGGAAACATTTGCCCGCCGCGATAGCCGGCATGACTTGGAAAAATATCTGCGAGAGCCAACACTCGTGATTGCATTTTTGTTTCCATTTCTTGTCGGTTTTGTCTGGATTTTTTCTCCGTGGCTGGTCGGGCTTCTTCTTTCGCAGTATACAGACGGATTGCCAGCGCTACGGCTTTTGATTTTGGGTTCTTTTTTTATGGCGTTAACGCATGTTTTTTTGAACTATATGATAACGATTCGGCGTCATTGGTTGATGATTCCCATACAGGGTATCTTGGTGGCGGCCGGATTTTCCATTGTTGGTTTGTCTCTCATGCATGGTGGAACAGTTGAATCTGTAGCCGCTCTGATGGCCGCAGTGTATGGACTATATTTTGTGATGTTGTGCGGAATTGCTTACTATAGTTTACGCCATTTGACCGGTGCTCTAGGGCTGTTGTTGCGTGTTTGCGCCGCATTTTTCTGGATGACAACGGCGTTGGTAATATCTGATAACTGGATTCCGGCAGCAGTGGGACCTCTGACAGCGGGTTTGATACAGATGGTTTTATATTTAGTTCTCATGGCCCCGATTCTGATCTGGGCGCAGAAGGAAACCGGGATTGTTTCGACGATCCGGCATGTGCTGTCGGAATTGCTGCAAAGACGGAAAATAAAAAAACGTCTGGAGACCACCCCATGAATCCGGTTTCGGCCGTCCTGATTACCCGCAATGAAGCCCACAAGCTGGGCACCTGCCTCAAGGCGCTGGATTGGGCGGATGAAATTGTGGTGGTCGACAGCGGCAGTCAGGATGCGACGCTGGAAGTCGCACGCTGCTACACGGACCGGGTGATTTCCCAACCCTTTGAAAATTTTGCGGCGCAGAAAAATTTTGCGGCCGCGCAGGCATCGCACAACTGGATTCTTTCGATTGATGCGGATGAAATTGTGACGCCGGAACTGCACGATTCGATTCGCAGGACGCTGGCCGGCGAGCCGCCGCATGACGGCTACCACGTCATTCGCCGGAATTATCTTTTTGGCCGGCATCTGAAGCATGGCGGGGAAGGGCCGGAAAAAATCCTGCGGCTTTACCGGCGCGACCGCGGCCGCTTTGAACAGCCGATTCATGAGCACGTGGTCGTGAAGGGGAGCGTGGGGGTTCTGGAAGGCGAGCTCATCCATCAGAGCATTCCCGATCTGGCGGAGTATTTCCGGAAATTTCATAATTACACCGACATTGAAGCCGCCATGCGGTTCGAGCGGGGTGAGAAGGCCGGCTATTACCAGATGGCGGTCCTGCCGTTTCTGCGGTTTGTGGACCGGTATTTTTTAAAAGGCGGTTTTCTGGACGGCTACGAAGGGCTGCAGTTTCATGTGCTCTCCTCCTTTTATTGTTTTCTGAAATATGCGAAACTGCGCGAGCTGCAGCAGGGCAGAAACAGGGAGCAGGTCGAAAACCCTGTCCCTCAGCGATGAATGGAGATTTCATGACGATGACCGAAAGTAAACGCGACTTCCGAAGCATTCAACAGGAATACGACCGACTCTTTACGCAGGATCAGGTGCGTAACGAAGCCCGCAGTTACCGCTGGCATGCCGCGACGTTGAAAAAGTATGCTCCGGC
>CAZGID010000275.1:0-2470 GCA_964526065.1 uncultured bacterium
CACCTTTCTGTTGCCTCAGCACGTGTATCGGCTGATGCGTAAATTAGTTAATTATCCTTACCAGGCAGAAATTCCAAGAAATAATGCCCAAACCGCCAGGCCATAAGAGGCCGCCAGCAGAATGTAATAGCCCGGCGCAATACCGGAAGCCGGCGTAGGGGCCGGAATACCAGGCAAGGAACGTTCTCCTTGCGGCTTTTCGATTTTGATGCCTTTGCGCGTCGTCATTGACCCACCTCGATCAGTCGGATTTTGCCGCACTCAATGCCTTAGCTTTGGATTTAATGGCATTGATCTTTTCAAGAATTTCCGGCCGCTTGATGATCTTTAAAAAGCTGCCCACGACACGCGGATCAAATTGAGTATTCTGGTTCTTTCGGATCTCTTCGAGGGCTTGCGGGACGGACATTCTTTCACGGTAACTCCGCTTCGAAATCATTGCGATGAAGGAGTTTACCACAGAAACAATTCGGGCGCCAATAGGGATTTCCTCTCCCGCCAGTCCTTGCGGGTATCCTTTTCCATCAAAGCGCTCATGCTGATGCAAAATAATGGGAATAATCGGCTGAAGCGACGAAATGGACCTTAAAATGTCGGCCCCTTTGGAAGGAATCCGCCGAATTTGTGCGATCTCTTTCTTGGTCAATTTCCCCTTCTTTTGACGAAGCTCCCAGGAGACGGCCAAAGCGCCGGTGTCGAGCAGCAACAAAGCCCGATCCAAATACAGCAAGTCCCGGCTCGATAAACCGACATCTTTTCCGATCTCCATCACAATTTTTCCAAAAATTTCGAGCTGGCTGCGATCGCCTCCGAAACTCAGCTCCAGCAGCTCATTAATCGTCTTGATGCTGCCAAGCGTCAGCTTCTCGGTTTCTTCAAAAAGACGGGCGTTTTTAATCGCCACAACCGCCTGTTCCGACAAGGACTTAAGAATCTCCAGATCGATTTTCGTAAAAGGCTTGCCATCAATCCGGTCCCAGAGCGCAATAACCCCCACGATATCATCTTCGATAAACGGCACTGAAATGGCTTGTCGAGCCAGATAATATTCTCCGGTGGCGGCAATTTTCCCCTGAATCCCCCTTCCGATCCGGACTCTTTGCGCATGAACCAGCCGGGCATGGGTCCCCATGGAGAAATAAGGGATGAGATACTCATGATCCGCATCGACCAGCATAATGGAGCACCCTCGGGCTTTCAGAACCTGGGCGCTGAGACGGCCGATGCGGGGCAGAAGATCCTGCAGCCGAAGCGAAGAACTGATCACCCGATGAACCGAATGGATAGTCGATAAGGCCAGCGCCCTCGGATGAACCGTTTCATAGAAATTATTGAGCTCAAAATTTTTATAAGCCAGCTCGACCTGCGACGCAATGAACGACTCCAGAATTGCGGCTTGCCGCTGCACTTCGTTATTCCACTCATCGACCGAAACAAAAAGAAGCGCCTTCAAACGCCCGAAATGACGCATCTCAATGGCCACCCCAAGCGTCTGATCGGGCCAGATAAAGGACTGGGGAGTATTGCCGCTCTTTTTATCCGTCCGCAGCAATTGTTTGGAATAATCCTGAAGAAATGCTTCGTGCTCCAGCCATTTGGAAAAACTTTTGGACTTCTTCTGCGAGATATTGCCCTTCCGGTCCAGGCGGCTAATTGTATAAGCCTCATCGCGAAGCTGACCAATCCAGACCGGCCCCGCAGCCAAAGACACGATATGCCGGCGATACCCCTCCTGCCATAAAGGGGTATTCAGCATGAATTTCTCTAGCACCGTCCGCACGGGAGACCTCATCCAAACCAGCTTTCAACCATTTGTACTAGAATACTTCTTCCGGCTCAAAAAGGCGACGATATTCCTCCACAGCAAACCGGTCCGTCATTCCGGCAATATAATCACATACAGTCCGCCGCATCCCTTCCCCGCTACTTCTTTCAACCACTTCCCGGGGCAACATCTCCGGCTTTTTCATATACGTTTCAAACAATGCCTTTAAAAACCTCTGCCCTTTTTCAGTCTTTTGAACAACATGGGAATGTTGATACAAATTTGCATAGAGAAATTTTTTAAGCTGCGCGTGTTCCCGGCGCACGCTGTCGGAAAACCGAACAATCAAACGGTCTGTCCTTTGCAGGTCTTCCGGCGTTTGGATCTTTGCTTCTGCAATCCGAAGCCGCGTATTTTCCAGGACATCGCCGACCAGCCGGTTGATAATCAGCCGAATCATCAACCGGCGGCGGTGAACGGTCTTGAGGCTTTCATATTTACCTTCGATATACGCCATCCCATGGCGCCATAAGTCGATTTCCTTCAGCTGATCTTCCTGAATTAAACCGGACCGGAGCCCGTCATCCAGATCATGGCTCGTATAGGCAATCTCATCTGCCAGATCCACAACTTCGGCTTCCAGACTGCGAAATCGTTCGTCCCCCTTCTCATAAAACTTTTCCGGATGCTTTTTAATTCCCTCCA
>CAZGID010000276.1:0-2439 GCA_964526065.1 uncultured bacterium
GGGATTGCACAAAATTGCATCCCAGCGTCTTGAAGCCAACTTTTCAAACAGGTCGGTCCGAACTGCGCTCGCTCTTCCTGCCAGACCATAATGGCCCACATTGGCTTGCGCCACTTCAAGAGCCGGCGCAGAGATATCGGCCAAGTCCGCATGAGCCTTTATAAAATGGCGCAAAATCGCAATCGCAATCGCGCCGCTCCCGGTGGCCATATCAAGAAAACGGAAAGAATCCGTTTGCCGCCATCCACAGCGGGAGATAAATGTTTCTACCAGAATTTCCGTTTCAGCTCGCGGAATGAGACAACTGCGGTTAATCTGCAATTCCTCATTCCAGAAAAAAGCCTTCCCCGTAATATAGGGGACCGGAATTCTTTTTTTTCTCTTGGTCACATAGGACCGGAGAAGTTTTTCCCTAGAGCGGGATAAAAACTTCTCCGCTTCGAGGTATAAAGCCGGGCGTTCCAATTGCAGGATATCCGCCAAAAGCCATTCAGCACTTGCGCGGGCCTCAACGGCTCCCAGACTGGCAAGCTCCTGCTCAGCCCATCGCTGCCAATCCCGAATCCGCTGCAAAGGGCGCCTTTTCGTAACCTGCTGCCGTACGGGGACTTGCTTCTTCATGCGGCATCATTGAGGCGCCGGTTGCGCTCGTCTTCAGACAAGGCTTCTATTATTTCGTCCAAATGGCCGTCTAAAATATCATCGAGATCATGCAAAGTCAAACCGATTCGGTGATCTGTCACCCGCCGCTCCAGGAAGTTATAAGTCCGGATTTTGCCGGACCGATCGCCGGACCCTACCTGTTCCTTGCGGAATTTCGCCATTTCCTTCTCTTTGGCGGCCTGTCGCATTTCATAAATCCTTGCCCGAAGTACTCTTAGAGCTTTTGCCTTGTTTTTGTGCTGAGACCGCTCGTCTTGGCAGGAAACCACCATTCCCGTCGGGATATGGGTGATCCGCACCGCCGATTCCGTCTTATTCACATGCTGTCCACCCGCTCCGGAAGCCCGAAAAACGTCGATTCGCAAATCCTTGGGTTCAATGTCGATTTCGGTCTCCGCCGCTTCCGGTAGAACCGCCACGGTGACCGCCGAGGTATGGATCCGGCCGCTCGATTCGGTTTCAGGAACCCGTTGGACCCGGTGGATTCCACTTTCATATTTAAAAGCCGGATACACCCCATTCCCCGTAATCCCAAAAATGAGTTCTTTAAAGCCGCCCTTCCCCGTCGGATTCGAGCTCAGGATTTCAACCCGGAAACCCCGTTCGCCGGCATAGCGCGAATACATCCGGAATAAATCGGAGGCGAATAAAGCGGCTTCTTCACCTCCGGTTCCCGCACGGATTTCGACAATAACGTCGCGCCCGGCATTGGCATCCGACTCTTGAAGCAGCAGGGACTCGAGTTCTTTTTGCTTTCCTTTAAGCTGGATTTCCAGTTGATGGACTTCTTCCTGAAAAAGCGTTTTCATTTCATCGTCGGCTTCACTGGTCTTTAGACCCTTGCGCGCGTCTTCAATATCCTGCTCGATTTTCCTGTAGGTTTCGAAACTTTCTACAACCGGACGCAAACGCGCAGCTTCTTTCATAAGTGCCTGATATGTATTCGTCTGCTTCATCACAACCGGATCCACAAGCTCCTGCTCAAGCTCGGTCAGACGATTTTTAATTTTTTCCAGACGTTCCCGGTATCGCATATGTTATTTCGCTTACGACACAAAAAGGGCCGGACGGATTAAATCCGGCCGGCCCTTCCTGAATCTGCCTTTAAGCTTTTTTCTTCGCGCCCGTCGCCACCCGGTCACCGAATTTTTTCTTGAAGCGGTCAATCCGGCCAGCCGTATCGACGAACTTCTGCTTTCCCGTAAAAAAGGGATGGCAGGAAGAACAAATGTCGACTTCGATAGTTTCTTTTGTGCTGCGAGTTTCGATCACGGCACCACAAGCGCACCGAATGGTGGCAGGGCCGTATTTCGGATGAATATCTGCTTTCATTTTATCTCTCCGTTTTTTTCATGCTAAGCAGGAATTCTGCATTAGATTTTGTTTTTCCAAGCCGGTTAACCAGAAGCTCCATGGCTTCTGCCGGATTCAGTTCATTGAGAACCTTTCTGAGGAGCCAGACCAGATTCAACTCATCCTTATCCATCAGAAGATCTTCCTTACGCGTATTCGACTTCTTTACGTCGATTGCGGGGTAAATTCTCTTCTGGAACAGGTTCCGGTCGAGCTGCAACTCCATGTTGCCGGTTCCCTTGAATTCTTCAAAAATGACTTCGTCCATTCGCGATCCGGTATCCACGAGCGCCGTCGCGATAATGGTTAAGCTGCCACCCTCTTCGATATTACGGGCGGAACCGAAAAACCGCTTCGGCTTATGCAGCGCGTTGGAATCCACACCACCGGAAAGAATTTTTCCGGAATGCGGAACCACCGTAT
>CAZGID010000277.1:0-2409 GCA_964526065.1 uncultured bacterium
TTCATGAATCCCGTCTTCATCCAGAGACCAAACGGGCATCCGGATATTTTTGAGTGATTCAAAATTCTCTTTTCCGCGTACGAGAACCATATCCGATCCGTACAGTGCTTTAGCCAATTCTTCTGAAGGATGACGCAGATCGACGCCCACGCCGCGGGGGCCTTCTTTTACAATTTTAAGCCGGCCCTGATTCCGCAGTTTTCGAAGTTCTTTAAGCTTTTCATGGCCGGTGATACGAATCCCGCGGTCCTCAAAGAATGTACGGATCGAGGCATCCTTCTGCCCCAGGATATCCTCGATATCCTGATAGGTTAGTTCCGTCCCGATGCGGGAAGCTTTGGGAACAATGTGGATCGTAAGTCCCGGATTCTGCTTCAATAAATCAGCAGCCATCAGAAGATCCCGAACTTCATTGCCATTTTCACCGAGGAAAATGACGATTTTGTCGAGTTGTTCCGCTCTGGGCAATTTCGGTGTGGCAATCGGTGCGCTGCTTTCGAGGGCTTTTTGATTAGCCTTTTGATTGCGATCCCGAAGCGTTTCTTCGCTGAAAGATTTTTCATCGTATTCCAACGCAATATCCATAGCACGGATATTGAGCGTTAAATATTGTTCCGGAGTTAAAGTCCGGCGTAACTCCCGGAAGTTAAGATAAACCGGCTTCCACGTACGAACCTGCCGTACTTTCTTAAGGATTCTGTCAACTGTCTCTTCATCGGTGATGCCGCGGCGCAGAAGTCCGTCGCGGATCATTGCATCCAGCGCCTCATCCGGATAAACCTGCAGAGGATCACGGCTGTCCACAGCATCCTGCGGCGGCAGATAGCGCAAGATAAAATGCCGGGCTTCTTCTCCGACCTGGAACGGACCGCTTTCCACGTCTTTAATTTTGTCGATACGGCCCAGCAAGATATCCGTCGCGCTCAATTCTGCTTCGAAAATGGATTTGGTTTTCAGTACGGTCTGGCCTGCGCGACCGGCCGCAACACTGGGCGCCGCCGCTGCTGTCGCACCATATCCCGGCGCTCCGGCAGGTGCTTGAGCCACAGGACCCGCTGCAGGTGCTCCGCCATATCCAGGTGCTCCGGCAGGGGCTTGAGCTACAGGACCGGCCGCAGGCGCTCCGCCATAGCCTGGCGCTCCGGCAGGTGCTTGAGCCACAGGACCAGCTGCAGGCGCTCCGCCATATCCCGGCGCTCCGGCAGGAGCTTGAGCCACAGGACCGGCTGCAGGCGCTCCGCCATATCCCGGCGCTCCGGCAGGGGCTTGAGCTACAGGCCCGGCCGCAGGCGCTCCGCCATAGCCTGGAGTTCCAGCAGCGGCCTGAACCACCGGCCCGGCTGCTGGGGCACCAATGCCTTGCCCTTCCCCAACGACGGGAAGCAAACCACGGCTTGTCAGCAAATTAATAAGATCAACACTGTCAAATTCATCAGGGCTCGCGACAGCCATTTGTGAATTATGAGTACGAATCATGTGGAAATTGATGTTCGGGTTCCGTTCTCTTAACTCCCGCAATGCAATGGTGGTTCTCAAAACGGCGCCAGGCTTATCCAGTGTTCCAATATCAATACCGCTTCGCTTCAAATATGCATCCGCTCCAAAACGGCGAATCACGTTGAGACCTTCCTCAATAGTCGGCGCGTGCAGCAAAATGTCTTCGGCAAGCAAATGGAGCCCCTGCGCGTCGGAACGCGTGGCAAAAAACTCTTCCAGCACTCGACGCGTATGCATTTCGGGTTCCAGACTGTATTGAGCGATAAACCGGAGCGCACGTAACGCGACACGCGGCGAAATATCTTCCGGCAGGCTATGCGGATAATTCAAACGCAGAATATTTTCGTCCAGATCCTTTTTGCCCTCAAACGGATCAGATAGATAAATCGTCTGACCGTCCTTCCATACGGAAAGACGGTTTAATGAAAATTCCGATATTTCTTCAAATGCACCGCGATTGGCCGGAGTAGCGACTACTTCGCCGGACTCGTCATCAATGACACCCACAATATTAATAATAACCGGGCGTCCGCTTTCCAGTTCGAGGATGGCCTGACTCTGAAGCAAATCCTCACCTGTGAGAATCTTGCTGACGGTTCCATCCTCATTTAATCCACGAAATTTTGCTGCCAATGCTTCCGCTTTGACCGTGACTTCCGCATACAACTTTTCATTCCGGCGCTTTTCCAGCAGATAATCGTAGACCAGCTTCGCAAAGACGCGGTCAGAACGAATCATGCCGTCGATGTCCTGATTGAAAGGAATGCGGGCGTGCTGTTCAAAACGTTTACGGAATTCCTGATCGTGATTCAACAAGTCACGGAAAAGCAAACGGTATTTGTCCAACCGCCGGCCAAGAGGCCACCAGAACCAGCTGAGAATCCATTCAAACCAGCCCGGCAGACGAGTCTG
>CAZGID010000278.1:0-2373 GCA_964526065.1 uncultured bacterium
CACGCGGATGGTGCGTTCCTGAAAAGACTGGCCGTCTTGTGCCAGGGCTTTTTCCGCTTCCGACGGTTCGGACATTTCCACGAAAGCAAAACCTTTGGACTGCCCGGAAAACTTGTCACGAATAAGGCTCACGCTCTGGACTTTACCGTACTGGGAAAAGAGCTCTTCCAGATCCTGTTCCGTTGCCTGATAACTGAGATTGCCTACATAAAGTTTCTTTTGCATAACCCGTATTTCCTCCGTTTAAATTTCGATTCACTCAGGATTCTGGTGAAGCCCTCTTTCAGGAATGAAAACATTTCCCAAAGCGGTATTCCAGATTAATCGATTTAAACGGGACAAGCAAGGACTTAGTCTTGAAACTCACGACTGGTTTTCCCGGAAACAAATGTCAGGCGCGGCCTGACTCCGCCTGGCGGCGAATCGCTTCCAGTAATTCCCGGTTCGTCGGGTATTTGGCGAGTTGATCCACCAAAGCTTTGGCGGCTTCCACGGTTCCCATGGTCGCCAGAACACGGCGGATCTTATTGGACCATTCCAGTTCCTGCGGCTCCATCAACAACTCCGCTTTGCGCGTGCCGCTTTTATTAATGTCCAGTGCGGGAAAAATACGGCGGTTCGAAACATCGCGGGACAGAACCATTTCCATATTGCCCGTCCCTTTGAATTCTTCAAAGATCACAGATCCATCTGACTGCCCGTCTCAACCAGAATAGTTGCCAGAATCGTCAAGGATCCCCCATTCTCGATTTTACGCGCCGACCCAAAGATGCGGCGCGGCAATTCCAGCGCGCGGGCATCCACCCCGCCGGAGAGCGTCCGACCGCTGGTCCGCCGCTCGGCATTGTGAACGCGGGACAAACGCGTCAGCGAATCAATCAGAACCACGACGTTTTCTCCGGCCCCGGCTTCGTTATAGACCTGACGCATGAGATCATTCGCCGTGCGGATATGATTTTCATAATCTTCGTCCGACGACGACCAGCGGACTTCTGCCGGCACGCTGCGCCGGAAATCGGTGACTTCTTCGGGCCGCTCGTCAATTAACAGACAATAGCACTTGATACCGGGCGCCGCCTGCATCACCGCATGGGCCAGATGCTTCAGAAATGTGGTCTTGCCCGATCCCGGAGGCGCCACAATCAAACCGCGCTGTCCCATGCCGATCGGGCAGATCAAGTCCATCGCCCGCATGGTCAATTCCGGGGAACCGCTTTCCAGCCGGATGCGCGGCGTGGGATCAATGGCCGTACCGGCATAAAAGCGGCGTTCGCCTTCATCCGGCTGGCGCCGTTCCGGAGCACGGCCGCGATCCGGACCGAACGCAGGACGGCCCCTGAAACTGGATTGGGAATGAGGATGCGGCCGCCGGCGAGGGTCGTGGCGCCGCCGATCGCCGCCGCCTCCGCGGCGGGGATCGTTCGAAAAACGTCTCATGGATTAAATTCTATCATAGAAGAAAATACCGGGGCAAATAAGACACCGATTTTAACGCAATTTTTCCAAAACGGAGGCCAATTCCTCCGGCAGGGGCGCCTCAACCCGGATGGTTTTTCCGGTCCCGGGATGCCGGAATGCCAGCGCTTCGGCATGAAGAAACAGCCGTTTGATTCCGGGATTCTGCCGCCATTTGCGGTTGCGGGCAAAGTCGCCATACAAACCATCGCCCGCAATCGGGCATCCGTGTGACGCCGCCTGCACACGGATCTGATGGGTCTTGCCGGTAATCAGGCGAATCGACAGAAGAGAAAACCGGGCCGACGGAAAATTTTTCCGGACACTATATTCCAAAGCAGCATTCGGGCGGCCCCGCACCACCGTCACCCGTTTGCGTCCGCCTGAGCGCCGGACTTCCAGACAATCTTTCCAGGCCCCTTTCACCGGAACCGGCCGGCCGCCGACCAGGGCCACATAATATTTCTCAATCGATTTTTTTTCAAACAATTCCCGGCAGGCACGCGCCGCATCGGCAGATTTGGCCGCCATCAGGGCCCCGGAGGCTTCCTGATCCAGGCGATGAATCAGCCACAACGATTCCCCCTCCCGGGAAAAAGTACGGCTTTCAAACTCGTAGGTTCCGAGAAAGGCCGCCTTCCCGGCCGGCTTTCCGCCTTCCCCGCGCACCGGATTCGGATGGGACAACACGCCCGAAGGTTTGTGAACAATCAGAAGCCATTCATCTTCATAGAGGACGTCATAAGCCGTCCAACGGCCGGAAGTCATGGCAGGGATTTTAGCAGGTCGCGCTTAAATCGCCCTCATATAATTCACGGGCGCGCTCAAGAATCCCGGGAGCTTTTTCCGGCATCACATCGCGCAGCCAGTCCATCATGGATCGCACGGTAGGAATGGCACCGGCTTTGCACTGTTCAA
>CAZGID010000279.1:0-2360 GCA_964526065.1 uncultured bacterium
AACAGATTCTCGAAAATGATCAAAACGATCCTCACTTCCGCTGGCACTTTGAACGCTTTCTTTACGAATTGAACCATTTGAAGCCCGATATGTTCCGCAATTATTTCAGCCACTGGGTTCTTGGAAAGCGCGGCGTTTCGTTTATCGGTACCGACGTGGATCCCGATACCAACGAAACTTATTACAATATCGAGCAGATCATTTATGAAATGCGAAAACTTCGCAAAGGGCCACAAGTTTTGCGCCGTCAAGTTGAAACCGTCGATCAGGAAGACCGCCGGGGAATGGCATTTCTGCGTCTCGCTGCCTATGGCCGTGACGCCATCCGGCTGTTTGAACGCAAAGCTCAGCGCGGTCAGCGCGCCGTTGCTTTAACACAAAGCAATCTTTCACCGGATCTTCTGGATGCCAGCTCTTTCATGCGGGCCTGGCAGGATCATGCCGTGCAGGCGCCCGCTGGGAGAATGCCGAATGTGCTTTCTCTGTTTCCGCGATTTATTGATTCCGACACAGCAGAGTTGAATATGCACAGTTTGACGCGCCGCTATGGCCATGAAGAAGCGGAACGTATCCTGAAAAGTTTTATCGATACATTAAAAGAACAGCTTCGACTCCGGAATATGATCACAACCGACGCCCAGGGACAGGAATTGGCCGGGTTGCGCGGATCCGTCTTGGAAGCCCTTATTCGTAATGATGTCACGGATGAAGAAGTTCGCAATGTTCTGGATGAGACAAGCCGCATCTTTTCCGAACGCAACCGCGATCGTCGAATGAATGTCACAATCGGCGCGTTTGTGATGGATTCGCCGCGGCATGAGCGGGATATTGAAATGCTCAATGATGTGCTTCTGGATGTTCCGGCGCTTGAAATCACAGAAAAGACCGTAATTGAATCGGATGAAGATGCTCCGCGCCGGCTTGGAGTTACATCAGCGGCTTTGGGCGCAACGGACCGGGACACCTATCTTGACTATATGCTGGGAAGAAGATCCGTCAACACTGTCTCTCACGTTTCCCGTTATGCGGCCTTGAAAGCTTCCCGTGAAAATCCGGCCCGTTCCACCAGTCTTAAATTCCTCTTGGAACGCGAACAAAAGGTCGTCGATGAAGTTCAGGAAAGCCGTGAAAACGCATTGGTCAGAAGTCATCGCCGCGTACCGGAAGATTCAGCCGCCAGAAAACGCAAGCGGCTTGGAAATCTTGCCGTATTGCTGGGTGAATCCGATCCTGAAAATGCGGATCAGCAGGTTGGGTTGTATGTCAATTATCTTCGTCATGCGTTTGAACAAGACTTAAGAGACACCGCTGTCCCGGCGCATGAAGTTCTCAATATTTTCAAACCGGAAATTACACCCGATCATCTGGTCAAGCTGCTTGATGAATCCCTTTATGTCTTTTCGGAAGACTCCGGGACGATTAAAAAACTAAAATCCGCCCTTTTGACCCGTTTCACGCTTCCGGAGAAAGAGCAGCGTACGAATGCCATGTTCGAGTCGCTGTATCGCGCATGGAAAAAGGGCTATGTGCCGGACAAGGTTGTGGCGGACTGGTTTGTGTCTCTTGAAAACGTTACGGTTGAAACCGCCACTGTGGAAGACCTGGAGCCGATCCGGCGCATCATGAAGGACATGCTTAAAGAAGTCGAATCCAGTGAGCCGGAAGATCTTGAAAAAGCCCTTGAAAACCAGGCTAATGTCTTTAAAGAAACGGTTAAATTGTTTGAGCCGAATCGCGTCATTAATATTGTCGGTGAAGCCCGTTCGGGAAAAACCACAGCAGCTAAAACAATCGCTCGTCAGTATGGTGCGGCTTATTTTGATGCCGGGCTTGTTTATCGCGCCCATGCCAAATTCCTGCTGGATGCACAAAGACGCGGTGAACTGAATTTAACGCGATCGCTTTCTGACGATTCCTTGCTTGATAAACGAATTCCCGCCAACGTGCTTCGAGATGGCGATCAAAAAGCTATTCTTGGCATGCTGCAAAATATTCGTGTTGATTTCCGGGATGGTGCGGTATTTGTTAATGGCCGCCGGATGAGCGAGGAAGAACTGCATACAGAGAACGTTGAAACGGCAAATGCGATCCTTCGCCAGATCCCTGAATACCGCAATGCAACTCTCCAGCGAGAGCGCGCCTTGATTCGCCACCTTTCACGGGAAGGTATGGTAGTTGTTTCCGGCCGTGGTTTTGCAGAAGGCGCAGGGGTAAACCTTTTCCTTAGCGCCAGTCTGAATGTCCGCGCTCGCCGCGAGGCCACCGACCGAAAAGCAACAATCGGGCGGCAGATTGATGCGATCAACAATCGTATTAGCCGGGGAAGACTCGGCGCAGGTGTCATTCAGCAGTTAATTCTG
>CAZGID010000280.1:0-2357 GCA_964526065.1 uncultured bacterium
GAAACGCTTGCCATGTGTCTTCATTCAACCGTTCATCCTGAGAAAGTGAACGGATAAATTCCAAGGATCTTTCTTCAATGCTCAAAGCACTGATGCATTTAGTGGGGCATTCCTTCCGGTTGCGTTTGATCGCGTTAAGGCAGGTGTAATACCGGTATTTATACTGCTTTTTCCGCGTATACCCGTGACACATAGCCGTTTTGCAGCAAGCGCACCGGAATATTCCGCTTAAGAGACCTTGAAACTTCCGGTGACTGGAAACACCGCGAACACGTTTATTGGATTGTAGAAGTTCCTGCGCCTGCTTAAAAGTTTCATCATCAATAATGGCTTCGTGGTCGCCGGGATAGATTTTACCCTCATAAAGGACTTTTCCCGTGTAAGTGACATTATTGATCATGATTTGAATATTCGAGTTTTTAAAAGCCACTTCACCGGTAAAACCATTTTTACTTTCGTAACGTTTGGTTGTATAGCCGAGCTCATTTAATTCCCGTGTTGTCATGAGCATGGATTTTTTCTCAAGATAAAGCCGAAAGATCAGCCGGACGAGCTCCGCTTCTTTGGGATTGATGATCAGCTTTTTCGTTTTTGGATCTGTGTTGTAACCGAGGGGCGGACGGCCGCCGCACCAACGGCCTTTCTTCCGGGCAGCGCCCATTTTGTCTTTCGTTCGCTCTGAAATCATTTCGCGTTCAAACTGTGCGAATGAGAGCAGGATATTTAACGTCAATCGGCCCATGGAAGTGTTCGTATTGAAATGCTGAGTGACGGAAACAAAAGCGATTTGCTGTTCGTCGAAGAACTGCAGAAGTTTTACGAAATCCAGCAGGGAACGGGACAACCTGTCGACCTTGTAGACCACAACGCAATCAACTTTTTTATTTTGAATATCCTGAAGCAAACGTTGCAGCGCCGGACGGTCGGTGGTTGCACCCGTGAAGCCGCCGTCATCATATTTTTGGGGAAGAACAGTCCATCCCGAATGCTTTTGACTGGCGATAAAATTAACGGCGGATTCTCTCTGTGCGTCTAATGTCGTAAAATCGCCATCAAGTCCCTCGCTGGTGGACTTGCGCGTGTAAATGGCGCATCTAATCTTTTGTTTTTCGTTTTCCATGAGTTAGCCCAAAAAAGATAAAACCATTCCAATGCGATCCGGTAACTGCTTTTGCGATATGGCTCAAGTTTTTATAATGACAACCATCGTATTCAAATCCGGATTCCAGAACTTTCACTTCAATCATTTTCCGCTTATAAACTTTCGTGATAAAGGAGCCGGGAATGGGGAGGCGAGCATCGCGCCCTGCCGTGGTTTGGCCTTTCGATTTCAATCCATGACGGTTAATGGGATCGTATTTTTGGATCAGTTCTTCGAGCTGTTTTTGGGCTTCTTCAGTTAGCTTTCCGTTTTCAGATTCCTGTAACCGTTAAGCCAATCTCCGTTCGAGTAGTTTCCGGTTATAGTGACCCGCAATCGGACCAAACGTCTCCTCGTAGAGTGCTTTAAAATCCTTGGCCGCTAAGTCCCTTATGTGGTTGATGTCCTTTTTCATCTCCCCATATACAGCCATACATAGCCGCTGGATAGCAAGTCAATAGAGCACGTTGATTTATAATCAACTATCCCTTGATAATGCAGGAGAAAAGTAGCGGTTCACCGTCGACTTCATGTTTGGTATAATTTGGTAATTTTTGGAAGGAAGCTAATGACCGATGAATGGCCCCCAAGCTATAAAAAACGATAAGATAACGCTCCCGCCATCACAGACAAAGGCCGATGTGGCTTACATCTTTGTCAAAGCAGCTATTTCAGCAATGCCATTCGGCGGATCAGCCGCTGAAATATTTTCTGCCATAGTTGCTCCTCCACTTTTACGCCGACGAGAGGAATGGGTCCAGTCCATTGCTGAGAGTTTAGAGAGCCTTCAAGAAGAGGTCGCCGGATTCAAAATCGCAGACCTCTCCCAAAATGAATCATTTGTTACGACCCTCGTTCATGCAACTCAGGCGGCTATCCGCAATCATCAAAAGGAGAAACTTGCCGCGCTTCGGAATGCCATTCTAAACACCGCCCTCGCCATTGACATGGATGAAGATATTCAGCTCATGTACTTGAATTTCATTGATGAATTGACCCCATGGCATTTGAGGCTTTTGAAGTTTTTGGATGATCCGAAGGAATGGATTGCGAAAAATCAGATTGTAATCCCAACTTGGAACTCCTGGGAAATGGGGATGGTAATTACGACCGTGTTTCCTGAACTAGAGTTTCGTCGAGAATTCTATGATCAGTTGGGCAGAGATCTCCATTCTAGAGGACTGACTGATATAGCTAGTTTTCATGTGATGATAAA
>CAZGID010000281.1:0-2355 GCA_964526065.1 uncultured bacterium
ATCCGAAATGACAGGAGGCTTCAGCGTTTCGATATTGCCATTCCCTTCAATGACCAGCGTCAAAGTCACGGGATCATTCTGCTTTACTGTTTTCTTGTCCACTGAAGCCGTCATCTGAAAATTACCCACCGCCCCCTGAAATGATTCCGGCTGCCCTGCTTCAGGAAATGGAATTACTTTTAATTTTAACGGCGGCGGCTGTAAAAGGCGGTTTTCACGACGCGAAAAAAAACCGGAACCGCTAAAAAAGCTGTCGTCAAAGAATTCGTCAAAGATACTGCTGGACTGCGGCTCCTGCCGCACCGAAACTTTAATGGCGCCCGGCTTAATGGTGTAATCCGATGCCGTCGTCGGAAAGAGCGCAATTTTACGAATGTCTGCCTTGATGTAACGCTGACCGTCAATCCGGACCGTATCACGCCGTATATCCCGCTCCATCGGAAATTCTTCAATCCAGAACCCGCTCATTTCTGGTTCTTCGGCAAATCCTTCATACCGGGTGTCATACCGGGTATAAAGCGAATAGGTCAAAACCACCTGCTCATTGGGATACACTTCATTTTTATCGATCCAGGCCTTAACGAATATATTGCTGTCTTCCGGCATCACGGTCGGGGCCGGCTCTTGAACGGGCTGCTGCACATTCGCGGGTGGCAACGCGGGATTGGATACCGGAGGAACGGGCCGCGAGGGGGCTGGAGCGTTTGCGACCGGCCTCACTTCAATCGGGATCGGCGACGTCTGGTACCGATCACTTCCCACAATGACTTCTATCGGCGCCAGCGTA
This sequence comes from uncultured bacterium, assembly GCA_964526065.1. Classification (GTDB taxonomy): domain Bacteria; phylum Omnitrophota; class Omnitrophia; order Omnitrophales; family Aquincolibacteriaceae; genus CAZGID01. Next base: position 788 of record CAZGID010000281.1, read on the forward strand.
TAAGATCCGGCCGTCCGGGGAACCAGCACATAACTGAATTCCACCTTGGTCGTTGAAACATTATTGACAAAAGTGATGTGCGACGACCGGCCGGTATAAAACGTTTCGAAGCCCTCAAAATGAGGTAATCGCGGCGCCTGGAGATTGGTTTGTGCTCCGGTAATGCGCAGCGTCAGATGGATTTCTTCGTTTACTTCGGCCTGGCGCTTGTCGAGAACCGCGCTAACCTGGGCGTCTTGAGAATAGACAGACGCCGGGACAGCAAACAAAAGCAATGCAAAAATAAATACGATTTTGGGCATTTCTTATCCGTTGTGAATTCGTTGATTGTATAGAACTCATAACATGATGTCAAATAACGAGTTAAGATAATTTTCCCGCTTGGAAAGCTCCCGGATCACGGCTTTGAGCTCTGCGGCATTGCGGATGCGGGCCTGAATGGAAAAGCCTTCCTCTTCGAAAGAAGGCGGCGGTTCGACCCGCAACCGTGTCTCCCGTCCATTCAGCTCCCGGCTCTTCTCCCGAAATTTCGTTTCTGCCTGAGCCAATCGGGGAAACCGAATGAGGCGAAGCGTTTCCATCCAGCGTTTACCAAATTGAACGCGATCCAGCGGGCTATCCACACTCCAACGCCACACTTCTCGCGCAAACAAGGTCTCCCACCCCACTCTCTCGGAGCGCATGAGATCGCGCAGCCATTCCGCCGCAAGGCGGATATCGCTGGCGCTCAGGGCGGCTCTATCAAGAAGGACCGCAAACCGGCACTGATCCTGGACCGACAAAACGGACAACGCCACCATGCCACGAAATGGCAGCTTGCCCGCCGCTAGCTGATCCCATAAAGAGAGCGGCATATCCAGACAATCACGGTAAATCTGCCAGACATGGAATTCCGGAACCAACCCTAAAAGAGGCAGGATTTCCCTGCAAATTTCATCTTCCGAAAAACCAAAATCCTGTCGCGCGCGCTTCAGCCCGCGTAAGCGGTCGACCTCATCCCATTCCTGACGCCAGTTAGAAACCAGAGAAATCAAAAAAATGTCTTTTACGGCAATTGACGGAGGCAATACAGCCGCCGGCACAAAATCCCATCCCAGTCTTTTCGCGGCTTCTAGACGCCGGTGCCCTGCAACTAAAACCGGTTCCTTTTGATCCTGGATTAATACGGGGCAAACCATTCCCCACCGATCCATAGAAGCGGCAAGATCATCGATTGACATCCGGTAACGGCTCAGGAAAGGAAATTCAGCAGCAACGTCTTTTACAGCGAGCTCTCGGAAAGTGTATTTCTCCATTCAGCATCCAGATGATCGATCGGGATTCCGAGTACACCCCGCAGGGCTTCATCGGAATCTTGGCCCTCGGCGAAGGCCTTCATCAACTCCTTGATTTTAAACATGCCGTGCTTAAGAACGAGGAATTTTACCACAGAATAGGACTGATCATAAAAAAGACCCGCATAAAGCGGCTCCAGTTCGGACATTCCCCGTTGTTCGGAAAAAAGCTGGTCCAATGGCATCAGATCCCCCGTCCGATAGGCCGCCCGTAAAATGACGCGTTCCTCAGTA
>CAZGID010000282.1:0-2340 GCA_964526065.1 uncultured bacterium
AAAATATCGACGGAGAGGCAATCCTCTGGGCCTGCCAGCGCCTGCTCAAGCGCCGTACCCGACAAATGCAGGCGCTCCCGCACCGCCACCGGACATTCTTTGTGATTCACTCCAAAAACAAAAAAACTCATGTACCCCTCAGATAATCGTGCGATCCTTCGATAAACCGGGTGCCGACAAAACTGAAAATCACCAGCGCAAATGCCGCCAGCGCCAGCAGCGCTCCCTTGCGCGCCCGCAGAGAGGCCCGGTAGCGCAGACAAAGAATAAAGAAATAAAAAAGTGAAGTGGCCGATGCCGCCAGCGTTTTCGGATCGAGCAGCCAGAGTTCTCCGAAAGCGGTCAGCGACCAGACAAAGCCGAGAATCACCGCAGCCAGAAGCAGGCTGGCACCCCAGATCATGGGCTGATAGATCAGATTTTCCAGACTCTCCAGCGACGGCAGTTTGTGATAAAAAGTTCCCGCCCGCCGCGCCTTGAGCTCACGGGACTGAATCAGAAACAAAATTCCAGCGACAAAAGAAATCGTCAGACTCGCATAAGCAAAGTAAGCCGCCAGAATATGAAGCATGAAAACGGGATTCGGCGGTACTTGATACCCGCCGCTGCCGGGCACCGCCGTCAGTGCCGCCACGGCCGTAAACAACAGCAGAACCGGGGTCAGAATGAGGCCAAAAGAATCGATCTGCGCACTGACGAGCAGCACGAGATAGACGAAGGCGAGGGACCACGCAAAAAAGGCAAGCGCCTCGGACATGCCTGCGATCGGCAGAAAGGCGCCGCGCCGCACGGCCTCGGTCACCAGATAAAAAGTCGCCAGCAGAAAACCAACCCGCATCAAGGCGAAACCCGGCCGGTGCGTTCGTGCCGCCGGATCCCGGAAAGAGCCCAGATGCAGAAAGAAAGCCGCGAGATAAGCCGCCGCCGAAAGCGAGAGCATCACAATCGCCGTCATGAGGCCAGCGCCTCCTGTTCGCGGTCTTCGAGAAACTGTTCCAGGAAATATTCGAATTCATCTTCGAGTGCCAGTGAGGGAACCGGTTTTTTTCCGCTGATCCGTTCGATCGCATCCAGTGTTTTGAGATCAAAGGGATCGCACATCGCCAGACGCAGCTGCCCGCCGGAAATCGAAAGCGGCGCCACACGGCGGGACTTCATAAAATCCGCACTGAAAAGCCGCAGGGCCTGCCGGGACGGTTTCTGCTGACGAAGGCTGACATAGGGCACATTCAATTTTTTCTCGAGCATCTTGCCCACATCTTCGGAGCGAACGAGATTCATGGCGATCAGCGTCTGCCCCAGCCGCTGGCCGGTCAGCATATGACGTTTCATTGCCCGCGAAAGCTGCTCTTCGTCGATCAAACCGGCACTCAATAAAATCTGTCCCAGCGGATCCACGCGCGCGGGACGGCGCTTGGGTTTCACCTGCTCCATTTCAGGCGCCAGCAGGTTTGCCGCCTGCTCCAGTTCCCGGATCGGAGCCGAACGCCGGTCGCGCAGATAATGACTGCCGGGCTGCGATTTAAGGAAAGACTTCACCTCGGTTGCATCGCGCGCAATTTCACCGATATTGTGATACGGACGGTAAAGGTTCGTGCAAGCGGCAATGGAACAGGAAATCAGCGGGAAGGTTTCATGCTGGCCGCGGCGGTTGGTCATCTCGATGTTGCCGCGCTTCTGGTCTTCCTCGCTGTAATAAGTCGGCATGATGCGGTCAAATTCGTCGATGAAATGGCGGGCATAACTTTCTTCATGCTCGGCTCCCAGCACGACAACAAAGTCATCGCCGCCGACATGTCCGAGAAAGCAGTCTACTTCGGGGCAAACCGCCTTTCGTGTCTGAACCAGCAGCCGGGAGGTCTGGCGGATAACATCATCCCCCTTGGCAAATCCGTAACGGTCATTGAAAGATTTGAAATGATTGATATCGATATAGAGCACGGAAAATTTTTCCCCGCTTTCGATCCGCCGGCGGATGGCTTCTTCAATGGCCGAATTTCCCGGAAGCCCCGTAAGCGCATTCGCCTCGGTCCGCACGCGGTTGCGCGCAATATTGAGGGCCACGCGCAGCTGCAAAACAAGCGGCGTGAAGGGTTTGATCAGAAAGTCATCGAAGCCGCGCTCATGGCCAAGAATCAGTTCGGCGATGGATTCTTCCTGGGTCATCATGATAACGGGCATTTGCGACAGATGCGCTTCGGCCCGGATCTTTTCGATCAAAAGACGGCCGCCGACACGTTCCATGTCGGTAGAGAGAAACACCAGATCAAAGGTTTCGCGGGCCAGGGCACGGAGCACGACTTCGCTTTCCTCTTCCGTAACGACCCGGTAGTGACGCAC
>CAZGID010000283.1:0-2338 GCA_964526065.1 uncultured bacterium
GATGCGCGCAGCAGGCGCCAGACTTCGGGTTCTAAAGACGGCAAGCTTTTCCTTTCGATCGATGGAAAGCCGCTGCTGGTCTGGACCCTGGAACGCTTTCGTGATTGTCCCGGAATTGGCCGCATAATCGTAGCGGTTCCTTCCCGTCTTTTACCCCGTGTCCGCCGCTGGAATCAGGACTTTGGTTTGAAGCAGGTTTGCTGGGTTGCCGGCGGTAAAACGCGGTCAGAATCGGTTTGGAATGCTTTGCGATCCGGCGGGCGATCCCAGTGGGTGCTGGTTCATGATGGAGCCCGGCCGCTGGTAGATGCGAATGCGGTAAAGCGTCTTCTTGCCACATGCAAAAAACCGACTGTGAAAGCGGCCATTCTCGCAAAGCCGGTTGTGCCGACAATAAAAATGGCGGATACGGCGCGGCGTTATGTGAACCGCACCCTGGATCGGTCAATGTTGTTTGAGGCGGAGACGCCGCAATTATTACGGCGGGATGTTCTGATGCGGGCTTACCGGACTCAGGAACAGGCGATGCTGGCCACGGATGAAGCCTCACTCATGGAAGCGGCCGGTGAAAAAGTACTTCTTGTCGAGAACCGCAGCTGGAATCCCAAGATTACTAATTACGACGATTTTCTTCTGATGAAAGCTTTTCTCCAAAAACAAATTCCGGATGAAATCCGGACTGGAATCGGTAAGGACAGGCATCGCCTGGTTTCCGGAAGAAAATTGATTATTGGCGGCGTCCGAATTCCGTTCACGAAGGGATCTTTGGGGCATTCAGACGGAGATGTGCTTCTCCATGCCATTTCTGATGCCATTCTTGGTGTGCTGGCGGAAGGTGATATCGGTGATTATTTTTCGGATAAAAATCAAAAATTCCGGAATCTGGACAGCCGGAAGATTCTGAAATGGACACTGGATCGTGCCGAGAAGCAGGGCTGGCTGCCTGTGCACGTTGACGCAGTTCTTACGCTGGAAGCGCCTAAGCTTGGCAAAAAAAAGAAGTTAATTCAGAAACGTATTGCTCAAATGATGCGTCTGACGGAAAGCCGTGTTTCGTTAAAGGCAAAAACGGCAGAAGGTCTGGGGCCGGAAGGTGAAGGGCTGGCCCTTGGCTGTGACGCTTTAGTGACGATGAGGCGGGAATCATGACGGTTCGAGTGCGTTTTGCTCCATCACCCACGGGATATCTGCATCTTGGAAACATCCGCACGGCGCTGTTTAATTATCTTTATGCGCGGCGTCATGACGGCAAGTTTATTCTCCGCAGTGAGGACACCGACCGGGAAAGGTCCACCGATGAGTTTTATCTCTCGCAAATTGAAGATCTTCTCTGGATGGGGCTGCGCTGGGACGAAGGGCCGGAAAAAGGGGGAGAATATGGACCTTACCGGCAGTCCGAGAGAATGCCGCTCTATGAAAAATATATCCAGAAATTAATTCAGGAAGGCCGTGCCTATTATTGTTATGTGACGGAAGCCGAGGTGGAGGAAATGAAGCGGCTGGCTATGCTTGAAAAGCGTCCGCCTCGTTTTGATAATCGCGGGCGTGATCTTTCTGCGGAAGAAATTGAGAAGAGAAAAGCCCAGGGAATCCGCCCCACCGTCCGTTTCCGGATCGATAATCCACAGCTTGAGCTCGAGGATCTGGTGCGCGGGCATGTGGCGTTTAATCTGGATGACATGGTTGGAGATTTCGTCATCCAGCGGGCGGACGGCACCCCGACATTTCATCTGGCTGTTTGCGTCGATGATGGTTTGATGAAAATTACCCACGTGATTCGCGGTGAAGATCATCTGTCCAACACTCCGAAGCATATTTTGCTGATGAAGGCGATGGGTTTTGAACCGCCGCATTATGGACATTTATCCTTGATTCATGGGCCGGGCGGCGAGCCGCTTTCAAAAAGACTGGGGTCTGTATCGGTGCGGGAATTTCGCCGGGCGGGCTACTTGCCCGAAGCGTTTGCCAATTACATTGCGCTGCTCGGCTGGTCGCCGGGCGAGAATCGTGAAATTCTCACCTGGACGGAATTGCAATCGGAGTTTGATATTGGGCGCGTCAGCCGTTCCTCTTCGAATTACGATCCGCAAAAGCTCGATTGGGTCAATGGCGAACATCTGCGCCGGCTTTCGGATCAGGATTTTGCGCGTCTGGCTTTGCGATATCTGCGGGAATATGCCGATGTGCCGTACGAAGATGCCCTTGTGCTGGGGGTCTTGCCGATTTTTAAGGATAACATTTCCCGGTTTGATCAATTGCCGGACCGGCTGCAGGTCCTTGAAGAAAACTTTCAATTTGAGGATGTCCCGATGATCCGCTCGGCGCAGGCCTTGATTCA
>CAZGID010000284.1:0-2335 GCA_964526065.1 uncultured bacterium
AGCGCGCTTCCGCATAAACCAGTCCCCAAAATAAGAGAAAAGCGCCAAATCCGTAGATGAGCAAACGAGGCAGATAAATTTTAATTTCGCGGAATACCGCCTGAATCCGCTCGCTTTGAAACGCCCAGCCGCCGATGCGCTCCATCCAGGCCGGATAAAGCCCAAACATCATCGCCAAAGGTTCCGGGCAGATTTTTCTCGCCGTTTGAACCGCGCGGCCGGACTGCAGCATCATCAAGGGCATAATCAGCGTTGTGATACCGGACACCGAAACGGCGACCGGATACAAAAACGGACTGGTCACGCCGGTGGTCTTTCCCAACTGAGCAATAATGAACGAAAATTCGCCGATGGGCGCCAGCCCCATTCCCACCCGCAGCGCCGTTTCGCTTCTCTGCCCCGCCAGAAAATTAGTAATAAAACAAATAATAATTTTTCCGGCCACCGAAACCACGGTAATGACCGCCACCGGAACCGCATAATGGATTAGTAAGGCCGGTTGAATCAGCATCCCGACGGAGACAAAAAAGATAGCCGTAAACATATCGCGGATCGGTTCAATTTTTTCGCGGACGAGCCGCGCCTGCAGCGTTTCCGCCATTACGGCACCCACAAGGAAAGCGCCGAGAGCCACTGAAAATCCCAGTATTTCGGCGACAAACGCTGCGCCGAAACACAAACCGAGCACGCCGACAATCAGCGTTTCCGATGAAGCTCTTTTTTCCAGATAGGATAAAAGCGGCGGAAAGAGAAGATATCCCAGCACAAGCACGCCGGTCATAAACCCGCCCACCTTCAGGAAAGCCACCCAGGATTCCGTAAGGTCCACCACACCGGTGGACGCAATTCCCGAAAGCAGCGCGATGATAATGATGGCGACAATATCTTCGATGATCAAGATGCCGAGAATCACCTGTGAGAATCGCTCCTGAATTTTTTTCATTTCGAGTAAAACTTTGGCAATAATCGTCGTACTGGAAATCGACAGGATGGCGCCGAAAAACACACTGTCCATCCGGTTCCAGCCAAAGAGCTGGCCCAAAGCATAACCGCAAGCGATCATCAGGGGGATTTTGAAAGCGGCCGTAAAGAAGGCAACAAATCCGACCTTGAATAACTTTGAAAAACTGAATTCCAGGCCGATGGAAAAAAGCAGCAGAATGACACCCAGCTGAGAAAGGGTTTCAATGCTGTGGATGTTGGTAATAAGCGGAAACGGCGGCGTGTAAGGCCCGATGACGAGCCCGGCCAGAATGTAGCCGAGTACCACCGGCAGGCGGATCACCTGGCAGAGAACGGTCATGACGGCGCTGACCGTCATCACGATTGCCAGGTCCTGCAAAAACGAAAGATGTTCCATCTCTCGTTACTGTCCCCTTTTTAGGTGCCTGTCCCCTGTGGCGCCGGTGGCGGCGGCGTCGCTTCAAAAACCGCCATGGCATGCGCCGCTAAATCGTAGCGTTTCAGCGCCGCAGTTTTCGACCGCTCCGGGTGCGCCGTATCGAACAGCAGGCGAAACGGACATTGCCGAAGCACTTCCGGCAGACCGAAGCGCACGGTTTTAGGCTGCGGATTGAAAATCAGATAAAAAAACCGGTTGTCATGATCGGCCAGACAAACGCCGAAGGCATGCACCGTGGGATTATTCCAGGATTCCTCTGTCATTTCGCGGCCCGTGGAAAGCCACCAGCTGATATCTTTTAAATCGCCGCCGCGGATCGGATGGCCGTGATAAAAATCATCCCGCCGGAAGGCGGCCTCCTGCTGACGGAAATGAATGATGCGTTTCACGAAAGCAAGAAATGTCTTCTGATCTTCTTTCAAATTCCAGTCGACCCAGCTGATTTCATTATCCTGGCAATAGGCATTGTTATTGCCGCCCTGCGTGCGGCCAAATTCGTCACCGCCGAGCAGCATCGGCACGCCCTGCGACAAAAAGAGCGTCATCATGAAGTTCCGCTGAATGCGGGCCCGCAGTTCCACCACAATCGGATCATCCGAAGCCCCTTCCGCGCCCCAGTTATAACTGAAATTATCATTGGAGCCGTCCTGATTATTTTCCTGATTCGCCTCATTATGCTTTTCATTGTAGGACACCAGATCCCGCAGCGTGAAACCGTCATGGGCCGTGATGAAATTAATACTCGCATGCGGTTTGCGGCCGTCATCGCCGTAAAGATCGCTGCTGCCGCAAAAGCGCGTCGCAAACTCATTGACCGTTTCCCGGTCGCCTTTCCAGAAACGACGCACCGCATCCCGGTATTTTCCGTTCCATTCCGCCCATCCCGCAGGAAAATTCCCCACCTGATAGCCGCCTTCGCCGATATCCCACGGC
>CAZGID010000285.1:0-2331 GCA_964526065.1 uncultured bacterium
CAGGCATTGAGAAAGCGCTGGGAGAACAGCGGCCGGCAATTACCGGCGTTTACTCTGCAGCATGTGGTACCGAATTCGATTACGGGGCAGCTAAGCCGGAATTTACCGAACGTCAAAGGGCACTCCACCGGCATCATTCGTCAGCGGCTGGAAGATCCGGAGGCTTTACAGGAATTCGTTGCGGAAGCGGAAAAGGCGGAGGCCGACGTTCATGTGGTGGAACTGCATGGTGCAGAACAGGAGACGCCTGTCGCCGGTGCCCGCTTGAAGGGAAAAGTCATTACGGTGATTCACCGCCCGGAAGAAGTGCTGGCCCGGTTTGGCCGTGAAACGCTGGATCAATGGCTTGAAAATTCAGATGCCCTCGTTTTGCTGGGGAAGGCGGAAGTGCCGACCTACCGCGAGCTTTATCCCGATAAGGTTGTGGTGGCGATTACGCATGGATTCTCACGCACGGGAAAAGTGCATCCGAACCGGTTGAAGCCCGGTGCCGTGGTGACTGTGGGCGGTGTCACGAAATGGGGAGAGATGCGGCGGGTGCAGGATGCGCTGGATCTTTTAAAGACCATGCGGCAGTCGGAAACTTACAAAAGTAATATTCTGAGTTATGTAGCCGGAAAGATGAATCCGGAGTGGGAGGATCTGAAGGCATTGCAGCAGCGGCCCGATGTCAAACCGCTCAGCTATGAACAGATTCGTGCGGCGGTGGAAGAGCGCGGCATCGATACTCTCGGAAAGTTCCGGCAATGGGTTTTTCAGTACGCCGAAGGCCGCACCGTGATGCGTACGGATATTACACCTGTGACAGATGAATTGGGAACCCGCATCGCGGAATGGGAAGAAGATCTGATCGATCTGCGCATGCAGCTTTACCGCGAAGCCCATCCCGAGATTCGCGATCAGCCGAAAGTGGAGTATTCATCGACGCTGCACCGCGATGCCGGCCGGGTTGTCCATGTTGTTTTTGAATCGCCCTCCATGGAAGACGTAGAGCAGGACGAAGGCTTGCCCATGATTCAGATCCCCATTGAGAATAAACAAATCGATTTGCAGGCGGGGGCCGAAAGGATACTCGAGGTGGCCGGAAACGCATCAAACCGAAAACAGGTTCTGGATGCAGGCCGTGCGGCTGCGGAGAATTTGACGCTCGAAGACAGTGCCTTTGGTTATTACATGCTCGCGGAATCCCTGCTTCGGACTCCGGAGCCCTTTCTGCAGATTCAGGAAGAAATCGAACCGCGTCCGGAAGGCCGCTCCGAGGCGCGGAATCTGGCGGATTCCGGCGATCCGTTCCGGCCCGAAGGCACGGGCGCAATTGATACGCGTGTGGCAGTTACTTTGCGAAGTGATCCTGCCGTCTTTGTGCTGCCGCGGCTGATGTTCGAAGCCGGCACTCTTGTTGCCTATGCATTTCAGGAAAGCCGCAGCGATCCGCAAAGAGCCCTGGCGATGCTGCGGGAACCGCTGGATGAAGACATGCTTGATGCCGTCACGAGCGTGATGGCGGATTATACGGCGGAGCAGGCCGGGCTTAGCCCGAGTCTCCGCTCCATTTTTCCGTCCGTCTGGCAGATGCTGCAGCGATTGGCCATGGAGCGATTGCTGCAAGCGGCGCCGGATCGTTACGAAAATGACTGGGACCAGCGTCTTACCGCATTGATGGAACAGGAGCCCGCCATTGTGGATCAAAGTCTGCAGCGCCTTGCGGCCTATCCACGGCGAATCGCGATTACGGTTCCGTCGCCGGAGAACGAAGATCTTCCGGGTTCTCGTTTGGCTCCTGCGCTTCACCATCATCTGAAACATGAATACGTCCATGACGTCATTCAGCAGCATCCCGAACTGGAAATGTTCCGGAGAGTGACGGAAAAAATCCGGGCGGCGGCTGTTTCAAATACCGGACGGACCCGTGTATGGAATGATTTTTTGAGTGCGTACTATGAAGAGACCCCGGGAACGGTAACGGCCGACGAAGTGATTGCTCAGCTCTATTACCCATCTTTTAATCACCTGATGGTGGAATATCCGGGCTTCGGCCGCGATATAGCGTACGAGTTGCGGAACTCAATCCGTCGTTATTTTCAGGGAGATGAAGAGGTAGAACGGGCCTTTGAAATTTGGGACGGGCTGATGACGGAAATTGAGGGCCGAAGTCAGGCGGATCTGTTTAACGCCATGGATCTGAACTTGAGTGTCGACTTGCGATTTGATCCGGATGAAATCAGCATCTATTCCTTTGATGAAACTTCTACTGCGCCTCATCCGGAATTTGATCAGATTCAGATCGTCGTCTGGACATTGCTGCTGGACAACGCACGTGAACGATTGCGC
>CAZGID010000286.1:0-2296 GCA_964526065.1 uncultured bacterium
ATTTCGAAATTGGATGCTTCTGGGCCTGCTGGCCGTCTTCGGGGCGGCCGGCTGTTCCCAGGAATCTTCCTACCCGGCTGATAAACTCAAGGAACACCTGCAGGAAATCTGCCGCTCGGAATACGGCATCGAAAATATCGAAGTCAAAATCGAGGACCAGACGATCGGCGTTTACCTGCCGCTGAAGAAACTCTTCGCCACCGATTTCAAGGAATCTGTCGCCAACGGAAAGATCAGCAACATCGAAAACCTGTTTGAGCCTTCCCCGGAAGCGCTCGACAAGGTCGAGGACGTGCTGTTTTCCATTTCGCGTGTGATTCTCTCCACGGACCGCGACCTCGAATTTTATGTCCTGCAGGCCACGGATGTGGAAAGTACCGGTCTGCAGCTGGTGCTGATGGGGCATGTCAACGACATCAAGCGCGTGCGCGTCTGGGATATTCCGCGCAGTGAATACCGCAAGCGCGTGATTCACGAATTGCGTCTGAATGAAGCGGTGATCTGGCACAAGCCGATCCGCGCCTTCTTCGAAGACCTGCCGAAACTGACGCCCGAGAAATTGAAGAAAGCCTACTTTGATGATGACATCCGCGAAGGCCAGCTGAATGAATATTTCAGCGGCCTGTTTCCGCAGATTGATCCGATGGACATCGGCCGCTGGAACATTGTCGATATCCGCAGCACCATGCTGAGCCAGCGCAGCGCCGTGATTTATGTAAAAGTACGGCCCGAAGTGCCGCAAATTCCGCAGGATGAAACGCGCATGGACGTGCAGCCGCCGGTGGAACCCGAATATCTGTTTATTGTCGGCATGAACCGCAAGCAGGCCAAAATCAGCCGCATCATCCCGTTTCAGTTCATCAGCCACGACGGCGGTTACGAGAAAATCGAATTTCCGAGTGAACTGCAGGTCGGCGAAAACCTGTCGCACTGGAACCGTGAATTTATTCTGGAACCGATTTCGCTGGGAGGCTTTCTGGCCCAGCAGGCCACCCGCCGCGTGCAGATTCTGATTGCCGAGGACGAACGGGTCCGCAATACGCTGCGCGACGTGAAACTTGAATTCGATTACACGAAAGAAGCCGGTGACGCGCAAACCGCGCCGCCGTCCGACGATGCGCCGCCTCATTTTGTGCTGAATCTGGACGTTCAGCTGCGGGGCGAATACACGCCTTACAATGCCGAGAATCTGCTTTTTCACGAGGATATCCGCTACCTGCTCGATATTGTTTCCCGCGAATTCCTGAAGGTGCTGCGCGGCTATGATTTCGGCCAGTACGATTACCTGAAGCTGAATGTGTCGCAGGACCCCAATGCCTGGATCCTGGGCCGGGAGAATCTGGAGCTGTTTCGCCGGAACAAGATCGACATGAAAGCGCTTCTCTCCTCGTTTTAAGCCCGTCCCCCGGTTGTTTCCCGCGCCATTTTTTGCTATCATCCGTCACGACATGAGACCTCTGAGTGACAGACAAACCTTTATCCTGAGCCGGGTTGTGGAAGCCCATATCGAGACGGCCCTGCCAGTCGGCTCGCGCTTCCTGACCGAGCGCTTTGAAATGCCCTGTTCGCCGGCCACCGTGCGCCACGAAATGGGCGCGCTGGAGGACATCGGCTACCTGACCCACCCGCATACCTCGTCGGGCCGCATCCCGACCAGCGGGGGATACCGTTATTATGTCGATCATTGCCTGGAGGATACGGCCTGGATTCCGCAGGGCGAAGTGGACCGCCTGCAGCGGGAATTGCGCCTCACGCCCGGCACTCCGGACCTGTATTTCTGGGCCGATAAAGCCAGCCGGCTGCTTTCGGTGCTTTCCGAAGAAGTGGGGTTGGTGGTCTTTGAAGGCGAGGCGGCTTCAGCTGCCGGCCGGCGCGTGGGCGTCCACGGCGCCAGTCATCTTTTCAAAAAACCCGAATTCCAGGACCTGGAACGCGTGCGGCCGCTGTTTGCGACCCTCGACGATCCGGACGAATTGCTGGAATTCATTCGCGGACGGGCGCGTCCCAAAATTGTGACGATTTCCATCGGCGAAGAAAACCGCGTGGACGGGCTGGAAGCCTGCACGGTGATTACGGCGGCCTATGCCGGCCCGGAAGACGAAGGCGGTTCACTGACCCTGATCGGGCCGATGCGCATGGATTACCGCCGCGGCCAGGACCTGGTGCGCACCATGGCGCGGGCGATGGAAGAAGTCTTGTTGTGGAGGAGACAAAACTGATGATGTCGGACAAGGAAGAACAGGAAAACGAAGTGAAACCCGAAACCGAGGCGGCGGCCGGCGAAGCCGGCCAGGAA
>CAZGID010000287.1:0-2286 GCA_964526065.1 uncultured bacterium
CGTTCTGCTTGACCAAAAAAAGGACCAGTTCGGTCATGTCCGTCTTGGTGGCGTGGGTCAGATGATCGGCGAAATGATCGAGGAAAAGACGGGTTTTGAAACCCGTGTGACCGTACTGGGTCATATTCAGCGCGGCGGAACGCCGACGGCATTTGATCGTCTGCTTGGCACCCGTTTCGGCGTGAAGGCTGTCGAATTGATTAAGTCGGGCAGTTTCGGCAGAATGGCCAGTCTTCAGGGAAGAGCCATTAATGATGTTCCGCTTGAAGACGGTGTGGGCCAGCTTAAAACGGTTCCGGCGGATTACTATAAAATGGCCGAAATTTTCTTCGGCTAATTCAGGAGGCACCTATGACCACATTAAGCATGCGTCAATCGCTGGATGGCGTTATTCGCCGTCATCGCGAAGCCGCTGAAAAGAGCTTCGGGGATTCTCAAATGGAAGTTCTGGAAGGCATCACACGAGAAGCCTTAAGAGCCCTTAAAGCCGGCAACAAGCTGCTTTTCTGTGGAAACGGCGGCAGCGCTGCAGATTCTCAGCACATTGCAGCGGAATTTATTGCTCGCTTCAAAAAGGAACGAAAGAGCCTTGCCGCTATCGCCTTGACGACGGACACATCCATTCTGACGGCTGTCGCCAATGATTACCAGTTCGAGGAGATATTTTCCCGTCAGGTTGAGGGGTTGGGCAGTAAAGGCGATATTCTTTTCGCCATCTCAACAAGTGGAAATTCCCGGAACGTTCTCAATGCGGTTCGTGTCGCGCGTGAACGAGGCCTGCTGACCATCGGCTTTACGGGAAAAAAAGGCGGGGAATTGCTCAATATGACTGATCTGTGCTACCAGGCGGTAGCCGATGATACGTCACAGATTCAGGAAATGCATATTACGGCATTGCACGCCATTTCGGAAGTCGTCGAAGAAGTCTTTTTTGGCGCCTAAATCTCCTGATTCCCCATGGCCCATACCCGGCACAAAATAATCCAATCCGGGGGCATTAAAGCGCTTTCCGGCCGCTTGAAACGTAGCAAACGCCGCATTGTCTTCACCAACGGCACCTTTGACCTTCTCCATCTGGGCCATGTTCGTTATCTGCAGAAAGCGCGCAGCTACGGCGATGTTCTCGTCGTCGGTGTCAATACCGATCGTTCCGTAAAGAGCTATAAAGATCCTTCCCGGCCGATTCTACCGGAAAAAGAACGCCTTGAAGTCCTTTCCGCCCTGGAATGTATTGATTATGTCGCGCCATTCGGGGAACCGACTCCCATCAAGCTGATTATGGCTCTGAAACCTGATGTGCTTGTAAAGGGAGCCGATTGGAAGAAAAGTGATATCGTTGGTGCGGCTGAAGTGGAATCGTGGGGTGGGAAAGTACGCCGCGTTCCTCTTGTCGCCGGACGATCGACTTCTGCCATTATCAAAAAAATCCGGACAGGAAAGTAATGAAGAAAAGCGAAAAGTCACAAGAAGCCGTATTATGCCGGATTCTGGATGCGAATTTCAATCGATCCAAAGAAGCTTTGCGAGTGCTTGAAGAGTGCTCGCGTTTCATTCTCAATGACGCCGGCATGACGCGATCCTTCAAAAAACTCAGGCATGACATTTCCTCCATTCTTCTCAAATTTCCGGTCCCGTACCGCAAATTAGTTGCCGCCCGCGAATCTGAAGGCGATGTCGGGAAAAAAAGCTTTCTGTCCGACAAAAAGGGGAAATTAAAGTTTCACGATTTAGCTGTCTCCAATGCCAAACGCGGCCAGGAAAGCCTGCGAGTGATGGAAGAATTTTCAAAAATGATCGCCGGCAGTCATTCAAAAGATTTTCAGGATTTGCGCTTCCGGCTTTACACCTTGGAGAAGCGAGCCATTGCAAGACTTTCAGCTCTACGCCATCACGGATCTTAAAGAGGAGTCGGTCGCAGTTCTTCGCGACGTCGAACGGGCCTGCAAGGGCGGAGCGGACATTATTCAGCTCCGGTCCAAAAATCTTCCGGACGGCACACTGCTGCGCCTGGCGCAAAAGATCATACCCCTTGCACACTCCCACGACAGTCTATTTTTTATTAATGACCGGCCGGATCTGGCACTGCTTTCAGAAGCCGACGGTGTTCATGTGGGGCAGGACGACCTTCCGCCGTCCGAAATCCGGAGGCTGACGCGTATCGCCGGCCGCGAATTATTAATAGGAAAATCGACTCATTCGATTGATGAAGCGGTTGCCGCGGAGCGGGAAGGGGTCGATTATATTGGAGTTGGCCCCGTCTTCACGACGCCGACCAAGCCCGGCAGA
>CAZGID010000288.1:0-2283 GCA_964526065.1 uncultured bacterium
TTCATTTGAGGGTTCCGGAAAATAAAAAGCGGCTGGTCATCAGTCCGGCTGCTAGTGATCCATCAAAAATGTGGGCGGCAGAAGGATTCGCGCGAGTGGCGGAATATGCGGCAGAGAAGGGCGTGGAGGTTTTTGCCATTGGAAGCCGCCAGGACCGGCCGTACATTGAAGCGGTATGCCGGCTTGCGAAGGTTCCGGTGCGGGATCTGAGCGGCCGTCTGTCTTTGGGGATGCTGGGCGCCTTTTTGCAAACGGCAGCCTGCCTGGTCTCCAATGATTCGGGGCCTGCGCATGTGGCACGTGCCGTGGATGTGCCCGTGATTTCAGTTTTTGTGCGAAGTCAGGCCGGATTAAATCCCGAACGCTGGCGTCCCTTGGGCCGAGCCGGCCGGTTTGTTTTACAAGATCCGCAAAATGTTTCGGCGGAACCGGTCCTGCAAATTTTGGAACAGCTGCTCGAACAGGAAAGCAGAACGTGATGAAGCGTCCCTATCGCCGGGTTCTGGTGGTTCATCCCTATGGCATTGGGGATTTGTTATTTGTGACTCCCGTTTTGCGCGCCTTGCGTTTGATTCCGGGTATGGAGCGCGTGGATTTACTGGTCGGTTCGCGGACAGCTGAAATCATTCGTGAAAATCCTCATGTCGATGATGTCATTGTGCATGATCGCGATCGCTGGCGTTCCCAAGCGGCGAGGGAGAATTGGAAAGAACTGGCCGCAATGGCCCGGGAACTTCGCTCGCGGCATTATGATCTGCTGCTTGATTTTTCGCTGCGCCGGGAATATGCCGCCTTTGCCAAATGGATTCTCGGCGTGCCTGTCCGGGCCGGACTGGATTACAAAGGGCGCGCCTGCTTTAACAACATTCGCTATGCGATTCCTTCCGGTTTTGAGGGACGTCATGCCATTGATTTTTTTGCGGCCGTGGCGGAAAAAGCCGGTATTCCGGTTGAGGATCGTTTTGTTGAAATGTATTTGACGGATGCCGCGCGCGCGAAAGCGAAAGCATTATTGGAAGGGGCAGAAGGAAGCATGCCGCCGAAGATTTTGGTAGTGGCGCCGGGCGGCGGGGAATCCTGGGGAGCGGATGCCCGGTTGAAGCGATGGCCGGTGGAGTGGATGGCGAATCTGGCTAACCGTCTGGTGCGGGCCGCTTCGCTGGACCGCGTGGTGATTGTGGGCAGTCCGGGAGAAAAGGAATTGGCGATCGCATTGCAAAAACATCTCGATCCTGACGCTCTGGATTTAAGCGGACGAACGGATTTGATGACGACGGCGGCGGTCTTGCAGCGCGCGTCCTGTTTTTTAGGAAACGACGGGGGATTGGTGCACATGGCGCATGCCATGCAAATCCCCGTGGTGGCGATCTATGGCCCGGCAGATCCGAAAGTTTACGGGCCTTATCCATCGACGCCGGAGGCATTGGCCATTTATAATCATGATTCCGGAAAATCTCCGTGCTACCGCAATTTCCGTTATGATTCAGATTGTGAATGCATTCAGCAAATTTCACCTGAATATGCCTGGAGCCGGATTCAGGCTTCGGGATGGCTGGATCGGTTGTGTAACAGCAGGAAAGGGGTTTCGTTTTGAAGAAGTGGCTTTTCCCAATCGGTGTCATGTTTATCTTGCTGGCGATGGCCCTGGGCGTCTTGTTTTTTGTCCTGCCGGTGCGAGGTAGTATTCCGGTGTTGATGTATCACTTTATCGATACGCCCGAGCGAGCCGCCCGGGAAAAGAATGTCGTCAGCCTGCAGAGTTTCCGTAATCAGATGGCCTTTTTGTCCCGTTTTGGTTTCCGGCCGATTGATCTGGATGAGTTTGCCGCAATTCTTGAAGGTCGGCAGGAGCCGCAGGGCCGGGAAGTGGTGATTACGTTTGATGACGGCAATTATACTTTTGGGGACCAGGCCTTTCCGGTTCTGCGGGATCATGGATTTCCCTCGGCTCTGTTTGTGGTGAGTGAGAATATGAAAGCCAAAGCGCACGGCAGCATGGGGACCGACGAGATCCGCCAGTTGGCCCAGTCGGGACTGGTCACGATTGGCTGTCATACCCGGACGCATGCCCTCTTGCCGCAGTTATCGGAAGAGGAACGCTGGAAAGAAATTGCAGGGTCCCGTCAGGAACTGGAAACCCTGTTGGGGTTTCCAATCGTCGATTTTGCGTATCCGGCTGGGTTGCTGAATGCGGCCGTCGTCGAGGATGTCCGGAAGGCGGGTTACCGGCTGGCGTTTACCACGTCGGGCAAGAAGCTTCAGGGACTGCCGGAAACTCCCTGG
>CAZGID010000289.1:0-2266 GCA_964526065.1 uncultured bacterium
GATATTGAGCGATTCGGGATGCCCGTAAAAGAGGTTTCCATTGCCGGCTTTGCGGAAGAAATCTGATCCGGTAATATCGGGGCCGGTTTCGCCGCGAGTCAGGAAGCTGTTCAGATTGTAGTACGACCAGGGCTTGCGGACCTGCGACTGACGGGCAAACACATAAAATTTATCCAGACCGAATTCAGTCCATAATTCAAAGGCAAACCGAGCGAGCGCACGGTCTTCATCATCCTGAATCTGATCCACCGACGGGCTGCGGGCCACGTGTGGCTGCGTTAATCCATGGGCTTTGATCCAGGCTTCCGCATCGCGATAGGCCGCATCCAGCAAGGGTTGCATTTTGGCCCATTGAGCATTCGTTGTTCCCGCATCAAAAATAATGCGGAAATTTTTAAGTTCCTTGCGCTGCCCCTTTGCCAGATCTTCCTTGGTTGAACGAACTTCCGCAATCGCCGATTTAAACTTAATGATGATCTGATCTAATGCATGCTGCGTATATTTTCCATCCAGCAATGCAGCCAGGTCCGTAAATGTTTTAACTTCATCGAAACCATCCAGAATAAAGGCTTCACCGTCCATTGTTTCGTAAAGCAGGTCAGCATTGATAAGGTCCTGCCAAAGCTCATCCAGATCCTCGCCGGCCGCAATATGTTCGAGTTCCGACTTTTCGAGGCTGGGCGGCGCTGCATTCTCGACCATGGACCGCAGGGTCTTTCGGCTGCTGTCCATGACCGTACCTAATTCGTTACTGCGAGCAACATAAGTGATCGCGGTCTGATCAAGCTTTTTCGGGATGCGTTCCGGCAAAGGTTTTTCGATATCGCGGTCAAAGATGGCGCCAAAAGTACCAAAAACCCAGGTCACCATATAAAAACCGAGTGTCACAATAATGCGAAGCAGGTAAAACGTCGCCAGTACGGAATAGATATTCACGCCCGCGACCAGAACAAAATCCAGCCCTACCGCTGCAAAGACAGCAGGATTCTGGGTGAAGGCATAACCGAAGAGATAAAACAACGTTCCAAAAACGATACCATTATGAACGGTGTGCCACAGAAACAGCCGCGCGGCTTTCGAGAAAGACCCGGCAGCATAGTAGGAATAGGCCAGCAGAGCGATTGCTCCGAAGGCAAAGATCACTCCTGCAACCGGCAGGATGTTAGCCAATAAAAATGCGGGTGCCAGATAAGCAAGCGGAATCAGAACGGCCGACGTGAAGGCGAAGAATATGCCGCCCGCTACGGGTGCTGAGATGCGCACATTGCGGTTTCTTCCCGGGAAATCCAGCATGCGGCTCCACAGCGATGCCGGGATTAATAAATCGATCAGAGCTCCGCCGACCAAAGGCATTAAGCCCGGATAAACGGTAGTAATGACGCCCGCCAAACTGATAACCGGCAAAGCCACAACGAGCGCGCCGGGGACCGTCAAGGCAATCAGCCCGGTAACCGCACCGCCCAGAACGGCCGCCCAAAGGCCGGCTTTAAGGTGACTATGCTTGCGGGACCATTTAATGGCACTCAAATATAAAGGTTTGCGCAACGATGACAGACTGAAGAGCTGAAGCAGTGTACGACCCGCCATGAGCACGAGGATGGTGAGAAGATTCATACCCAAAATACCCGGCTCTTTCAAATTATACATTTTCAGGAATCTGGCAATGATCCCCTCTTGCACTTGGGGCGGTTCATATTCAAGCAATTTACTTTCAATGCGGTAGCGCACCGCTTTATTCAGCGGGGTAACGCTTTCTTTAAGAAAGATTTCTTCCTGTTCCGTGCGCGTTTCAAGACTGGGAGCCTGTTCCCCGGCCACTTCCCGGAAGATTTTCAAAATATCAATTTGGTGACGGATATCCCCCTGAACCCCTTCAACAAGAAGCAACTCAATGGTGGTCAATTCGGTCATTCCATCCGGAATGGTGACCGGGCTTGTGGCCTGATCCAGATAATCCCGGGAAAGGAGATCGACTTCCGTCTCTGCCCGCATGCGGTCTTGCTGCACCTTTTGTTCCATGACGCGGTCTATCATCAAGCGGAAGTCATTCAAGGGCATTTCTTTGGCAATAATCAAATCTGTCAACTTATCAATGACAGCGGGATCCATCAGTGAAAAACGGCTCAGCCAGTAGGAAGCGGTCCCGGTTCCTTCTGCTGAAATGCGTTCCTGAATACGTTGAAGCTGGGCCGTAACGAAGGCTTCCGCCTCTTCCCGTTCAGGCTCCTGATAGGTGATTTCATCCGCCAGACCGATCTTTAGCCAC
>CAZGID010000290.1:0-2265 GCA_964526065.1 uncultured bacterium
TGTCGTCACCTGCTGGCGCAAAGACACTCGCTTTCACAAGGAAGTCATTGAGTACGAATTTGAGGGAGACCCACCTGTAAGAAGCCCGCACATGGATATTGAACCGGTCAAAAACCATATCCTTTTTCGATGGCATACCCATCGATTTCCGGCCGGTTTGCAGGTGAAGCGCTCTGGACGGCTGTGGATCCGGGTGATCCTGGACTGGGAAGTTAAGTTCGAAACGTATTTACTGGTTGAAGGCGGCGAAGCAGCCTGATATCAGAAATAGGCCAGAAAAAGACTGCGGGCGAAGCCAAAAGCACCTTCCAGAATCCCCTTAGGCTCAAGCAATTCCCGCCGCGTCTTATCATCGTAAGCCAGCCAGTGGAATAGCCCCAGGCAATCCGTAAAATCCGTGTTAAGGGCCAATTCGGAGGGCACCTCAAAGCGAGAACTCCGGCCGACACGGCAGGCACCTTGAATGCGAGGTTGAATCCATTCCATAAATCCATCCATTTCCGTCGCTTTCCCCGAAAACACATAGGCGGGATGCTGCATCTGCTGCTCGGCCTCAAATTCCGCCGTGTGCTGAAGCAAACGCTCAAGCCAGCTTTCCGCATACTTAAACACAATTAATTGAAATTCACGCCGCGCAATGGTCCGCATATTATTACCCGACCGGGACACCAACGGCACCAGTTCTTCCCCGAAATCCTGGTCCGGTCCCAGTGATCCGTACAACTGAAGCGCCTGCGCCGCATCTTCTTCGGCAACATTCCAGTGCTTTCCAATACGCTCTGCTAAAAATCCAACACCTTCCGGCACCACGCGCGTATGCACCAGCTCGCCGCGCTTCCAGTAAGTCAGAAATGTGGCCCCATAAGAAATATCAACGAGAAGAGCCCGTTCCTTTTTTTCTGCTTCCGTTAAAAGCGCTTGAGAACTGGTCAGCGGTTTCGGAAAAAAACCTTCAACATCAATATCGGCGAGCTCAAAAGCGCGAGAGAGGTTGCGAAAAGCATCAAAATCCATCGTGAATAACTTGAGGGTGACCCCCAGACGCTGCGCTTCCATGCCCACAGGATTCAACACTCCTTCAAGATCATTCACGGTAAAGGATACCGGCACCGTTTGCAAAATAGCTTCCGTCAAAGGAAGCGTCGCCACGGAACGCGTCTGCGAAACAACGCTCTGGATATCCGCATGTGTAATCCGGCGGCCGGCGCCCTTAAAATAAATCGAACTTGAAAACGTAAATGTCTTGATTTTTGAATTTGACAGTGCAACCGAAACAGAAAGATTAGGACGAGATTTCTCGAATTCCTTCCCCATATCCCGGAACAGATCAAAGACAATCCGCTCCAGCGTGTCTGCCGCCTGTTCGAGACTTGAAACACAACCGCTTCGAAAACCTTGGGGATGCGGCCACAAAGCGTGCCGCGTAATTTTCGGCTCCGCATCATTCAGACTGCCTGCTATCGCCACAATATTTTGATCGTTAACCGAAAGGACGATCTCTGTCTCTTTCATAATCACCTCTTTTTGACAATAAAGCGATCGTTTCGAATTTCCATATATTCCACTTTGCCGCCATCCTGATTTTCAAGGACGGTCGTAATACCGGACAAATAAGGCACCGTTTCCAAGGGCCGCGTACCCAAACGTATTTCCGGGCCCTTAACAATCATAAAGGAAACAGCTCCCAGGTGGTCCAGCCGCAATTTTTCCATCGGAGCCTGCGCTGAAACCGGAAGCGTTCTGTAGGTTTTTGCGAAGGCTATCCCCTCATCGAACCCGCGAATTTTCACGCGCCGCCCCTTTTTAAACGAAGGCCAAACCGACAGCTCGAGCTCCAGCCTGAATAGCCCCTCAGGAGAAACTTTCACGATATCGATAACCATGGCATCTTCCGCCAGAACCGCATATCCGACCTGATTAGGAAGTTGAATCACGGCGACGGGTCCTCGCTTCTTGATATGAATGGCAACCTGATCCGGAAACTGTCTCAGTACCTTAGCTTCAAGAATCTCGGGATTCGTGCGAATGCGGCGGGAGACCTTCTTTAAATCGACTTCAAAGACATTTTTTCCCAGGAGCTCCGCCTCAATGCGGCGCACCTCCGACTCTGGCAACGTCATCGGAGGAATGACTTCAATTTTCCGGATCGTAAGCCCGGGATCGGCATAAAGCACCTGCCGAACGCCAAATCCGCCTGCGGTCAGTAGACCCGTTATTAAAACAAATGGGTATACCCTCAATACCAAGCCGCCAAGCGTTAAAAAA
>CAZGID010000291.1:0-2249 GCA_964526065.1 uncultured bacterium
TTTGCGAATTGAAGAAGAGGAATTGATCCAGCAGGTTGCGCGCGATTATTTGCACGGGCATGTGGCGGTTTATTCGCCGCGGATTAGTCCATCCGCACGGACTCCCATGGAGATTGCCCAGGATTTCCGGACTTTTATGAATGGGCAGTTTATCGACCGTACGTCCCGATATATTCCAGACATGCGTGAACGGCTGGCCCTGGTTTTCGATGAAGAAACGGGCACGCGCATTCTCGATTATCTGGGATTATCGGCTGGCCCGGGTATTTTTCCCGGCTTTCAGTATCATCGCTACATTGGGCCTGAACGCCCCGAATCCCGGGATGAAGAGTTTAAGCGTCTGCTCATGGAGCGTGAATTCAGCGAGCCCCAGGCCGAGCGGATTATTGCCGAGACGCGTTCCAGCTATAAAGCGGCTTTTCCGGATGAGACGGCAAGCGACGACAAGATTGAAGAAATTTTGCAGCGCACGTGGCCGCATACTTATAAAAATCTGGTTCGATTTGCCCCGAATGCGGCGTGGGAATATCCGCTTCAAGCTTCCATTATGATGTTCGCCATGAGCGGCAGCCTCAATATGATTCTTATGGGCCTCTTGTTTAACCTCTCATTTTCCACCCTGGTTGTGACGAGCCTGTTGTCCGGCATTTTAACGGCAGGATTCTTTTTGTACCGACAGTACCAATACTTGATTGGAGAAACATTCGGCCGGCATATCGGAGACAGCGGTACCCTGCTTTACAACCCGAGTAACGATCGCCATATGAATGTGCATGTGGCATCCCATGAGCTGGCCCATGCTTTCTACACGACGAAATCCCATGTGCAGGAAGGCTTTGCTTTT
The DNA here is from genome assembly GCA_964526065.1 of uncultured bacterium. Classification (GTDB taxonomy): domain Bacteria; phylum Omnitrophota; class Omnitrophia; order Omnitrophales; family Aquincolibacteriaceae; genus CAZGID01. Next base: position 845 of record CAZGID010000291.1, read on the forward strand.
CTCCGCTTGCGGGCAGAAGGCCTGATCTGGCCCAATCTCAATTTTATGGATCGATTGGAGCCCGCCTGGTCGTTTCCGCGGCGGGAAATTCCGGAAGCTGTCAGTCCCTCAGAGCTGGCGTTTTACGCGAGCAAGCATGCTCAGGCTCTACTCTTTGAACGGGACGCTTTTATTAATGTGGACCGGTTTCGCATGAATGCCGAGTCTGCTCTCGGACTGCAGACGCGAGGCAATTACACAGGGCGTTTCCTCTTAAACCTTCAGGCTGCGGAAATCCGTTCGGCGCAAAACCGCGACTCGCTGTGGAAGCGGTTCATGGAATGGCTGCGGCCGTCGATCGAGCCGCACTGGAGTTATGAGTATGGACGACGACTGGGGCAGATCGTTGAAGTTCTTGCGGGAGGGGATTTGCAATTGGCTCACCGGATTCTGTCCCGTCTGGGCCGTGAAGACACGGCGGAGAACCCCAATCCGGCACATAACAATCTGGAAGCGGCTTTCCGGCTTGAGCTCGGGCTTCCGGATCAGCAAACCGAGATACTCGAAGAAGTGACCCGCCGCATTGCGATGTTCATTCAAAACCGCTCGGAAGGGCGGCAGGCCGGCGACTGGATGCGGGAAACGCGGCCGGGAGAAGCCCGGGAGCGCTTGCAGGAAGCGGTGCAGATATTCAAGGAAATCACCCCCCAAGCCCGGCCGGAAGCCCGGGAAGTAGTTGAGGCGCTCGGAAACGCCGAAATTGAATCCGCTGAAATTTTGAATCGCGGGCGCCTTGCCCGGCTCCATCTCAAAGGACGCGAAGAACCAGTGGATATCAAACTCGATGACAAGATCACGTCAGGCGGCGCGGAAGTTCTCAAATTCCGTTTGCCGGGTGACCGGCTGCTGGTTTTCAAAATTGCCGCCAAGCCGCACCGCCGTTGGGATCCCCAGCAGCGTGAATGGTTTCGGAGTTTTGCCAATACGGCAATTCAGCATGAAACAGAAATTGCCCGTGAAATGGCAGCTCAGGGAATGAACGGTTTTTCGAAGGTTGTTTTTTCGGGCACTGCTCTGGATGGCCGCAACTTTATGGTAATGGAAGGACCGGATGCAGAGACGCTTGGTCAACTGGAGAATGGATTGACGATACAAGACCGCTTAAAAGCAGTCAGGAATTATTTCGAGCGGATTCACACCGCTTACCGGTATGGTTTCGCCGTGCGGGATTTGAAACCGGACAACGTCCTGTTAGAGAAAGGGGACAGCCGCCAGGTTCATGTCATTGATCTTACGGAAACCAACAATCTGTTTTCGGATGTTGTGCGGCCGGTCAACGATATGGGAACGCCGCGATACCGCGTTCCGACGCATACGGTGCAGGTGATGGAGAAAGAAGCAGAGCAGGAAAACAGTGTGTTGCCCC
>CAZGID010000292.1:0-2249 GCA_964526065.1 uncultured bacterium
ACCCAGTTTTTGGCGATGCAGGGTTTGGGCGCGGAGGAGGCGGTGGAACAATTAGCCGGAATTTATCCTCATTTGTCCGGGTTCAGCGATCCGGATCTATCCACTGCAACCAAAGCTTTAAACTATCTTCGTAATGTCTATTCGGTTTTTAACCGCCGCAATATTGATACGAGCGTGGAGAATTACCGCCGGCTCGATCCCGCAATGGGCGACGAGCTTTCTGGAACGCTTGAAATCAATGGGCATGCCGTTCGGGGATTTGTGGCGCCGATCCTCAGTTCATTCTTTGATGAAGCGGTAGAAGTGCCTGTTCCCGAGGAAGTATCGGTCAGTAAAATTTTGAAAGCCCTTGTAACCGTTTGGAGGGATGGTATTACGGTTGAAGAAGATATTCCGGACGGGATCTATGCCACTTTGCTGGAAGTGCAGTTCCTCGAAGTGATTACCAATATTTTGAGAAACGCCAAGCAGGCCATGGAACTGGTGAAAGCCAAGAGGTCAGGCGTGCTTTCCGTGAGTCTCCGGGAAGAAGAAGGTCAGTTTGTCGTTCGTATTGTGGATAATGGGCCGGGGATGCCGGATGACTTACTGAATAAAGTTCGGGGCGGGGAATCATTTACCACGAAGGGGACGGGGGGAACAGGAATCGGGCTTCCGACTTCGCGGGACCATGTGCTTCAACAAGGCGGTACCTTTGAAGTTTTCGCGATTGAAGAATCGGAGGAGCAGCCGGGCCGGACGGAATTTGAAATCCGGCTCCCGTTAAGGCCGGAAGCCCGGGTGGAATCGGCCAACCGCTCGGAAGCGCGTAGAGAAGAAGCATTAACCACAGTGGATTTGGACGAGGAAACTAAAGCTCCGGGCGTCCGAAAATTATGGGAAGGCCCGCGCGCAAAAGCCCTGCCGCTGCGCTGGGAGCAATTTGGTATTCGTAATCTCGTGACGCTTCTTGCCGGCTGGCTCGACGTACCGGTTTATGCTGAAACCATCGGGCTCCCGCCGCCGGTCCGGGGAGAAAGTACGATTCAACGTCACTTCGGTTCTCAGCGGCTTGAGCCCTCTGCGGCGTACTGGAATCTGGTCGAAAATTTACGGGATGCTGAAGGCGGAATTCTGTTTGATCAGCCGTGGCTCGACAAAATGGTGAACGAAAATCCGCGCGCGCTTTATTTTCTGTTAACTGCGGTTCAGAAAGCAAATGAAGGCCGGCCTGAATCCAGCCGTCTGCGGTTCGGTTTTATCGGCGGACCCGAAATCTACGAGCGTATTGCTTACGCGTTTAATCAGCAGCAGGACCGCTTTGGGCCCAATGGATTGAATTTTGAGGAACAGCTTGAGGCGCGTAACTTTCTTATTCCCGTTGTGGAGAAGGTAGTTGAAGCGGTTGCGTTTGAGGACATGGAAACCTACATCACCTCCAATGAGTTCGGCATTGCGACTCTGGTATCGGGCAATCAAAGCCTGCCCGCCTCGCTGGCAGGAGCCAATTTTGAGCTGGATCCCCGCAATGTTCCGGAAGGGGATTTGATCGCCGTTGCGTTGACACCGCCGCAGCTTCTGAAAGCCGCCGCACTGGTGAAGGGAATTCCCGATTCGGCGACGCGTATCCGCAAACTGCAGGAGAGCATGGACGAACTTTTCCCGGGCGCGAGCCCGAATGGCAGCGGCTTTACGCTGGCCCTTTCGACTTATATTGAAGGAATCCTGGTGCAGGATCGATTGATCGAAGCGTCAGCCTAATTGGCGCCGGTGCCGGGCCTGAATCCGGTAATAGAGGACGAGGGCCATCACGACAGTCGAGAGCGTGATAAAGTTTGCGACGATAATGACCGGATCTTTTAGATACCAGCCGTAGAGTTCCCACAACGCTATGCCCGCCGCAAACTGATAAAGGGTTAAAACACTCACGTCTTCTGCGGACTGACTCCGATGCATTTTCAGGATTTGGGGGACAAATCCGAAGCTGGTCAGCACCGCCGCGGCGGTACCAATACCCGTCCAGAAATGATCCTGCACCAGAAACGTGTCCATGGGGGCGGCATCTTAGCACAAGTCCGGCTTTTTTTGCAGAGGGGAAATCAGGATTGGGGAGCCGGAACCGATTCGCGGATTAACTGGATTAAGAGATCGAGGTCTCCGGCTTTATTAAAATAAGCCACTCCGCCGGCTTGCCGCATTTGATCTTCCATTTCGCTGCTTTCATGAATGGAAAGACCGATGATCCGGGTTTCGGGCAGATGCTGCAAAAT
>CAZGID010000293.1:0-2249 GCA_964526065.1 uncultured bacterium
AAGTTGCCCGACGTCGCAATTTTGTCGCCGGCTTCCAGTCCTCCCAATACTTCGAAATAGTCTTCGCCTTTCAGTCCCAGCCGGATTTCATGCGGCTCGAAACGCCCATCGCCCAGCGCCCGAAAAACGAGGTGCCGCTTGCCCGTATGCAGCACCGCCTGACGCGGCACGGTCAAACGCTCGCCCAGATTGGCTTCGATCACCGCATTCAGATACATGCCCGGCCGCAACCGGCCTTCCACATTTTCAATGCGGGTGCGGATGCGAACGGTTCGCGTTGCGGTATCGACCATGGGATCAATGGCTTCGATTTTCCCCTGAAAAATCATGCCGGGTTCGGCCACCAGATGCGCCTGCACCGTCTGTCCCGGCCGGACATAAGGCAAATCCTGCTCATAAATTTCAGCATACAGCCAGCTGGTCTCGCCTCCATGCGCAATCAGGAGACCAACATCCGGCTGCCGCCCTTGCTCCAAGACCTGAATCTGTTCGTCCTCCAGTCCCAGGTGCCGCAGACGAAAGCGCGCGGCATCCAACAACCGCTCGGCCTGTTCGCGCGCATACGTATCTTTTTCACCGACGCCCTGCATATTTTTCAGCAGCGAAATGTACTCCACTTGTGCCTGATACAACTCCGGATCATGTGCGATACGCCCGACGGTCGAAATCCGCTTCACCAGAGGACGCTTCTCGACCGTGCCGACTTGTACGCCGATCAGCTGCTGGCGATATGGAGTCAACTCCACCGGCGCCCGGCCCGGAATGCCCTTTAAGGCCTCCGGCGTCTTTTTCTGAGTTTCCTGTCCGGGAACCGGCTGCAGTTCCATGTGACAGATAGGACATTGCCCCGGCCGGTCCTGAATCACTTCCGGATGCATCGGACATTGATACAGAATCGCGGCCGCTTCTCCTTTGTTCCCGTTTTCCGTCACCGGCTCAGGCTGAAGAAGCGTGTAACCGCCAATCAAAACGATCGCCGCGGCGGCCGCGGCGAGCCAGGCCGGCCACTTGCGTTTTCCGGAAGATTCCTTAATTGGATTCATGGTTCTCTCCTTGGTTGTTCAAATCCAGTCCGGCGGCTCGCTCCAGATCCGCATAACTTTTGAGTGCCTCCGTGTAGGCCTGAATAAAACCCAGCCGGGCATTGAGATAGACCCGTTCACTGTCGAGAAAATTGAGAAATTCCGTTGAGCCGGCCTGATAACCGGCCTGATCCGACGTCAAGGCCAGCCTTGCCTGCGGAATCACGGCCTGCTCGTACAACCCGGCGGTTTCTCGGGAACTCTGAAACCGGAAATAAGCATCGCGGACTTCGTAAAACGTTTCGTTGCGGGAACCCTGAAGCCGCGCTTCGGCTTCTTCCACTTTTTTCCCGGCTTCCTGAATCGCTGGAATCAACCGGTTTTGCCAAACCGGCAGATTAAAACGAAGCGGAATCATCCAACTGTCCCGGCCGTCATCGGGATGCATGGAAGTTCCGCCGCCGACCACGGTGTAAACAAAACCCACTTCGACATCGGGAAAGTATTCCAGACGCGACAAATGCTGTTCATGCCGGGCCCTTTCCAGTTCTTTCTCCATCATTTCAATTTTCTCCCGGTTCCGGGAAGCAAGCGTGATGACTTCGGGCAGGGTCCTTGAAAATTCAGGCAAGTCCGGCCGCATCGCGCGCCCCATCGTACTCAAGGGATCGCGATTCAGCAGCATGACCAGATACGCGCTCACAGACTCCCGCTGCTGTTTTAATTCAAGCAGGCTCCGCAGCGTCATGGAAACTTCGGCTTGTGCCTTCGCGGCATCCCGCTGACCGCCAGACAGGCTGGCATAACGGGCACCGGCCACCTGTTCAAAACCAGCCAGAATCCCGTGAATTTCCCGGATCACTCCGATTGAAGCATCCGTTCGATAGAGTTCATAGTAGGCCCGGCGCAGCCGGTTCAAAATTTCGCGTTCGATCGCGATTGACTTGAGTTTCATGGCTTCCGACTCGGCCCGCGCTGCTTGATGCCGTTCCCATAGTTTCCAGGGGAACGGTATTTTCTGCATAATCATAAAGCGCTGTTCCTGAGGCCCGGTGCGCGTTTCGGTATGAGCCCCCATGATATCGATGCCCGCTTCCGGATCCGGCAGCGCGGATGCCTGCCAGATTCTTTTTCTGGAAGCTTCCCATGCCGCGCGCGCCGCCCGGATTTCGGGATTTTTTTCCAGCACCTCTGCCACCAGAGCCTCGAGAAATTCTTCAGGAAGTG
>CAZGID010000294.1:0-2249 GCA_964526065.1 uncultured bacterium
CGGGGCAGCCAGCCCATATCTACTCGGTCGGACTCGCTCTTCGGATCTTCCATGCCGAATTCAACCTCATCCGGCGCGGTTCGTAAAACATCCGGTCGAATCTGCTCACTTCCCTGAAATTCTCTCAAGATTTCCCGGGCGCGGCCCACATTCTTCGTCACAGAGCCTAATACCGCGACCAGACGGGCCGGCGGGAGCGGAAATGAAACCGCCTCATCCACTTCCGACGCTTCTTTCTCAATGCCCCATTGGCGCCGCAGCGCATGAAACTGCAAACGATGCGCCGCCCGATGCGATGAATCTACGGGCCGTAATAATTGCATAAAATAGTCCACAAGGTGCGATCGTGTCAGCCGGCCATAATCAGCCAGTTCGGTCGCATAAGCCAGTGCTTCGATCGTCTCTGTCGAGACACGCGGATTTCCGGCACGACGCAGACGATCTCCGTCAAACGCATGACGGAACTCATGCCCGCCTGTCATTTCACCGACCAACCGCCGCACCTGAGCAGAAACCTCTTTATAAGCCTTCTCGTCTTCAGCGCCGATTCCCATTTCCCACAGCGTGTTCGCCTCTTTAAACCGCTTTTCAAATTCAGGAATACGGGAATCAACTTTCGTTCTGGCAGTCTCGTATTGCTCCAGAATCTTTTTGATTTCATCCGCTGTAAACGGCTGTCCGGGATCTTCCGTATACTGAAATTTCCCTGACGCTTTTACCAGTTCATCAAAATCGGAAAGCTGGCCGATGATTTCGCGCCGGGCATATTGCCCGCGGGCATAGCGGCGCGCCTGCCTCAATTGTTCCTGAGGAAAGTGGTCCATCAAGTCATCCGCAGCCGCTTTGCGAGCCAGAGTATTCAACGGCTCGTCGATTGCCTTCAGAATTTTCTGTCTGATTTTTTCAAAATCAGCGAACGCTTGCGGAAAATCTTTTTCGAAATCCCGGACCGCCTCGATCCCTTTCCACTCTTTGTCCAGTTGCTTGACCTCTTCCGAAAACCGATTCTCCACATTACTCACATACAGTTTTCCCACGGCATCGACCGGGACAATCCCCAGACGCAGCGGAAATTCGGGATGAGCCTGTTCAAACGCCCGCGCCGCCTCATGCCTCGCATCCAGAGAATCCTTGAATTCCGTCAAAGCGGTCTTTTCTTCATCTGCCAAAAGATGCTCAAAACTAAGGAGCAGATTCACCTGACTCCATAAAGTCGAAACACTTTCGAGTCTCGAGAGCGAATCGAACTCAAATTGCCACTCGGATACGTTCACTTCCGGATTAAAAACAAATTCCAGCAGCTCGTCCGCATAACGATCCGTATTTTCCAGAAAAACATTTTCAAGATCTGTTTCAAGATTATGAATTCCGTAGGCCCCCGGGTTTGCTCCCACAGACGAGACCTTACGCAAGAAGCGAACTGTTTTGGCATAATCCCTTTTGTTTTTCTTATCCTTTGCCGTGTAAACCTTGGAAAACTCGATGGCATAAATCAAAAAGGAAAAAGTGCCTTCTCCTTTCAAATCGGAGTAGCGAGCGTAATAGGCGTAAAGACCGGCGCGCGCGAGATATTCATTAAACTTGGCGGTGAACTCTGTTCGGGCGTCGCGGTTTTCACGTGTTTCTCGATAGCCCAGGGCGGCCATTTCCTCTACCAGTTTTCCCAGGCCCGCGTCGATCGCCGCCGCATCGCTTACCGCCGCCTTTACCGCTTCTTCATCTGTCTTGCCATTCAGCGAATTGATCACTAACTGATTGAACGAACCCTCTCCGAGGTAATCGCGCATGGCTTCCCGCATCTTCTCATCGAATGCCGGAAGCGGCGCCGGCGTCTGCTGGGCGCGGACCTGAAAGCCGTTCAATAAACCCACGGCGGCACCTGTCGCGGTGGCGGCCATCCATTCCCGGCGCGTCCACTGACTGCGCGCTTCCGGCCGTTCTGCACGGCTCTTTCGCTGCTCAATTATTCTTTCGCGTTCACGGATTTTCCGGAGAATGGCGCCGCCCCATCTTCCCCGATCGGTTCTGACCCCGCGAAAGTCTTTTGATTCGTAAAGCTTAAACACAAACTGATGAATGATGTTCAACAAGGTATAGAAACCGAATGCGATAGCAGGCACTTTGGCGGCTCCAAAGGTCAGTCCGACCGGCAATGCCATCCCTCCCAGATTCACCAAAAGCACAACCGCTAACGCCGCCCCCAAAACAACATTGACGTTTCCCAGGCGTTTGTAGATATTCAAAAAACG
>CAZGID010000295.1:0-2245 GCA_964526065.1 uncultured bacterium
CTGACGATGGCGTTCCACCGCACCCACGACGTGAGCGTCGGCATCGTCCGCACCCAGCCGCCGGCCTTTTCCAGACAGCATTCGCGTTGAAAACGCAGAATTTTTTTGTCTTCCGCCGCCAGATCCCGCCGGTAAAGCGACGGCTGACTGAGCACCATTACCTGCGCGCCGTCGCTGCGCACCGCCGCAATCAGCTTGCGGAGATTGCGGCCGTACACGGGCAGCGACCGGTATGCTTCCGGTCCGTAATCAATTTCGCGAAAGCGAAACGGGGAATACCAGCTGTCGAGCGCGCGTTTGACCACGCCCCATTTCAGAAGTTCTCGACCCAGATGCACTTCAAACGGCGGCGGCTTCGCCCCCTGAATGGCCGGGCCGTAAAAATGCGAATACAAATCGTTGTAGGCGCCGAAACTGAAATCCACATGTTCGAAGGAGCGGATCAGATCATTGACCGCATGCATGATGATGACCAGATCCGGCTGCCAGTCGCGGTAATAAGTCACGTAGTTAATGAGCGAATGCCGCGTCGTGTACCATGCCCGGCCAGCGTTCATCACCTGAATCTCGCGCCCGGGAAACAGCGTTTTTAATTTTTGCTCCAGCAAATACGGATAGCGCACCGCGGCCGGAAGCCCGTCATTGGCCGTCGTCGATCCGCCCAGGCAGAGAATCCGGTAAGTGCCGGCCGGTTTTTCCTGAGGGACGTCCCTAAACCGTTCCGGTGGATTCTGCACATACGGATCAAAGGGATGCGTTTGTCCAAAGTAATAGGCCGTGGCCGAACCGGCATACAAAATCACCAGAAACGACGCGAGCGGCGCCATCGCAAACAACAGTTTGCGGCCGGGCAGTTTCCGCGCAAGCCACAAGAACGGCAGCGGCAGCAGAAAGCCGGCGGCCATCACGGCCAGAAACAACAGATAAGAAGACGAATAGCGGAAGACGGCCGGATCGTCCGAACGATGGACCAGCCAGCCGGCATACACAAAACCGTAGAGAAGATAATAAAAAATCAGAAAGACGCGCCTCATGATTCGCGGCGGGCTCCGCCCCAATCGGGGTACATCACGCCCTTGGATTCATTGCAGCGGGCAAGCAGAATCGAAACACCGATAAACAGCACGACATTCGCCCAGGTACCCATGCCGGCCGGCTTTCCGTACGGCAGGCCCTGAAAAAGATAAAGCGGTACGGCAAGTCGCAGCGTCCACGACGCCGCACGTTTTTTGAAAGCGGCCTGCACCTCGGAAAGCTGTTCCCCGCCCATGAGCGCCAGCAGAAAAATGAGCGCAAAAATCCAGGAAATAAACTGATGGCTGCGCGCCCACGGCGCCAGCAGCGGAAGGGCCAGAAACAAGAGCGACCACTCCCCGCCTTTCCAGAAATGAGAGGACCGCCGGCCGCCGCGCGAGAAAAGCCACAGCATCCAGAAAAGCATCAGCGCTTCCAGCACGCGGATGCCCGGCTCCAGCCAATGCCGCGGAATGCCGCCAAACAGCACCGGCATTTTTTCATATTTACGTGCCACATAAATCGGATACGGTTCGTAACCATACCGCGCGCGGTCTTTCAGCAGGAGCCGCATGAGCGTCGCTTCCAGCGACTGGTTTTTCCGCACCAGCTGACCCGTCAGCCGGTCATGCCGGATCATTTCGGCCGACTTCTTGTCCGGATGCGGCGCTTCCGGTTCACCCAAGCGGTCTTTGATTTCGATGAAAAGCGGTTTGACCGTTCGGCCCAGAAACTGGCGGTGGTAGAGATAACTTTTGTGCGGGCCCATCAGCAGCGTCGGAATCACGGCCGTAAACAAAATCCCGCCGATCAGCACGCCGCCCAGCACGCGCCATTGCTTCCGGAACAAAAAATAAAGACAGAACAAGAGCGGCGTGACCTTGACCAGAATGCTCGCCGCCAGCACCAGCCCCGCCAGCCAGGGATTCCCCCGCTGCCAGAAGGCAAGCGCCAACACCGCCAGCGCAAATACCAGAATATTCATCTGCGCCATGACCAGATTATCCAGAAGCAGCGCCAGCACGATAACCAGCAACAACAGCGCGTCAAAGCGAGACAGTTGCCGGAACCACCGCGGCAGTTCCTTCCAGGACGCTCCGAGCAGCATCGGAATCAACGCAAGCAGAAGGAGAAACAGGAACAGATTCAAAGCATTCCAGCACCAGGCCGCCACTCCCAGCGGCAGCCAGGCCAGCAGCGCAAAGAGACAGGCCGCAAAAGGCGGATAGAG
>CAZGID010000296.1:0-2241 GCA_964526065.1 uncultured bacterium
ATCCGGATTACCGCGTGCGGGCACACCAGGGCGCATTTCCCGCATTGAATGCAGACGTCCGGATCCCAGACAGGAATCTCGTGGGCGAGATTGCGCTTTTCCCAGCGGGCCGTGCCGGTGGGATAAGTCCCGTCGCACGGCAGCGCACTGACCGGCAATTCATCGCCGCGTCCGGCAAGCATTTTTCCGAGTACGTTGCGCACAAAATCCGGCGCCTCTGCCGCCACGGGATGATACACACCGTCCGGTTCGGACAGAACCGCAGTGACGGGAACTTCGTGCAAATGGGCGATCGATTCGTCCACCACTTTCAGATTTTTCTGAATGATCTCTTCACCCTTTTTGCTGTAAGTCGTTCGAATATACTTTTTAATTTCCTCCAGGGCCTGTTCCCTCGGCAAAACCCCAGACAAGTCAAAAAAGGCGGTCTGCATGACGGTGTTGATCAACCCGCCCAGCCCGGCCTCATGCGCCGCCTTGTAGGCATCAATCACATAAAAGCGGGCCTTCTTTTCCTGAAGCCGCTGTTGAAAGGCATGCGGAAGATTTTCCCAAATCTGCCCGGCCTCATGCGGCGTATTCAAAAGAAAGATGCCGCCGGGCACAAGAAGGTCGAGCATGTTTTCGTAACGCTCGAGAAAAACCGGCTGGTGACAAGCCACAAAATTCGCCTGGGAAATCAAATAGCTGGAACGGATCGGACGCGGCCCGAACCGCAAATGCGAAACCGTCACCGCGCCTGCCTTTTTGGAATCATAAACAAAATACCCCTGGGCATAGCGGTCGGTATTTTCTCCGATGATTTTGATCGTGTTCTTGTTCGCCCCCACCGTGCCGTCCGACCCCAGTCCGTAAAAAACAGCCCGGAACACACTTTCGGGTTCAATGGAATAGGCGGGATCATAGGCAACACTCTGGCCGGACACATCATCCAGAATGCCGACCGTAAACGAGTGCCGCAAAGCGCCGCGCTTTTGCGCCTCCAGCACTCCCCGGATCATCGCCGGCGTAAATTCCTTGGAAGAAAGGCCGTAGCGGCCGCCCACGATTTGCGGCAGCGTCTTGAGAACGCCAGCGGCGTACGCGCTGTAAACAGCCTGCATGCAATCCAGATATAGGGGTTCGCCGCTGCTGCCGGGTTCTTTCGTACGGTCCAGAACCGCAATCGATTGAACGGTAGCCGGCAAAGCCCGCACGAATCCTTCCGCGTCAAACGGACGGTAGAGGCGCACTTTAATCACTCCCGCTTTTTCATGCTTCGCGGCCAGGGCATCTACGGTTTCGTGGATCGCTTCCGCGCCGGAACCCATCACGACCAGAACCTGTTCCGCATCGGCGGCGCCGTGATATTCGAAATTGTGATATTGCCGCCCGGTCATCTGGGCAAACGTGGTCATCAGGGCTTCCATTCGAGCCGGCACGGCGGCATAAAAAGGATTCACCGTTTCGCGTGCCTGAAAATAGACATCCGGATTCTGGGAAGTTCCCCGCAGGACCGGACGATCCGGCGACAAGGCCCGATTTCGATGCTCGAGAATCCGCTCACTGGAAATCAGGCGGCGCAGCACGTCGTCCCCCAGCAGTTCAATTTTGGCAATTTCATGCGACGTGCGGAAACCATCAAAGAAATGAAGAAATGGAATCCGGGTTTCCAGCGAGGCGGCGTGTGCCAGCAGCGCAAAATCCTGTGCCTCTTGCACCGAGGCGGATGCCAGCATGGCGTACCCGGTGGCGCGGGCCGCCATCACGTCGCTATGATCGCCGAAAATCGACAGCCCCTGAGCCGCCAGGGAACGCGCCGCCACATGAAAAACACAGGGCGTCAATTCACCGGCAATTTTGTACATATTCGGAATCATCAGCAGCAGGCCCTGGGAAGCCGTAAACGTGGTGGTCAGCGAACCTGTTTGCAGTGAACCATGAATCGCTCCGGCCGCGCCGCCTTCACTTTGCATTTCCACGACGGCGGGAACCGTACCCCACAGATTGGTCTTGCCTTCCGCACTCCACTGGTCGGCCCATTCCCCCATGGGCGAAGAAGGGGTGATGGGATAAATCGCAATCACTTCATTGAGCCGGAACGCAATTCTGGCCACCGCTTCATTCGCATCCAGAGTTTTAAATGAGGTTTTCATGACTCGCTCAGCTCCCCGAGTTCTTCCATTTGATCCAGATATTGAAACACCTTCACGGCTTCGGCTTCATCCACAAGACTGATGGCAAATCCCACATGAACGATCG
>CAZGID010000297.1:0-2208 GCA_964526065.1 uncultured bacterium
TTTTATCCGTACAAATAACGGAAGCACATCCCAGGGTTTCCACCGATGGCAGCCGGCGGATCAAGGCATTCCGGGCGGCCATTTTGCGCACGCCAATAGCAAGCGCAATCGTCACAACCGCCGGCAGCCCCTCGGGGATGGCGGCCACCGCAAGACTCAATGCTGTCAGCACCATTCCGCCGACGGGATATCCCCGCATTAATCCCAAAACAAAAACAATTGCTACAACGCCGAGAAAAATGGCAACAAGACGCCGGCCCAGCACTTCGAGACGTTCCTGCAGCGGCGTCTTTTCCTTTTCGGCGGATTGCAGCATGGCCGCTATGCGGCCGATTTCCGTCCGCAAACCCGTCTCCGTCACCAGAAAACGGCCGCGTCCGTTCACCACCACGGTGCCCATAAACACCAGATTGATCCGGTCGCCCAGCTCGGCACCGGCAGCATCCACGCATGAAACCGATTTTGCGACCGGCAGCGATTCACCGGTCAATGCCGCCTCCTGCGTGCGTACTTCAATGGATTCGACCAGCCGGCCGTCCGCAGGAATCCGGTCGCCGCTTTCCAGCATCACGATATCCCCCGGAACGATGGCAGAAGACGGAACCTGATTGACGACGCCATCACGCAAGACCAGAGAAACCGGATTGGAAAGTTTTCGAAGTGCCGCCAGCGATTTTTCAGCGCGGAATTCCTGAACAAAACCAAGGATGCCATTCAGAAAGACGATCACCAGAATCGCCGCCGTATCGATCCATTCTCCGAGCAGGCCCGAGATAAGCGCTGCACCGGCCAATACGGCAATCATCAAACTCTTGAACTGGTTGATAAAAATCCGGAGCGCGGACTCCCCTCTGGCTTCAGGAAGAACATTGGGGCCGTAACGCTGCAGGCGGGATGCGGCTTCCTGCGGTGAAAGCCCGTCGGCTAAATCGCTGTCCAGCTGCCTGGCGACATCCTCGCCGGACAGCATCCACCATTTTTTAATCTCTGTATCCAGCCCGGAAGTCATGATACACCCTGGCAGCTTTAGCAAATGCGGGGAAGCTGCTCTCCCGTCATCATATCAAGAATCCGTCGCGTGCCGAGCTGATTTTTAAGCAGGACCATGCCGCCCTCCTCCGGTCCCTTGACTTCTCCAATCACCCGGGCGTGGGAAGTCACTTCATGCTCCGCCAGCAATTCCAGCGTCCGTTTCTCATCTTCGGGCGCTACGAAAGCGACAAGCCGTCCCTCATTGGCGACATACAGCGGGTCGAGACCCAGAATTTCACAGGCGCCGCGCACGTCTTCCATCACCGGAATCTTTTTCTCCTCGATTTCCATCATCATCCCGGCCGACGCGGCAATTTCATTCAGGGCGCTGGCAAGACCGCCGCGCGTCAAATCCCGCAGGCAATGCACGTCCATGCCGGCATTCAAAAGTGTCAGCACCGCCTTGTGCAGCGGGGCGGAATCGCTTTGGATCGGACTCTCGAATTCAAGGCCTTCGCGCAATGCCATGATGGCCATCCCGTGCCTTCCCAAATCTCCGGATATGATAATGCGGTCGCCGGGCTCGACATATTGCGGCGCGATGCGGCCGGGAGGCCGCACCAGCCCGATGCCGGACGTATTAATGTAAATGCCGTCGCCCTTGTTTTTCTCCACGACTTTAGTGTCCCCCGTCACCAGCAAAACGCCGCACTGCTTAGCCGCCGCTTTCATGGAATCCACAATTTTCTGCAAGTCATGCATCGGAAAACCTTCTTCGAGGATCAATCCGGCGCTCAGATACAGCGGCTGCGCGCCGCACATGGCCAGATCATTAACGGTTCCAAAAACCGCCAGACTGCCGATATCCCCGCCCGGAAAGAACAACGGGCGCACGACAAAGCTGTCCGTCGTAAAAGCCAGATGCTGTCCCTGAATATTGAGAACCGCCCCGTCATGCGCCTGATCCAGCAGATCATTTTGGAATGCAGGCCGAAACATCTGGTCAATCAACTGCTGGGTCAGTTTTCCCCCGCCGCCGTGGGCAAGTAAAATTTCTGGATAAACTCGAACCGGAAGCGGACAAGTCCAGGCGCTGCTTTCGTTAGAATTCGGATCCGGCTTTGACATTTCGAAGCTCCTTTTCTTCCATGAAATTCCGGTCTTCTTTGCGGTAACGATAATAAGCCGCGCAGGCCCCTTCATTTGAAACCATCGTAGCGCCCAGCGGACGTTCCG
>CAZGID010000298.1:0-2198 GCA_964526065.1 uncultured bacterium
GTAATGATGGCCGTAGCGGTAATATTAACGATATTGTTTCCGATCAGAAGGGAAGTCAAAAACGTTTCCGGATTCTGCTTCAGCGGAAGAATTTTTTTTGCAGCCTTGTCCCCCGCGTCGGCGCGCTCATGAATTTGAAACTCACTCGCCGAAACCAGAGCCATCTCTGACCCGGAAAAAACAGCCGAAAGCAGCACGCACAAAAGAAAGATTAGCAGCAGACTGATCATTTCTTCATACTCACAATAACGCGCCTTATGCGCCGCTGGCGAATGACTTCCTGAATCCGGATCGTACATTCATCCGTTTCCAGAATCGTTCCGCGCCGCGGCACTTCTCCCAGTTTTTCCAGGATAAAACCGCCCAGCGAAGATGCCTCTTCGGCTTCCAGGTGGGTTGAAAAAAATTCGTTAAAATCGGAAAGGGAGATTTTCGCTTCGATCAGATACTGGTTCCGGCCCAAAGACCGGATCGGATTTTCAACCTGAGCGTACTCGTCATAATATTCGCCAAAAATCTCTTCCAAAATGTCTTCCAGTGTCACAATTCCCGCCGTACCGCCGTACTCGTCGACACAGACAGAAAAACTGGCCTTCTTGCTTTTCATTTCCGTCAGCAAATCATCAATGCGCTTGGTTTCCGGCACAAACAATGGCTGCTTCATAACCTGCCGGATATTGCGATCCGGATTCAGCAGAAAATCCTGAACAGATACCACCCCGAGAATATTGTCTACGGTTTCCTTGTAAACCGGAACGTGCGTAAAATGAAACCGTCGTATTTTTTCAATTTGCTCCGCAAGCTGATCTTCGACATCAATGGCTTTGACATCAATGCGCGGCGTCATAATGTCTTTGACGGGGCGTTCACCCAGCTCGAATAATTTCTGAATCATATAGCGTTCCTGACGGTCCAAGACCCCTTCTTCTTCACCGAGCTTGATCATGGCCATCAATTCCGATTCGGAAAGCACGTCCGAGGGCTCGCGCCGCCGGGGGGCAATCGCGGAAAGAATAGCATCCGTAATCTTTTGCGTCACCCACCGGAAAGGGAAAATAATCCAGGAGAAAAAGCGCAGCGGAAGTGCTGCCATGAGAGCAAACGTTTCGTTATAAGGCACCGCCAGAACCTTCGGAACAATTTCACCGAACAGGATGAGAATCACCGTAAAAGCCGCTAGCACGGGTCCAACACTCGCAGCCCCCCAGGTCTGCAGAGCGAAAAGCGTCACCATGGAGGTGGCAAGAATATTGACAATCAAATTTCCAATGAGAATGGTAATCAATGTCCGGCGGGGCCGGTTCAGCAAGGCGCTCAGCCAGCGCGAGAAATGCGGATGGCTTTTTTCGACACGCCGCTTTTCGATTTTCGAGAGGGAAAAAAGCGCGGTTTCAGCGCCCGCAAAAAAGCCGCTAAGCGCCAGCAGCACAACAAGCAATAGTAAATTTACCAGAATGGGCATGATCAGCTATGGGTATAAAGTCGATGCTTTCGAATATAATTTTTCACTAAATCCGGAAGCGCTTCACCCGCTTCTTCTCCCTGGTTTAATTTTCTCCGGATCTCCGAGGCCGAATAAGGACAAAGCGGCATATCGACCCACTGCACGCCGGGCACCGGACTTTCTCTGTCACCTCCCGGCCGCGGAGCGGCAATCAATGCGGCCAGTTGCCGGATCGTCTCGGGCTCCCGCCAGAGTGGAAATTCTTTCAGATTGTCCGCTCCGAGAATCAGAAACAATTCATCATTCGGATACAAAGCTTTCAATCGCCGGAGCGTTTCCACGGTATAAGAAATTTCCGGACGGTCCAGTTCTTCGCGGCAAAGCACCATGCCGTCCTCGCCGGTCAATGCCGCTTCCAGCATAGCCGCCCGGTGCTCCATGGCCGAGATATTGTCCCGGTTCTGCTTATGCGGCGGCACCCGGGCAGGCACGAACAAAATCCGGTCCAGATGAAACTGCGCTTTGGCGCGGCGGGCCAATTCAAGATGGCCTTGATGAACCGGATCAAATGTACCGCCGAAAACGCCGATGCGCATGCTGACTCCGGATTTAAAGCCGGACCTGTCCGTTTCCTTCCACCAGATATTTATATGTGGTTAAGCCTTCCAGCCCCATGGGACCGCGCGCATGAATTTTGTCTGTCGAAATTCCGATTTCAGCGCCGAAACCATATTCAAAGCCATCCGCAAAACGC
>CAZGID010000299.1:0-2196 GCA_964526065.1 uncultured bacterium
GGATCCGGACGATTCGCAAAGTTCGCGAAGATCTCTATGCGCATCTCGTGCATCTTTCCCATGATTTTTATTCCAAGGGCAGGACAGGCGATTTTCTGAGCCGGATCACGAATGATGTGGCCAGCATTCAGGGAGCGGTGACGGATGTTCTCACAGATCTGGTCAAGCAGCCGCTGGTCATCCTTTTTCTCATTCCATCGGTTTTTATCTGGGGCGGCCCGGGAGGCATCATCGCTTTGGCGGTTCTTCCGCTGGTTGCCGTGCCGATTGCATTTCTGGGCCGCATGCTGCGTCAAACGACGCGTTTGATGCAGGAAAGGGCAGCTGACATTACGGCGTTTATCGGAGAAACGCTTTCCGGTATTCATATCGTAAAGGCATTCAACCGGGAATCGAACGAAATTCAGAAGTTCAACGCGATCAATAAAAGCGTATTTGATTTCTTCAAAAAAACGATTCGCATTACGATTGTGCAGCGTCCGTTGATTGATGTCATGGCCGCCGGCGGTGCCGGTCTGGCAATCTGGGTCTCGTTGGATACATTTACACCGGAGAGATTCACGTCTTTTGTGGCGTCACTTTTTCTGCTTTATGAACCGATGAAAAAATTAAGCAAGGTCAACAGCACCGTCCAGCAGTCCATTGCTGCCGGCGGGCGTATTTTCGAGATCCTGGATCAAGAACCTTCTGTGCGCGACCGTGAAAATGCCCGACCGCTTCAGGAGGCGATTCGCAAACTGGAATTGGATCAAGTGCATTTTGAATATGAAGCGAATAAGCCGGTTTTGCGCGGTGTGAATCTGCGCGTGCAGGCAGGCGAAACTATTGCCATTGTGGGCCCGAGCGGAGCGGGAAAGTCGACTTTTATCCATCTCGTGCTGCGATTTTATGATCCGGTGCAGGGCGCTATCCGCATCAACGGGCGGGACATCCGGGATTATACACTCGAATCTTTGCGTGAAAAAATCGGGCTGGTAACTCAGGAGACCGTATTGTTTAACGGAACGGTGCGGGAGAACATTGCCTACGGAATCCCGGAGGCATCGCTTGAAAAAGTCCGTGCGGCAGCGCGGGCCGCGCATGCCGAAAAATTTATCGAGGCGCTTCCGGCAGGTTATGAAACGCCGCTGGGAGAACGCGGTTTGAAACTTTCAGGCGGCCAGCGGCAGCGCATTGCCATTGCGCGCGCACTCTTGAAAGATCCGCCGATTCTTATTTTTGACGAGGCCACTTCTCATTTGGATACGGAAAGCGAGAGAGAAGTGCAAAAGGCATTGACCGATTTGATGGTCGGGCGCACCGTATTTGTGATTGCGCACCGTCTTTCAACGGTGCAAAAGGCCGACCGCATTCTGGTTTTTTCCGACGGCCGCATCATTCAGGAGGGCACCAATGAAAGACTTCTGGCGGAAGGCGGCGTTTATAAAAAGCTTTACGACCTGCAGTTCAATCTCTGATTGTCGCGATCAGAATCCAATCTTGAATTTCGTAACATCATCGGTGTCGGCCTTGGGTTGTTCTACCTGCATATTTTCTGTATCGCCGTAACCGAGTGTCGCTACCTTGAAAACGCCTTTTGCCGCGGTGGTAACGGCCTTGGCTCCGCCCACCCGCGCGCCTTCCAGGGTTCCGGTGACCGGCTCTTCTGCCACCTGATCCGCGGTTTCGCTGACCAGCGCTGCCGTGCTGTCAATCGTGGCTTCTTTTACGCCTTCGGCCACATTTTTGGCCGGGGCCGCAAGCCTTTCGCCGCGCGAGGCTTTAGAGGCTTCCTGAAGTTCCTTCTCCATTTTTTCCCGTGCCCGGGCTTCTTCGTCATACTGGCCTTTACGAGCCATGCCGGTCTGCAGGGCGGCCAGAACCAGAACGGCGAGAATCACCATGGAAAAGCGGTTGCGCATTGGACGTCTCCCTATAAGTAAGAGGTTGCGTATCAGAGAATGAAAAAGAGGGCATAGTATACAGGAATCCGGGCCTGATTTGGAACTCCAAGTTCAATTGTGACGCCTGCTTGGGAAAATTCCCAAAGCGGCCCGGGAGCCATTGCTTTTTGACAGGCCCTGAGATATACTATGGGCCCTTTACTTAACACCATATCAAATCGTAAGTTAGGTAAAATATGAAAAAGCTCGGAATAGGCCTTCTTGGACTCGGGCAAGTTGGCACAGGTCTTTATTCCATACTGACCGAGAAAAA
>CAZGID010000300.1:0-2194 GCA_964526065.1 uncultured bacterium
GTCCTGCGTGTTGTCGGCATCCAGCGCAATGCAGAGGTCCTGCTCCGGATTGGCGCTGTGACGGCAGACATAATGGAAACCTTCGCGGAACACCTCGCCCACGCCGCGGTTCTTTTCAAAGGTAATGAGTTCGATATCGAGCTGTCCCTGAAAAGACCGGGCGACTTCCGAGGTACGGTCGCGGCTGCCGTCATCGACAATCACAAATTTAAACGGTTCCGGATACCCGGCGGTCAGCTGTTTGAGCAGCGGCAGAATTTCCGTCAGACCCTTTTCTTCGTTGTAACAAGGAAGAATCACGTAAATCATGCACTCACCATTTACATTTACTCAGGTCCTGCTGCTTCAGCCAGGTGTGGTACTGTTTCAAACCGTCCTCGAGCGAAATCTCCGGCTGGTAGCCGAGAATCTGCCGGGCTTCCTCCACTGCCGCCACGCGCCGCGTGACGGTATCCCAGTTGCGCCGTTCCTTGTACACCACTTTGGATTTGGAGCCCGTAATTTTCAGAATGATATCGACGGCCTGGCGGATGGAAGATTCGCGGCCGGAGGCAATGTTGATCGTTTTCCCAATGGCGGCCTCCGTTTCCGCCGCCAGCATGGTACCGCGCACGGTGTCGTGCACAAAATTAAAATCGCGCGTCTCTTCCCCGGTGCCGGTAATGGGAATCTCTTCGTTGTGCATGGCCCGGAACAGAAAATTGGCAAACACATTGCGGTAACGGCCCGGGTATTCGTGGGGTCCGTACACATTGAAATAACGCAGAATGACCGCCGGCAGTCCGTGATGCACGTGAAAGAAGGTAACATACTGTTCGCCGAGCAGTTTGGTGATGCCGTAAGGTGTATCCAGGCTGAATTCGCGGCATTTTTCGCTCAGCGGTTCGCCGCGGTTGCCGTACACGCAGGAAGAGGAAGAATAAACAAAGCGTTTGATTTTATGCTCCGTGGCGCGCAGAAGCAGTTTGAGCGTGCCCATGCCGTTGACCTGCAGGTCGCGCTGCGGAAAATCGACCGAGTTCTGATTGGCAAAATTGGCGGCGAGATGAAAAATGACTTCCGGCTTGTGTTCAAAAGCCCGATGCAGGTCTTCATCCGACTCCACACTGCCCTGAATGAACTCCACATTCCCGGCCGGGCGGATATTTTCCACATGGCCCGAGGAAAGATTGTCGAGCACGACAATTTTATGGTGGGCCGTCTCAGCGAGGCGGTTCACCAGATTGCTGCCGATGGCTCCGGCTCCGCCGGTCACCAGAATCGTCTTTTTTCCCATAGGGCCGTCAGTATAGCAAATGTTTCAGAGCTTTTCGAGGATAGCGACATGATTTTCACGGTCATAGGCGCCCAAATAAAGCTCACGGTCCGGGAAATATTGCGCAGCCATTTCCCGGTTCCGGTCCGCGCCCAGATCGCGCGCATAAAGAATCCGGCCGTCCAGCGACGGCGCATTGCGGATCGCGTCGTCACGCGACATCACGAGCTTCTGTCCGATGAACTGCCCCTGAATGAAAACAATCGCCGGCGTTTCAATCTGCGCTTCCGCCGCCGCATAAAGCGCCTTGCGCTCGCGGCTGACTTCTTCAAAATAGGTTCCTTGCTTGAACCACAACCCGCCGCAGGAGATCAATCCCACCGCAACGGCGCCGGTTAAAAATTTCCGCAGCGCCGGCTGCTGCCACCATCCGCCAAAAGCGCCGGTCACCGCGAGGACCAGAAATGGAAAGCCTTCCCACCAGTAGCGCGGGCCGTACTGATTACCGCCCCATGAAAAATAGAGAAAGTAACCGGCGGCCGGAAGCAGAAACGCGCACTGGAAAATTTTTTCCACGGGGCGCATTTGCTTCCAGCGGAAAAACGACGCCCCGTAGAGCACCACAAAAATGCCGGGCGCCCAGTCCACCAGATAAAAAAACCGGGCCAGGATAAAAATCAGGCCGTCGACCGGCGTGTAGTCATCGCGAAAGCCGAGGCGTTCCCAGCTTTTGTCGAAACGGTTCGGGGCTTTGAACGGACGGCCTGAAACGGACCAGTTCTGCCAGAAAACAATCAGCATGCAGAACAGAATGATGCCGATGGCCAGCCAGTGTTCCCGGCGGATTTTTTCACGCCGTGCCAGCACGCCGCGGAAACCGTAAAGCAGAAACGGCAGCGCAAAGACCGCCATCGTCAGATAGCGCGTGATCAATCCATA
>CAZGID010000301.1:0-2144 GCA_964526065.1 uncultured bacterium
CCTACCTGAACGTCGAGCAGAAAGAGCTCGAGGATTTCCTCGCACGCGGTAAACTCCACGCCTATAAAATCGGCGGCACCTACCTTCGCTTCCGTAAGGAAGAAGTTCTCACGCTGCGGTATGAAATTGCCCCGTCCAAGACTCCGGGTCCGGTGCGGCGCACGCTGCTGTCGGCCATCGGGGACTTCTGGCGTTTTAACAATTTCTACATTGTTTCCCTGATTCTGGTGATGGGCGTCATCTACTGGATGGTCCGTACCTGAGCGGTTATGGAAATCCGGCAGGGAATTGATATCACCAGCGTGAAGCGGATGCAGGCCGCCATTGAGCGGCATGACGGCCGTTTCGAACAGCGGGTTTTTACTGCCGATGAAATTGCCTACTGCCAGAGCAAGCGGATGAAGTATGAACATTTCGCCGCCCGTTTTGCGGCGAAAGAGGCGTTTATGAAAGCGGCGGAAGTGCGCCGCCAGTACCGCTATTGTTTCCGTGAAATTGAAGTGAAGCGGCGGGCCACGGGCAAGCCGTTTATCCATCTTTCCGAGAAGACCCGCCGCAATTTCCGCCTTCCCGAAGATTGCCAGATTGAACTCTCGATGGCGCATGAACGTGATTTCGCCGTCGCCACGGTCGTCATCCAGATTCCCTAGGTTGTGATGCCATGACGCGGTATCTGATTGTGAATGCCGACGATTGCAATCTGACACCGGGCGTCACGCGGGCCATTCTGGAATGTCATGAAACGGGAATCGTCAGCAGTACGACGTGGATGGCCAACCTTCCGGCGGATGCCGCCGGGCTGCGCCAGATTCGCAAAAGCCGCTCGCTGGGTGTTGGCATTCACTTGAATATTACTTTGGGAAGTCCCTCGGCCGGGGTGAAACGGGTGTCGTCGTTGCTGGATGAAAATGGAAAGTTCCGGCGGCGCCCGCAGCGCGTCAAGGCGGGTGACGTTGAAACCGAGTGGCGGGCCCAGATCCGGCTGTTTAAAAAAATGATGGGCCGTCTGCCGACGCATCTGGACACGCATCATCATTTGCATGCCCAGAGCCTTTATTTAAAAATCATCCGGCGTCTCAGCGCGGAATTCCGTCTTCCGTTCCGCCGCCCGTTTCCGGTGTCGATTCAATCCCGCGATGTCACCGATTCTTTTTTTGGGGATCTGAATGTCCAGCGCTACTGGAAGAAGCCCGCACTGATGCGCTGTCTGAAGCGATTGCCGGAAGGGACGAGTGAAATGATGTGCCATCCGGGTTATGTCGATGCGGCTTTGCGGCGCATCAGTTCGCTTACGACCGGCCGCGGTCAGGAACGCCGGTTATTTGCGCAGCCGTCCCTTCGGAAGTGGCTCGCACGCGAGGGGATTCAGTTGGTGCATTACGGGCTGTGGTATAATCCGAAAACCGGGAAAAAATTATGAAAATTCTTCTGACTAACGATGATGGAATCGAAGCGCCGGGCATTCAGGCGATGGCAAAGGCCATGCCGCCGGATGCCGAAGTGGTGATGGTGGCTCCCGCGAACGAAAAATCGGCCTCCAGCCATTCCATTACTCTTGGCGAAAAATTGCGGGTGGTCGAAGTAGCGAGTGAACCGTTTCCGCGCTACGCCGTGCATGGCACGCCGGCGGATTGCGTGAAGCTGGCGATTTCAGAAATCGAAGGCTTTTTTCCCGACCTCATTATTTCCGGCATCAATCAGGGCGCGAATACCGGTGTGAGTGTTTATTATGGGACAATTTCTGCGGCCCGCGAAGGACTCATCAACCGGATTCCCGGGATGGCCGTGTCGCTGTGCAGCCGCACTTTCCGGGAATATGAAACTTGTCTTGATACGATCCGCCGTTTGATTGAAGGCTATGCAGCGGGAAAGTTTCCCCGGGATGTGCTGTTGAATGTCAACGTGCCGGGTATTCCGGCGTCGGAAGTGAAGGGCATTCGCATTACCAAGCAGGCCGCGTCGCATTTTGTGGAAGAATTTGTGCCGGAGAAAATTCACGGCAAGACGCGCATTTACAGCCTGGCGGGGGAAATCGAAATTTATGATGCGGATGGGACGAGCGACGAGGAAGCGATTTCCGCTGGGTATGTTTCCATTACACCGCTGCGGCTTGATTTAACAGACTACGCCGCCATGAAGAATCT
>CAZGID010000302.1:0-2130 GCA_964526065.1 uncultured bacterium
CTGATCGAAAACCAGATTGGTCAACCGGTTCAAGTGGATCCGCGCGGCCGCGGGTTCTGAGGGGGAATGCTCTGATGAAAAAAAGAAATGTATTTTTATGGATGCTGTTCTTTTTTCTGACGGCTCTGGTTCCTTCCTCGCAAGCTGCTTTTCTGGAAGACTTGAGCCAGTTTAAAAACCAGGCGCTCGATGGTTTTGAGCAATGGGTGATCGACACGGGGCTGCCTGGCGCCAAGCGCGATCTTTGGGATAAACACAAGCTGTTGATCAAACCCTTTTTCAAGTTCGGGTATGATTTAACCAGTAATGTGTTCAAAGCCCCGGATGACGGTTCGGATCACACCGACAGCATCTGGAGTTTTACGCCCGGATTTCAGTGGCTGCATCAGAATCCCTACGGCGTGGTCGGAGGTGCTTATGAAGCGACCTTCCGTTATTTCTCGCAATTTCACGATCAGAATGAAACCGATCAAAAGTTTTTGATTTACACCAACCTGAATCCCACCGAGGACACCTACATCCGGGCCAGCGAAAAGTTTGAGCAGCTCGGGCCGGTTTCCGGTTCTTCGGCTTTTGAACCGGTGAATTATGCCGACAACACGGTCAACGTGGTGACTGGTTACCGTTTTCACGAAGACTGGGTAGTGGAACTCGGTTATGAGAATTTTGACCGGGATTTCTCGACCGTTCTGGCGGAACGTTATAATTACAACGAAGACAAGTATGACATTCGTTTCTATTATGACGCCACAGAGGCCCTCCGTGTTTATTCGGGGTTGAGACTGGGTCAGGTGGATTTTTCGAAAGATCCGTCCCGTGATACTTTCTACCACGAAATTCCGGTGGGTATCGAAGGTCAGCTGCCGTGCAATATCGATCTCAATGCGAGCGTCGGTTTTCATCACCGCAATCTGGAAGACAGTTCGCGGAATGATGTGACGCACATTGTGACCAACATTTCACTGCAGAAGCTTTTTAACCACAAGCGGACGACGGCCCAGATCGGGTTTCTGCGCCGGCCGGTGGAATCCACATTCTCAACAGCTACGACATACGATGAAAAGCTGTGGTATGCGGATTTCAAACATCTGATGACGCCCAAGCTGCGTGCCCGTGCCAATGTTTACGTTGGGAACCGGGATTGGGAAGAGCGGGTGTTTACCGGGACGCGCTTTGTGGCAGGTGGAATTGTGTTCGTGACGCCGCCGACTCAGGTGAAGCGTGACGATGATGTTTTCGGCTTTGGTTTTGGGTTTGATTACAATGTCCGGAAATGGTGGATCATGCACGTGGACTATCAGTACTCCCGCCGGGACTCCAATATTTCGGCGCTGGATTATACGGAAAACGTGTTTTCAATCCGCTCGACTTTTCCTCTCTGATTTAATCCACAGGGAGCGGACCCGCAAAAGGTCCGCTCCCTGTTTCTTTCCTCAATCTTTCCGATTTCTCAGGATCGTCGTTTTAACAGAAAGTAAACGGGGATTCCGGCCAAAAGCAGGATGCATCCGGCAAGTGCCTGGACCGGAGCATGGAAAATGGTTGCGGCGAAAAGAAGCAAGGAAGTGCCGGCAAGAATGCCGGGAAAAAGAGGAAAGCCGCATGCTTTCAGGATGGCGCGGGATGCCGGTTGACGGCGATAAAGAAGAAAAAGTCCGGCGCCGCTAAGGGTAAAAAAGAACCAGACGGCAAAACCCGAGAAAAAAAGAAGCCGTTCGAAATTTCCCCAAAGCACTAGAACCGCCGACCAGATGCCGATCCAGATCAGGCCTTTCCATGGCGCCGCAAAATGTGGCTGTTTCGCATAGTCCCGCGCCAGGGCGAAGGGAAGACGGCTTCCGGCAAGCAGCATGCCGTTGAGTGCCCCCGCCGCACAGAGCAGGATCGTTCCCGTGATGACGGGTTTTCCGGCATCGCCGAGTACCCGGGAGAAAACAGCCGCTGCGACACCCGGGCTTTCCGCCAGGACTTCCGGTGACAGAATCAAAAGATAAGCGGCATTGATGGCGACGTAAAGGCCGCAGACGAGAAGAACGCTGAATGCCATGGCGCGCTGCAGTTTGGCGCCCGTCTCTTTTAGTTCACCTCCAAGCTAGGATATTTCGTCCCAACCCCCGAAGGTCCAGAGAA
>CAZGID010000303.1:0-2082 GCA_964526065.1 uncultured bacterium
AACCGCGAAGCGGCCAAGGCCGCCGAAGCGGGCAGGGCGCTGTTTCTGGATGCTGCGGGCCGGGTGCCGAAAACGACCGCCTTTTTCCGGGATGATGTGCATTACACGCCGGAGGGCACGGCACTCTTGGCGGATACCGTTGCGGCTTTTCTGAAAGAGGCCGGAATCCTTGGCGATCCGGGCGAAAATGGTTAGAATACCCGATCCTGCGAGGTAAAAAAGTGCGTATTGTTCTTCTGGATCTCCTTCCCGATGGAAGGCATCACATTTACAAGGATCTGGCGGCCGGGTTTGGAACGCGTCTCATTGTGGGCGATTCCGTTCCCGCGCGAATGCTGGAATGGGCCAAGCGCCGGTTTGTGCGGCTGCCGCTGGTCGCCTACGGCTATCTGGCGGGCATCTTCCGGGCGGCGGGGCACGAGGTGGAATATGTCCGCAATGATCTCGAACGGGCGGCGCGTGCCGACGTGGTGCTGACGGCCTCCTCGCTGGTGGATTATCATGGCGAGCGGCGTGCCTTGGAGCGATTGAAAGAGCTGGGGGCGCCGTCCGTCGGAATTTTCGGACCGGTCGCATCGTTGTTTCCCGACAATTACACGGACATCGCAGATTTTGTTTTTGTGGGCGAGCCTGAAGAAGCGGCGCACCATCTCGCCCACAGCGGACAGATCCTGAAGGGAAAAGTGGTCAGCCCGCCCATGCGCCATCTGGATGAAATGCCGTTTCCTTCCTGGGACGGATTTCCGGTTCACGAATATTCCTATTTTCCTTCTCTTAAACGGACGCCGGTCCTGCCGGTGCTTGGCAGCCGCGGCTGTTTTGCGCCGTGCGAATATTGTGCTTACCGGACGAATTACAAGTGGCGCATGCGTAAACCCGAGCGCGTCATCGATGAACTGGTTTATCTCAAGAAAAATTACGGGATTCGCGGGGTGTTGTTCCGCGATCCCATGTTTACCGGGAACAATATGCGCGCCCAGGTGCTGGCCGAACTCATGATCAAAAGTAAACTGGACCTGCACTGGGCCTGCGAGACGGCGCTGGAATTTCTCAGTGAAGAATTGCTCGATCTTCTTTATCGTGCCGGGTTGCGTTCCATCAATGTCGGCGTCGAAAGCGGCAGCGATGAAGTGCTGCAGGATGTGCAGCGCCGGGCGACGGAGCAGCGCCGTTCCGAACATCTGGTGCAGTACTGCCACCGCAAGGGCATTCGCGTGTCGGCGTTCTACTGCATCGGGCTGCCGGCGGATACGGAAGAAACGATCCGCAAAACCATGGCGTATGCCCGCAAGCTCAATACTCATGTGGCGACCTTCAATGTTTTTACTCCGTATCCCGGTACGCCATTGTACGATCGGGTGAAGGATGAAATCGTGGACACCAACTGGGAACACTTTACTTCTTTCACTCCGGTGCACCGGCATCCAACGTTGAGTGCCGAACGTCTCGAAAAACTCCGCGAAGAAGCTTTTCTTTCCTTCTATTACCGGCCGCAGTATGTTGCATCTTTTCTCGGCCGGATGCTGAAATGAGTTTTCGCCGCCTGCTTCTGCTGATTCTGGCCGGACTTTTGATCGCCGAAGGCGTGGGGCAGTTGTATTACGCCCGGAAACACGCAGCAAAGCGGCAGGAGGCGGAGGCAGTTTCCTTTTTGCATAGTTCCCGGGAATTTGTTGAATACAAAAACAAGGAATACCGGGTGGCGAAAGATCCCGGAACGTACCGCATTCTGGTGCTGGGCGGTTCCGCGGCCGCCGGCTTCGGCGGCCAGTACGAGAAAAGCTGGGCGCCGATTCTGGAACAATTGTTGAATGAGGCGCCGCCGTCGCCCGGCAATCTGCGGCGGAGCGCCAGATCGAGAGGACCGTCGCGTCGCTGGCGGAGCACGAACGCGCCTGGAAGCTTCGCCTGGCCGCCGTCGTCGCGCTGCTTTTCTTCGTGAGCTCGATCGTCGCGATCGTCGGCTTCTCGATCCGAGAGAGCAGCGACTCGTGGCACGGCTACTTCGCGTTCGGCTCGAGCGCCGCGCTGTCGACGCTCGTGCTCGGCCTGCTCGCAGCGCTGATCGTTCCTGCCGCGGTT
>CAZGID010000304.1:0-2037 GCA_964526065.1 uncultured bacterium
CTGGGCGGGATTTTCCGGACTGCAAAAAACGCAGCGGGACAAGGCGAGGGCTTTTTCGAGACGTGGGGCGAGCCGCCAGGCCATATGGCGGTGCCCTGCTCGGTTCCAGTGATCGTCGATACGGTAATAAAGATCTGCACGCTCTGATTTAGGCGGCGCATGCAAAACGGGAACGCCGTAGTACCGTGCGACTGCTTCAATTTTTTCCCGCCGCTCGGGTGAGCATTGCACGGTCAGCGCGACCGTGGGCCATTCCCGGCCGGTGGTATAACGGAAAATTTCATCCATAATCTCATAGGTCAGCCGGTCGCCGGACGGCCCGGCCGCTGTCATCATTCCTTTTGGTTCCTGCATCTGTTTGCGAACGAAAAGCGCCGCCTGTTTCAGATGAGCCAGGATGCGCGAGTACGCCGCTCCCGGTACCCATTCGGACACTTCCTGCAAACGCCGGAACCACGATTTTTTCGGCATCCTTTCCTTTAAAAAACCTTTCTCGTCCAGCGCATAGAGCCCCGCCTGATTGTCGCTAAAATCATTTCCGGCAATCTGGATTACTACCAGCACCGGCTCGTAGTCCGCCGCTTCACGTTGAAGAATCTTGAGCAGCCTGTCGGTTCCCGATCCGCCCAGCCCCCAGTTGATGAAATTCAGATCATATCCCCGCTTCTGAAATTTACGGCGCAGCAAATCCACATAGCTTTCCCCGTCGCTGACGCCATAGCCAAGCGTATAGGAATCCCCGAGAAAAAGAACAGACGGACGTTCAGGATCCGGCTCCGGACCGCGCATGCCCTCGGCGTTCGTCGTCATTTCGGTCTTGAACTCCGGAGCAATTAAACGGGTATGAATATTCTCTTTAAGCTTCCGCCCATAAACCGGATCGAATTCGCTGAGAACGGGACCCAAATTCCGCGGCGGATAAAAAACGGCCAGCGCTGCTTCTGTGGCGGCAATCATGACAGCGGTCACGATAAAAAAAAGAAGCAGGTTTTGCAGAAGGAGTTTCTGTCTCATGGCACCGCCTCGAATCCAAATCAGTATAGCGAAAACAGGCGGAAAAAATCTGTCGGGTTAATGCTGAGAAGGCGGTGATCAGAAGCGGAAACGGTATTTCACCCCGGCGGTTTCTTCGGATTCGGCGTCTTTTCCCCAGACCGCCGTGTCGTAGGCATCCGCAAATTCCTTGGATGCCGTGACGCCGATCGCATGCTGCGGTGTGACATTGTAAAGCATGCCGCCCTGAAGTCTGGTGGTGCGGAAAGTAGCGGGACCGGTCGCATCCTTGATCTGAAGTTCCGGCGTCAGGCGGGAGCTTTTTTTCTCCGCCGGAGGCGGTTCCAACTCAGGCGGCGGCAGCAAGCCAGCGGTTACCGGAGAGCGAAATGGACGGCGCGGCCTCAGCATTTCCGGGATCTTGTCTCGTCCGGCCACCACCGCAGAGGGCGGCTTTTCCGGCCCCAGCACCGGAACCGGCGCGGCCGGTGAAGACTGAAAATGAGCCGGGCGCAGAAGGAACAGGCCGCCCACCACCACCCCGACGAGCAGCCCCAGTAATCCGTAAACCAGCATTCGCACCTGCGATTGCCGTTCCATAGTTTTCATTTTAACACCGCCTTCCCGGAACCCTTACCGCTTTTTAACACCATCGGCATGCGGACTCTCTATCTTCACGCAAAGCCGGCCACATTTCCCATCCGCAAGTCTCTGATAAAGACTGATCGAAAACGGCAAAGGCTTATCAGGAGCCGGCAGTTCTTTCCGGCCAAAAACCGGAAGAAGAATCAGAGTCTCCCGGAACCCGAAAATCCGGTTTTTAGCCTATAAAAGGCAGGATTTAAGGAGGGCTTATGAAAATAGCGCAGGTGGCTCCGCTCTATGAAAGTGTGCCGCCCAAGTATTATGGCGGTACCGAACGGGTGGTTTCATATTTAACCGAAGCCCTGGTAAAAATGGGCCACGAAGTCACGCTTTACGCCAGCGGCGATTCGGAAACGCGGGCGCGCGTCCGGGCCCAATGCCATCGCGCCCGGCGGCTTG
>CAZGID010000305.1:0-2037 GCA_964526065.1 uncultured bacterium
TGCAATCCCCCGTATTTGCAGGCCGCGGATTGGCCGAATATTCAGCCGGAGTTGCTTCACGAACCGCGGCGGGCTCTGGACGGCGGAGATGACGGGTATTATTTTTACCGGCGCTTGGCAGAAGAGGCGCCTTTGCATTTGAATCCGGACGGATGGCTGGTGATGGAACTCGGCATCGGCCAGTCTGGAATGATTCATCAGTTGCTCAGAAGCCAGGGCTTCCGGCACATAAGCATTTACCCCGATTATGCGGGAATTGATCGCGTTGTCATGGCGCGATGGGTTTCGTGATGAATGGATAAAATCGTAATTGGCGGTGGGCGTAAGTTAAAGGGAGAAGTGGCGGTTTCGGGAGCCAAAAATGCGGCGCTTCCGATTATGGCCGCAGCGCTTCTTTCCGAAGAAGAATCGATCCTTGAAAACATTCCGGACCTGCGTGATATCCAAACCATGGTCCGGTTACTGCGTAGCCTTGGCGCGCGTGTTCACTTTCAAGACGGCCGCTTGGCGATCCGGCCGGGCCGGCACATCAAGTCCCTGGCCCCGTATAAGCTGGTCAGCACCATGCGTGCGTCGGTTTGTGTTTTAGGGCCGTTGCTTGCAAGGACCGGCAATGCAGAAGTTTCGATGCCGGGGGGTTGTGTCATTGGACCGCGGCCGATCGATCTTCACCTCAAAGGGCTGAGCGCTCTTGGGGCTAAGATCGAATTCCGTCATGGCTATATTCGCGCCAAGGCGCCGAAAAAGCTTCGGGGCGGTGTGATGTATCTCGGCGGTGCGTTCGGCTCTTCCGTGCTGGCAACAGCCAATGTGCTGATGGCAGCGGTATTGACCAAAGGGCGCACCACCATCGAAAACGCAGCGTGTGAACCCGAGATTGTGGATCTGGCCGGTTTCCTTAAAAAAATGGGGGCCAAAATTCACGGAGAAGGTTCTCCCCGGTTAGAAATCGAGGGAGTGGCCAAGCTGCGGGGCGCGAATTATTCGATTATTGCCGACCGTATTGAAGCCGGCACATTTATGTTTGCTGCAGCCATGACGTCGGGAGATGTGCTGGTCCGAAAAATGGAGCCATTCCATCAAGGCGTCGTGATTGACAAGTTGAAGCAGTGTGGCGTGCAAATCAAGATCGGCAAAAACAGTGTGCGGGTTAGCCGGCGGGGGAAATTAAAACCCGCGAATGTCACCACGCTGCCGTATCCGGGATTTCCGACGGATTTACAAGCGCAGATGATGGCGCTTATGTCGGTGACGCCGGGAATCAGCGTGATTACGGAAAAAATTTATCCGGATCGTTTTATGCATGTTAGTGAGCTCAACCGCATGGGCTCGAATATTTTTATGGAAGGACCCAGCGCTATTGTGCATGGGGTAAAGGCGTTAAGCGGGGCGCCTGTGATGGCTTCGGATTTGCGGGCCAGCGCTGCATTGGTTTTGGCCGGTATGGTGGCCGAAGGTGAAACCGAAGTTCACCGCGTATATCATTTAGACCGCGGTTATGAAAAGATTGAAGAAAAACTCTCGGCTTTGGGAGCTTCTATCCGCCGGGAAAAAGAATAGCAGATTGATTTTTAAAAAAGGAGGAAGACAGTGGTTCGAATCCGAATGAAACGCATGGGCAGCCGGAACCGGCCTCAGTGGCGTATCGTTGTCGCCGATTGCAAATCGCCGCGCGATGGCCGCTTTATTGAGGAAATCGGTTACTACGATCCCTTGCCGATTGATGAAAGAATTGAGCTCAAAGAAGAACGCCTGGATTATTGGCTGAAGCGCGGAGCTCAGGCCAGCGATTCGACGAAAGCGCTGCTGAAGCGCCTTCGTTCGAAAAAAGCCGCGGCCTAAGTTCTTTTCCTTTTTCAGTATGGGACTTCACATTGATATTGTGACGTTATTCCCGGGCTATTTTACCGGCCCGCTGGATGAATCCATTCTGAAGAGAGCCAGGAAGGAAGAACGCGTTACAATCCAGATCCATAATCTCCGGGACTATACGCATGACAAACGGAGAACCGTGGATGACAAGCCGTTCGGCGGCGG
>CAZGID010000306.1:0-2026 GCA_964526065.1 uncultured bacterium
AAAGGGATTATAACAAAAAAATCAGCCGTTTTCGCGCGCGACCATGGTCAGCAGCCGGTCGCGGACCGCGATGGCTTCATCGCGCAGCCCCATGGAAGCATAGGCCTGCAGCAGCATCTGGAGCATCGGCGCGAGCTGGGGATGATCTTCCCCCACTTCTTTTTCCCGGATTTCCAGCGCCCGCTCCAGATCGGTCAACGCCTCGCCGTAAGCGCGGCGCGTCAGATAAAGCCGCCCGGAGTTGACCAGCGTATCCGCCAGCCGGGGATCTTCCGGTCCAAATTTGGCTTCCCCGGTCTGGAGCGCTTCATTGAAATATTTCCGCGCTTCATCCAGATTGCCGCGAATAAAATGAACCACGCCGAGATTGTTCAGCGACTTGACCATCACGGTTGCATCTTCCGGCAGGTTCTTGCGGGCATACGCCAACGCTTCTTCAGAAAGCGCCAGCGCTTCTTCCGTTTTTCCGGAATTCACCAGATCGCGCGCCCGGATATTTTTTTCCTGCCAGATTTTGTCGTCGGCCCAGAGCGCGGGACCGCCGAGAGAAACCCCCATCAAAAACAGCATCACAACAGCAGTAAAACGGTTCCGGTCTGAAAAAAAATTCACGCGCGCGGCCTCCTCTTTTTCTTGCGCTGATAATGATGGAGCAATTCAAACGTATTCCAGGTTTTCATCTCTTTTTTCTGATATCCCAATCGGCTCACGGTTTGATGAAGCGATTTAACATCCGGGCTCTCGATTTCCAGAAAGGCCGGAATGCCCGCAAACTTGTCGATTTCCAGCCGGCTTTTTCCCAGGCGATAGGAAACCCGGTGTTTCCGGATCTCGTGAGTGATCCGCAACCCGATTCCTTCCAGGATTTTCCGGGCGGTATCAAAATCCGCAATTTCGGTTTCCCACTCATCCATGATCCGCGCTCCGGATGCCGAGCGCTTTGTCTTCGCCGTCCAGAAGGTCTTTTTGCCTTCTTTGCGAATTCGCACCACCCCCGCCTTTTTTTTCAAACGGCTGTCCGGAAAATCAAAATACAGAGCCTTTAGCGAAGCATCAAAGATCTTGCGGCCGCCCAGTTTGCGGATCCGCGCCAACAGCCTGGGGCGGTCAATTTCCAGAATTTTTCCCTCGATTTCTTTCTTCATACGGCGGCCAGACTTTTCCTTTTTTTCTTCTTCCGCCAGCGGTGAACCTTATACCACTCCTCTTGGGCGAGCATAAAGCCGATGCAGCTGGCGGTTCCGCATTCACAGGGATAATCGGACGACTCTTTATAACCGTACCGGTAATTGTAACAGAGTTCTTCGCCCGGCTCGATATCCCGCAAGGCCGATATCCAGATACGGCCGCGCGTGATATCCGCTTCACAGTTGGGTTCGCAGGAATGATTAATATAACGCGCCGCGTTGGTTCCGTTGACATCATAGCGGCTGTTCAGTTCGAACAAATAGGTGGGATCCACTTTATCGGACTGCTTTTTCGTCAACCGCTTTCCGCGGTATTCAATGATCCGTTCCTCTTTTTTAATTTTCCGGATGGCAAAAACGCCCTTCCCTCCCCGGTGGATCCGGGAAGCTCGCACCACAATTTTTTTCACAACCACTCCAATCCGTTATTTACCGACGACCAAACGAACTTTCTCGAGCAGGTCCTCGGCCTTGAAAGGTTTCATAATATAATCGATGGCACCCAGAGCAATCGCTTTTTGCACATCTTCGATGCGGTCTTTACCCGTAAACATGATGACGGGGATCATGCTCGTTGCCGGATCCGCCTTCAAGGCACTGAGTGTCACGAAGCCGTTAAAACCCGGCATCATGATATCCAGCAGAATGGCATCAGGCCGGAATGCCCGCGCTTTTTCTAATCCTTCTTTGCCGCCATAGGCGATGGCGGTTTCATAGCTGTTGCCCTTCAGGCGCGCTTCGATCATCCACAAAATGTGGCTTTCATCATCAACGATCAAAACTTTTTTCATGCGGCTGGTTCCGTTTCCGATTTTTGATACGGCGGCGGATAAAAACAA
>CAZGID010000307.1:0-1997 GCA_964526065.1 uncultured bacterium
CTACTCCGTCAGCGGCTTGTCCGATATGACGACACCGGCCGCATGGGTCGACGCATGCCGGGCGATACCCTCCAGCGACTGTGAAATCTCGATTAACTGCGCCACCCGCGCATCTTTGGCCATGGATTCTTTAAGCTTCGGTTCCTTTTCAAGGGCCTGTTTAATCGTAATGTTGAGTTCTGCGGGAATCAGCTTGGCGAGCCGGTCAACGTCCTGATAAGAGAAAGCCATTACCCGGCCCACGTCCCGCACCACGGCACGCGCGGCCATCGTTCCAAAGGTAATGATTTGCGCCACATTTTCATTGCCATATTTTTTGCGGACGTACTCAATCACCTCTTCGCGCCGTTCATAACAAAAGTCGATATCGATATCGGGCATGCTTACACGGTCGGGATTCAGAAATCGCTCGAAGATCAAGCCATGCAGAATCGGATCAACATTGGTAATCCCCAACGCAAAAGCCACCAAACTGCCGGCCGCCGATCCGCGGCCCGGCCCGACGGGGATTCCGGTATTGCGAGCATACCGCGTGAAATCCGAGACAATGAGGAAATAGCTCGTATAGTGCATTTTGTTGATGACGGACAGTTCATATTCCAGACGCGGGCCGTATTCCGCCGGAATCCCTTCAGGAAATTTTTCTTCAAGTCCCTTCTGGCAAAGCTCAGATAAATAATCCTCAGGAGCCTTGTTCTCGGGCGGCACAAAACGGGGCAAATGAGTTTTTCCGAAATCCAGCTCCAGATTGCATCGGTCTGCAATTTCAATCGTATTGCGGATGAGTTCAGGACGATCGCGAAACAGCGCTTTCATATCCTGAGCCGACTTCAAATAGTAATGATCTCCCTGGTACCGGAGCCGGTTGGGTTCGTCGATGTTAGATCCGGTTCCGATGCAAATCAGAGCGTCGTGCGCCCGGGCATCCTGCCGGAAGATATAGTGCACGTCATTGGTGGCAACCTGTTTAACGCCGTACTGCTTTTCCAGCTGATTGAAAACTTCCATAATTTTCTTCTGCGGCTCAAGTCCCTGATCCATGACTTCAAGATAAAAATTTTCTTTCCCGAAAATATCGATATATTCCTCCAGCGCCTTGGTGGCTTTGGCCATTTGATCGGAGTAGATATGATAAGGAATCTCCCCTTTCAACGTACCGCTGAGGGCAATCAAACCTTCGCTATGTTGATTAAGCACTTCCTTGTCCACGCGGGGCCGGTAATAGAATCCTTCGAGATACCCGATACTGGACAACTTCAGGAGATTCCGGTAGCCGGCCTCGTCTTTCGCCAGCAATGTCAGCCGGAAAGAGGCTTCGCGGATACCATGCGTCTGCTTTTCAAAACGCGATCCCGGCGCCACATAGGCATCCATTCCAATGATGGGTTTGATGCCCTGCTTGCGCGCCTGCGAATAAAATTCGATCGCACCAAAGAGGCCGCCATTGTCGGTCATGGCAAGTGCCGGAAACTTCAGTTCAACCGCGCGCCGGATCAGATCAGGAATTTTGGCAGAGGAATCGAGGAGGCTGTATTGAGTGTGGCAGTGCAGATGGACAAAATCGGTGTGGGGCATAACTAAAACCGGCCGTTTCCCTCCTGACTTAAAACTTTATTCCCACTCAATCGTGGCAGGAGGCTTACTCGAGATATCGTAACACACGCGGTTAATTCCCCGGACCTCATTGATAATCCGGTTGGAAACACGCGCCAGCACTTCAGGAGGAATGCGCGCCCAATCCGCTGTCATGCCATCAAGCGATGTGACAGCACGGATCGCAACTGCATTTTCGTAAGTTCTTTCATCCCCCATCACACCCACACTCTGAATGGGCAGTAAAACCGTCAGGGCCTGCCAGATTTCGCGATACAAACCGGCACGCCGGATTTCTTCAATAAAAATGGCATCGGCCTGTCTGAGCACATCCAAACGTTTTTCGGTAATATCTCCAATGATGCGGATCGCCAGACCGGGGCCCGGAAAAGGATGCCGGTGCA
>CAZGID010000308.1:0-1940 GCA_964526065.1 uncultured bacterium
CCTCCTGCGTTCCTGCAGTCTTTAAAGATTGCACAATCTCGACAATATCTTCCCGCAGCATCGGCTCGCCTCCGGTAAGGCGGACTTTCTCGATCCCGAGCTTGTTTGCAATGCGTACGAACCGGTGGATCTCATAGCGAGTTAAGTAGTGCGAAGGCGGAAGAATGGGAATAGACGATGTCGTGCAATAAATGCAGCGAAAATTACAAAGCTCGGTCAGAGAAATTCGAAGAGAGCGGACACGCCTCCCGAAAGAATCGTACAGTTTCTCAAGTTCCATTTCATCTCCTTGGCCATTCACCCCAGCGGCAGAGCGGCGGGGGATCGGCAGGCCACACCGTTTCCGGAATGACCCCGTCACGGAACTCATGGCAAACACTCAATGCTTTAAATTTCCGTGATCGAAGATTTCTTTTACAATGCTTCAGGATTTCTTTTATAAATGGACGTCGCCATATGCACAAGCATTCCCGTAAAAGTGATCCCCCAGGCAATTAACGGCAAAATAATAAAATACCGGGGAATCCAGAATAAAAAATCGATTTTGAGCGCTTCCGCCAGACGGAAAGTGCAGACGGTATACATCCCAAGCGGAAAAACCATTCCCCAGTATTGGGGATCATATTTTAGAATCTCACCCCGGTAAACATGGCGCCAAAAACCCAGAACCAGGAGCATGGGAATCCACCAGGTGCCGGTACTCCAGAAAAAAAGCGTAAATCCCTTCAAAAAACCGGCCAGGTCTTCCAAAACCGGCCACAGGGAAATATTAAGGATCAAAGTAGCACCCGCTAAAGTCGTGATCGCAACAGCGCCCATATTAATCCAGTAGGGAGGCGTCATGTCCTTAGGATCTACCTTCACAAACATCAGCCGGTAAAAAATAAGTGAAATGATCAGAACGTAAAGCATTGATCCCAAAAGATACATGCAAAGGCAGAAGAAGAGCGCGACTTCTTTTCCCCTTATTAAATGAGGCGCAAGGAAGACCCCCAGAACAGAAATCGATTGGGTAGCCACAATCGCGATCAGCCACGCTCCGTTGATTCCCTTCTCCAAATCCGGCTTTTCCCGCCTGACCGTAGCGGCCGTGAAAAAAACATACATCACGATGATCCACCCCAAAATTCCGGTTCCCCACAAAAGACCGGCGGCAAAAAAGTTTCTTTGAAAAAGGACAAACTGAACTCCCAGAATACAAGACCCGGCGATAAAGGTGAAAAAACCCGGCCCTCTCCCATGGTCGGTTAAATCATTGCAAACACGCGGCAGAAAAAAGCAGAGCCGCAACAAAGTAAAAGCCACAAGAACACCATAAGAAATTAAATTGATCCAAAATAGGCCAATCGCAAAACTCTTAAGATTGAGCAAAGAGGCGGCAATCGAAACAATGCCTGTGGCCATGACAAGGGCAAAATAGCCCGGTGAAAGATCTTTGATGATCGACGTTTTAAACAAAGTCATGCCGCGGCTCCCCGCCCTTTTTTTTGTGTCTTCGTTTATTCAAAGGGTTCAACGTCGTAGTCCAGGCAGTGAGTGCGCAGCAGGCAAGAGCCATACCGCTCAAGACAAGGGCGGAACCGAGCAACCCCGTTCTGGCCGCAAGATAGGACTCGACGGCCCACATCAGTACCCAGATTTGAATAAAGATCGCCCCCAGGCTTAGAATCAAGGAAAGGTTTTCAACCATTTGAACTGTTTCGGTATTTCGATTTTTGAATCTCATAAAATCCTCTAGAGGTTAAAGCCCCGGATCCATGCTTTTGAAGTAAATACCATCCGGACGGAAATCAAGATGAATTCTAGGAAGCGCTCGGTCCGGCGGTCCGTAAAGCACATCACCTGTCTTGACATTGAATGCTCCATGATGGCAGGGACAGTACAATTTCGACTCCTTGCTCCGCCAAATGACAGGACATTGCAGATGGGTACATTTCTGC
>CAZGID010000309.1:0-1938 GCA_964526065.1 uncultured bacterium
TCTTCTGTAGAAGCCGGGCCGACCAGAACACGGTCAATAAACTGCTGCCAGCTGACTGCGTTAATGTCGTGCCCGTCCAGAAGATCCCGGGCTTCATTTTCGCTGATTCCGTATTCAGCAAGTATTTTTTGTCTCGTGACGCCTTTTTTGGGTGTAAGCGCGAGGGGTTGCAGGTCTTCACGCAAATGATTCCACAAAAAGGCCAAGGCGCGGATATGCGGATGATCGCGAAGTTGAGCCAGATCCTGTTGAGGTCTTATATTGAAAATATTTTGAACAACAATCCGCTCAAATGATGATTCCACAGAACGGAGCCGGCGCATATCCCCATTACGAGTAAAAACGGCAATGCCCGCAATAAGGTTCTGACGGATTTCGTTTGAAACTGCATTGCTGGACGCAAGCGTATTTAATTCAGCGATGACAGCAGCAATTCGCGTTTCGGCCTGTTGTTCCCCATCTTCGTTACGTTGACGCTGGGCGACGTTTCTTGCGTTGACGGCTTGTCCTAATTCCTGAAGCTGTGCCGTGAAATTATTATGTGTATTGATGGAATTTCTAAGCGCAGTTGCGGTTTCAGGTGTGGTGCCGGATTCAAAATCGATATCGGTGGCTCTTGCCATTTGCTCACGGCGCCGCCGCAGATTCAACTCATAAGTTCTGGTGTCCCCTTCCTGTCGGGCGCGGTTCATTTCCCGCTGTGTCTCCTGCATTTCCCGGCGCAGCTCAATAATCCGAACGGTATTAAGTAACCGGCTAAGCCATTGATCAAAGGCCGCGCCATTCTTTTGCTGAATCGCTTGGCGAGCAGCATCCACATTGATGCCGAGAGATGCGATCTGTTCGAGTCGGCTCTGAATACCCGTGGGTCCCCACCGGCTGATAATTTCATTATAGGAAGGAGAGTAACGCTTGCCGACGAGGACATCAAAATGAACGCCCAGTTGCTGCATGACGGCTTCCCAAACAGATCGTTCCAGGCCGCCGTATTCACCGCCTTTAAGAATCAGAAGCGGCGTGGTGCTTGAAGCCTTTTCAGGCACAAGCCGGGGCCGCGGCGCAGGTCTTTCCGGTGCTGCCGGACGACGGGCAGCTTCTTCCAGAACCTCCGTTTCGGTGGTCCATGCAATACGGTTTCTTCCTTCCGTCTTTGCCCGTTGTTGGGCGCCGGCCGCGCGGTCGAAGACACGGCTGGCTTCTTCATCCTGAGGCGTCCGCATTGCGGCTCCAATCGATACCGTGAAGGGCGGTAAAATGTGGTCAAAATCCCCTTCCAGATTTCCTCCGAATTCTGTTTTTAAAATATTCAGATAAGCGTCCCATGCGTCTTCCGGCAGTTCATTCGGATTAAGATCAAACATGACAAGGGGCTCTTCATGATTGATGCCGATGTGGATACCCAAAGACGTTTCAATGTTTCTGATTTTTTCAGCGGTCAGCCCCTCGATATTGGTCAATTTGGCGACGCCGATGCGGCGATAGGAGCGGCGAAGGACTTGCTGC
Source organism: uncultured bacterium (assembly GCA_964526065.1). Classification (GTDB taxonomy): domain Bacteria; phylum Omnitrophota; class Omnitrophia; order Omnitrophales; family Aquincolibacteriaceae; genus CAZGID01. The sequence goes on from CAZGID010000309.1 coordinate 1,504, forward strand.
CTTAATTTGTCGAGAAAGGTCTTGGCGGTTTCATGGTCAACTGCGGAACCATTCTTGTTTTCGATCAGAATCATGGATTCGTCCGGGCCTCTCTGAATCTGGGACACATTGAGATGCCGGAAAGCCTCCTCCTCCAGCAAGCCGGAGATCGCTTCGTTGACGATCATACGAATTTTTCCAGCTAACCGGAATTCGCGGCCGTAAGCCGTGTGATATTGAGTCAAATAGTCGATATCGATCAAGCCGATAGCAAACGTGCGATCTTGTTCGATCAGGCCGTCAATCGTACGGCGGCCTTCACTCCAGGGAGTTGTGCGCTCGGAACGGCCAATCAGAGGACGGCGGATTTCAGCTTTTTCTGGTTCTTTCCAGTCTTCATGAATCCCGTCTTCATCCAGAGACCAAACGGGCATCCGGATATTTTTGAGCGATTCA
>CAZGID010000310.1:0-1934 GCA_964526065.1 uncultured bacterium
GTATTGCCTACTTGATTTCTCGCGGTGTTCCTAGTTTTCATATTCTGGCCGTGACCTTTACGAATAAAGCGGCGGGCGAGATGAAATTCCGCGTTTCCCAGCTTGTGTCCCGCGAAGTTTGGGTCAGTACCTTTCATTCCACCTGTTTGAGAATATTACGGCAGGACGGCTCGGCGATTGGTCTTGAGCGTCAATTCTCGATTTATGATGAACAGGATCAGTTGACTTTGATTAAAGAGTGCTTGAAAGAGTTGAATATCAATGACAAGCAGATCCATCCGAAGGGAGTGCGCGAGCGCATTCAACGGTCCAAGGATTTTCTCCTGACGCCTTACCAGGCCGCTGAAAAAGCAGAAGATGTTTACGCGGAACGGGTCGCCCGGATTTATCAGCTTTATGAGGAGAAAATGACAAAGCTGAGGGCCTGCGATTTTGGCGACTTGATCATGAAAACAGTTTTGCTTTTTGACCGCCAGGAAACCATTTTGAAGCAGTGGCAAAACCGTTTCCAGCATGTGCTGATTGATGAATATCAGGACACGAATCATGCGCAGTACCGGCTGGTGCGGTTGCTGGCCGAAGCCAAGCGGCAGATTACTGTAGTCGGAGACCCGGATCAGTCGATCTATGCCTGGCGCGGGGCCGATATTCGCAATATCCTGCATTTCGAAAAGGATTATCCTGAGTGCGGTATTATCAAAATGGAGCGGAATTACCGCTCTACGGAAGTAATTTTGGACGCGGCGAATGAGGTGATCCGGAATAACCGCAATCGCAAGCCAAAGGCATTGTGGACCGAACGGGAAGGCGGCGAGAAAATCCGTGTTTTTGAAGCGCGGGATGAAAAGGAAGAAGCGTTTTATGTTGTGGACCAAGTACGACAGGCGCTTGAAAGAGGCTGTAAATTAAGCCAGCAGGTCATCTTTTACCGGGTTCATGCGCAGTCGCGTATTCTGGAAGATGTGCTGCGCCGTTTTAATATTCCTTATCGTATCGTCGGCGGTGTCCGGTTTTATGACCGCAAGGAAATCAAGGATCTGGTGGCTTATCTGAAAGCCGTGGCGTCGCCTTATGATGATGTCAGCCTTAAACGGATTATTAATGTGCCGGCGAGGGGTATTGGAAAAAAGGCGGTGGAATTGCTTGAGCAGTATGCGGTCGATCAGCAGACCAATTTTGGTATTGCTCTGAATGCCGCGGGCCAAATTCCGGCCATGAGCCCCCAAGCCAAAAAGTCGATTGCCCGATTCGTGAAATTCATGGATCAAATGCGGCGCGAGCAGACTTCCATTCGGGTATCGGAACTCTTGCATCGAATACTGGAATACACCGGGTATGTCTCTGCCTTGGAAGAGGAAAGGACCACCGAAGCACAAAGCCGGATCGAGAACATTGAGGAATTTTTCAGTGTTATTGAGGACTTTCAATCCTCGCTACCGGATTCGGGAGAAGGGAAGCTTCTCGAATTCCTGGAGTCGATTTCATTGATGACGGATTTGGATCGCATGGAAGATGGAACGAATTTGCTTACGCTCATGACGCTTCATACGGCCAAAGGGCTGGAATTTCCAGTGGTTTATATGGTGGGGCTGGAAGAAGGGATTTTTCCGAATATGAATGCCCGATCGGAAGATGAAGATGATCTGGAGGAGGAGCGCCGGCTCTGCTATGTCGGCATTACCCGTGCCCGGGAGCAACTGTGCCTGACTTATGCCCGCGAGCGCATGCTCTATGGCAGCCGCCAATATAACCTCCCGTCCCGGTTTATAACCGAGATTCCTGCAGAGTTGATTCGCTCAGAAAACGGAGCTTTTAGCCCGGCCCGGCCTTCTTCCCGAGTGGATGATGACGATGTCTTCGTCGATTTTGACGACGACGGCCCCCTGTTGTAAGTCGTTGATTTTAAACCGGTTATCGTTCTTCCCGCAGTTTTT
>CAZGID010000311.1:0-1915 GCA_964526065.1 uncultured bacterium
AAAAGTGAAGGCAGGACCAGAAAATCACAGAAGGCCAGCAATTCCGGAATTTCACGGGTATGCCCGAGAAAAACAAACGACTCGCCGACACCGGCTTCGCTGATTTGCTGTTCAATCGATTCCCGAAGCGTCCCGTCACCGGCCATCAGAATCCGCAGCCGCTTTCTCTTTTCCTGGGCCAGTCGGCGGACCGCCTGAACCAGGTAGGTATGCCCTTTTTGCTCCTCAAAGCGCCCGATAAACAGGGCATTCAGCCCCCGCTCCGGCCGCGGATAAAGCCGTTTTAAACGGTCCAGACTCGCCGCATCCGGCGGCGGCACACGGACCGCATTCGGAATCGTCAAAGCCCGGGAGGTCGGAACGTCGAAATAATCAATCAGGTTGCGCGTAACGGATTCGTGAACGCCATTGGCCCGGTGGCCATACCGGAACAGGATTTTTTTGTCCTGGCGAAGCACATGTTCCGTATGAAGAATGCGGCAGCGCCGCTTGAAAAAGAGATCCAGAAGAAACGTCGTATAACGGTGATGAGAATGCACCACATCGGGCTGAAAGGTACGAATCGCATGATCCAGCGCTTTCACGGTCCCAAGCGTCCTGGCTTTTGACCAGTGAATGGCCGTCACCGGAATATTCCGTTCCTCAAACCGTTCCGCCATATCACCGGAATTCACCGCCAAGGCCACCGACTCGCCAAACCGCTCCTTCATGGAAAAAGCGATATCCATCACCACCTTTTCAGCACCGCCAATCCGAAAGGCCGAATCATACAAATGGGCGTAGAGAATTTTCATTTTTGAAACCGTTTCATCTTCATTTCAAAGGTTTGGCGGATCTGCGTGCGCGCTTCTTCCAGAACGGTCTTTATCTTCTTCGTCCAGTTTTCCCGGTTTCTCCAGACCTCGTCAAATGCCGCCTGAAAGCGTTCGGGCGTTAGCGTTTCAAAAGACCCCAGATAAAGTTCGCCAAGCCCCATCCGCTTCAGAATCCCTTCGGCTTTATGCTGGTATCCCACCACAAGCGCCGGACGGCCCACCACAAAACTCAACAAAGCCGAATGCAGCCGCATGCCGATCAGCAAATCACATTCGCGATACAGGCGGCAGATATCCGGTAAGTCATAATAAGGGCGATGGGTACAGAATTCGACCGCCCCGGCTTCAACTTTTCCGCGAAGCCGATTCGCCAGTTCTTCGGAAATCCATTCATCGCCTTCCCCTTTTTTAGCATCCTGAACCTGCACAATGACCCGGATACAAAACCCGTGCTGCTGATGCAGTTTCAGGAGAAAGGCTTCCAGAGCCGGTAAATAGTCATGCTGGTCCTTTCCACCGGCTTTCCAGGCCCGGATCGTCACCCCCACCCGGGGTTTTTCCGGTCGTTGAATCGCTTCCGTGAGAACATCCTGCATTTCCAGATTAAAGGCCAGATCCGGCATGAAGGCATATTTATCCGAAAATGCCGGATAGCGCTTTCGCATCCATTCTCCGGTGATCTCTTCCCGGTAAAAAATAAAACCGGCATCTTTCACGGCCCGGTCAAACATCCATTGGGATGAAGACGAAATAAACGGCCCGTAGGACTGCGGTAAAAAAATAACCGGCTTTCCAAACAGCTTGGCCAGTGCCCCCGCCGTGAAATGAGAGGCATACGTCAGTCCCGGCATCCCCGGCCGGTAGGAATAAAAATAGGCGCCGCCGATCAAAAAAACCACATCACAGGATCGCACCGCCTGAATCAAGGGGCCGGGCGCCAGCAAGGCGCGCGGCACATTCATCAGTTTTTGGGCAACGGAATCTGTTGCCAGATATTCGACATCCGGGTAATTGGAGACGGCACGGCAGCCCAGCGCCTCATAGGCACTCCGCTCCGAGATGGCCCGTGTCACCACCGTAATTTCCGGGTGACCATAGTA
>CAZGID010000312.1:0-1905 GCA_964526065.1 uncultured bacterium
ACGGGATCCTTATGTCGACCGCTTTCAGATTGACGTGCAGGTGAGGAATGCCAAGGTCTTTTTATACGGTTCCGTTGATACGTTGTTCGAAAAGGAGCATGCGGAAGACATCGTCACCCATATGACGGGCGTTGCCGATGTTGAAAATTATCTCGCGGCGCGTACCCAGGAACCGGAACTGGGGGACGAGGCCCTGGAAAATGCAATAGAAGACGCGCTTTTCTGGAGCCCTTATATTCACAGCGAAGAAGTGCAGATATCGGCCGAGGACGGGGTCGTGACTTTGAACGGCAAAGTCGAAAACTGGCGCTCGTGGCAGGCGGCGATTGATAATGCCTATGAGGCGGGCGCCCGGCGGGTGATTAATATGATTGAGGTGAATCCGGGAGGCACGGCATGACGGAAGAGGCGATTGGAAGAAAGCGCTGGGCGATTGCGGAAGGTTATATTCCGCCGGAAAGTCACGGGCCTCAGCCGGAAATGTTGAGCCATGAAACCGTATGCGTTTTAAATGCCGGAAAAACCGATGCTCGCATTGAGTTGACCATTTATTTTAAAGATCGCGAGCCGGCGGGGCCTTACCGGTTGATCGTGCCGGCGCGGCGGACTCGGCATTTCCGGTTCAATGATTTGACCGATCCCGAACCGGTTCCGGCGGGAACGGATTTTGCCAGCGTTCTGATTTCCAGTGTCCCGGTGGTGGTGCAACACACGCGTCTGGATTCCCGCCAGGCGGAGAATGCCTTATTGAGTACCATTGCCTTTGCGGGGGATGCATGAATGACGGAGGGAAATTCCTTTCATGAGCCTTGGATGGGCTCTTCTGGCTTTTGCGGTCTGTATCGCTATCATCGGCTACAGCGGTGTGCGTCTCGCCCGGATTGCTGACACGCTGGCCGATATCACCCGATTAGGCGAGGCGATTCTCGGAGCTGTTTTTGTCGGCGCGACGACCTCACTTTCCGGATCGGTTCTTTCAATTACCGCGGCTCTTGAAGGGCATGCTTCTCTGGCGGCCAGCAATGCGGTTGGCGGCATTGCCGCCCAAATTGCTTTCCTCGCCATTGCCGATCTGGCTTACCGGAAAACGAATCTGGAATTTGCCGCCGCCTCCCAGGAAAATCTGATGCAATGCGCGCTTCTGTTCCTTTTGCTGTGCTTCCCGCTTTTAGCGCTTTTCGGACCGGCCGTCACGTGGTTTACTTTTCACCCCGTCAGTCTGTTTATGCTTCCGGCTTACTGGTTCTGCATGCGGCTGGTTTCCCGGGCGCATAAAAAGCCCATGTGGCTTCCCCGGGCAGAACAGGGGACGGTTAAAGACGTCCCCGCGCGGCAATCGGCGCGGCCGGGGGAAATGGTCCGGCTCTGGGGTTTGTTTGTCCTCTACGGCCTGCTGGTGGGAAGCGCCGGCTGGCTGCTGGCTAAAAGTGGCGTGGTGATTGCGCGTGAAACCGGATTGTCGGAAACTTTTGTCGGAGGTCTTCTCACGGCTATTACGACCTCCATCCCGGAACTGGTGATCGCTGTCACCGCGGTTCGGCAAGGAGCGCTGACACTGGCGGTTGGAAATATTATCGGAGGTAATACTTTTGATACGCTGATGCTGGCCATGTCCGATTTTGCGTACCGGCCCGGCTCTCTTTATCAGGCGATGGGGCGTGAAGAATACTTTCTTTTGACACTTTCCATGCTTCTGACTTCAATACTGCTGCTGGGTCTGCTCCGGCGCGAAAAGCACGGCATTGCGAATATCGGGCTGGAAAGTTTCCTGATGCTGATCGGTTATCTGGGCGGTTTTCTTCTGATTTTCTTCTTCTGAACCTGGCGGTGCAAATCGGCGAATGCACCGCGCAGACCTTCTTCCAGTACCGGGTGGTACATCGGCATATCCAGCATCTCGCCTGC
>CAZGID010000313.1:0-1885 GCA_964526065.1 uncultured bacterium
TGTAAAACAGGGGGCCCATTATATTGTTTTTGCCGATGCGAATTTCATCGGAAAGCTTCCTTTTGCCCGCAGGCTTCTTATGGCCCTGGCGGAGTATCAAAAAAAAGGAGGATACCCGCTGGAGTTATCCTGTGAGTTAACCATTAATGTGGCGCACCATCCGGATTTGCTGGAGCTTTTGCAGGAAGCGAACTTTTATAGTCTGTTCATCGGGATCGAATCGTCCCGGCAGGCCAGTCTGGTCGAATCCAAAAAACTTCAAAACACCCGCAAGAGTATTATTGAAGACATCCATCGCATCCAGTCCTATCATCTGTCCGTTGTAGCCGGAATGATTGTCGGATTTGACTCGGATGACAAGTCGATTTTTCAGGAACAGTTTCATTTTCTCCAGGAACTGGGCATTCCATTTACAACCTGCGGCACGCTAATCGCATTGCCGCGCACCCCGCTTTTGCGTCGCCTCGAAGCTGAAAACAGGATCCTGCAAAAAAAATGGACAGAGGTCACAGGCCATGGGGATTCAAGTTGTAATTTCATTCCGAAGCAAATGTCTTTTGAAGATCTCCAGAAAGGCTACCAGTGGTTGATCCGGTGTCTGTACAGGTATGATGCCTATTCAGATCGCGTGGTAGGTATGTTGAGCCGATTTCAGAATCGAAATAAAGAGCATAAGCGTGTTAACTTTGACATTCATTTTTTTATGGTGGTGATTAAAATTTTTATCTACTACTTGTTTACGAATGATCAAGCGCGCCGTCATTTTTTTGTGACGACTTTAAATCGTACTGCCAAAAGCAGTCCGTTTTCAATAGGGAAATGGCTGGAATTTTTCAGATGGATTGCAACCTATCGCTCTTTCCGAGAACATGTCTTCAGAAAACAGGGATGCCCTGAGGAATCTAATCCAAATCAGCCTCCATTCGCCATGGATGACGAGGAAGCGGAAGCAATCATGCAGAATGATGTGCTTTACCAGCTTACTAAAGCAGGATACTAATGAGAACTCAAACGCGCGGGGAAGAAATTGCGAATAGCATTACTCATGGCATTGCAACACTGCTGAGTATCGCGGGGCTGGTTATTCTTCTTGTTGTATCGGCAGTAGCTGGAAATGTTTGGGCGGTCACAAGCCTGAGTATTTTCGGAACTACACTCATCATTTTGTACTTGGTTTCCACGCTCTATCACAGTATTACCCATATCGGCGCGAAGCGCGTTCTAAAGATTCTCGATCATAGCAGCATTTATCTTCTCATTGCCGGCAGTTATACTCCCGTCGCACTGGTGATTCTCCGCGGACCGTGGGGCTGGTCACTCTTTGGAATAATTTGGGGCATGGCACTGCTGGGCGTATGCTTGCATGCCTTTACATTAGACCAGTTCAAGATTTTGTCCATTCTCTCGTACCTGATCATGGGCTGGCTGGTTGTGATCGCGATTAAACCGTTAACCGAGTCTTGCGAAAAGGGCCTTATTCAATGGCTCCTAATCGGGGGGCTTTCCTACACTTTCGGGACCATTTTTTATTCGTGGAAAAAACTTCCTTACCATCACACGCTGTGGCATCTTTTTGTGATTGGCGGGAGTATTGCCCATTTTTTCGGAATGCTTTTCTATATCGCACCAGGTTAAATTTAGAGCTGACTGAACATGAAACGATCGGTACAATTTGCATCAGTGTCCACCCTTTACCCTCTTTTAACCCGACCTGACCGGTTGTTCCTTGACCGGATTTGTCAGGAATACTCTTTTACATTTTCGGAGTTGAAGCTTCTCGCTGAAGCGGCACGCGATCTGGAAATGTGGGAAGAGACGCCGTTGGAAGATTTGTGGGAAGCATTGGAAAAACGGACTCCTGATAAAATAGATATGCCGCAGCGGA
>CAZGID010000314.1:0-1871 GCA_964526065.1 uncultured bacterium
ATCATGATCGAATCCTGGAAGAGCCTTTACCGCAGACCGGCAAAACCAACCGGACCGGTTCCTGTGTGAACCTGGAACCAAGAAGGGAGCAGTCTTGATGGAATCTACTTTCTGGCTTTACAGCGTTTATTTTGGAAATTCTGTGCAGGATTATCTGATTTCAATCGGAATCTTTATTGCCGGATTCTGCCTCTTTTTTGTGCTCGAAAAAATCCTTCTGTTCCGGCTTAAAAGAATAGCCAAAGAAACCACCGGCCGCCTGGATGATATTCTTTTAAATCTGGTTAATAAATCGCTGGTTCCTTTGCTTTACGTTGCGGCTTTTTATATGGCGGCGATGCGGCTGGAAATGAATGAAGCCGTCAAAACCTGGGTCTACGGTTTCTGCGTCGTGGCGTTGACGATTCAGGTGGTCCGTTTTCTGTCGGGCATGCTGGTCTTGATCCTGCGGCGCGGGTGGGAAGAGCGCAAGGAAGGGGTGCCAAGCAGTGCGGCGTCGAAAGGGATTCTGATCGTGGTCCGCTCGGTGGTATGGGGACTCGGGCTGGTCTTCATGCTGGACAATCTGGGGTACGATATTTCAGCCGTGATTGCGGGGCTTGGAATCGGCGGTATCGCCATTGCGTTTGCCGTGCAGGCCATACTGGGCGATTTATTCAATTATTTCGTGATCTTGTTTGATGAGCCGTTTAAAGAAGGGGATTTCATCATCATCGGTGATTTTTTGGGTGAAATCGAGCATGTCGGGATCAAGTCGACACGCATCCGCTCGCTGGGCGGCGAGCAGATCGTCATGTCCAATACGGACCTGACCTCCAGCCGTATCCGGAATTACAAACGCATGGATCAGCGCCGCGTGCTTTTCCGCCTTAGGGTCACTTACCAGACACCCTATGAAAAAATGCAGAAAATCCCGATGTTGATTCGTCAGATAATTGAGAATATTAAGGATACGCGGTATGATCGCGCCCACTTTCAGGGTTATGGCGATTTCAGTCTTAATTTCGAGATCGTCTATTACGTTTTGACCGGAGATTACAATAAGTACATGGATATCCAGGAACAGATCAATTTGGCCATTCTGAAAAGATTCGAAGCGGAAGGAATCGACTTCGCCTATCCGACGCAGACGCTTTTTCTGGAGAAGCCGGAAGGAGAAGCGGTCCGGAATGGATCTTGAGAGCGGGTGGGAAAAAGCCCTGAAGCATACGGAAATCATCCGGGCGCGCGTCAAGCCGCTGGCGTCTTTCGAAACAACGCGGCTTCCCTACATCTTTCTGGCGGAATCGACGGTGAATATGGGCGATACCGTCGTACGGAAAGGAGAAGTGGCGGTTGAAAAGCCGGCCCTGATTCTTCCGGATCATACCCCTCAGTTCAAAGGTTTTGATTTTGAAAAAGATTTTCCCCTGGGTCCGGAATTTCTGAATACTTTTTTTATGATCCGTGGAATCCGGTTTCCTTCGCTGCATTATCAAAACCGGACGGATTTTCTGGATATTCATGAAGGAAAACTAAAAAAGGCGATAGAAGACTACAATGGCCGGCTGCAGCGGGCGGAAGATATCGATACGGGTCTGGTCGTTGGCCCGGAAGACTGCTGGCAGTTTTCTATTGTAGTGCTGATCTGTCATCAGATTTTGCGCCAGGCCGATGGTGATTTGAGGCGGCTTCTGGACGAATACCGCAACCGCCGCGATCCGGAATAACGAAGGGCTGGGCAGTATGGCTTTGGACCCGCAATTTATTCAGGAAATGATCCGGAAGTATACCTCGCCTCCCTGGATCCCCGCTTCCGTTTACCGTTTGCAAATTAATTCCGCTTTCAACTTCAGACAGGCCCAAAACATCCTTCCTTATCTTGATGATCT
>CAZGID010000315.1:0-1841 GCA_964526065.1 uncultured bacterium
TCTGGGCCTGCCTCGGAATTCTGGTTTATCTGGGATGGCGGTTTGAATGGAAATTCGCGCTGGCGGCGGTTATTGCATTACTGCACGATACGGCGTTTACATTCGGAATTTACGCTTTAAGCGGCCGTGAAATTAATATTCCAACCATCGCGGCCATCCTGACCATCATGGGTTATTCGGTCAACGATACCATTGTGACATTTGATCGTGTGCGGGATAATCTTAAAATCATGAAACGCAAACCGTTTGGCGAACTGGTCAATGAAAGCATCAACCAGACGCTGGGCCGGACCGTCATTACGAGTCTCACAACCATTCTAGCAGCGTCTGCGCTGTTTTTCTTTGGGGGCGCGGCCATTAACGATTTTGCGTTTATTCTCCTGGTCGGATTTTTGGTTGGTATTTATTCCACGATATTTGTGGCCACGTCGCTGGTGGTGGATTGGAAGGCTCACTGAGTTCCACGTTCGACGGGCTATCTTTCAGTCCGCTTTTTCAGAAAATCCTTGCGGCGCGGGGATTTGAAGAGCCGAAATCCATCGAGTCCTTTCTTCAACCGTCACTTGAACGGCTTGAAGATCCTCTCCTCATGAAGGGCATGCCCGAAGCGGTTGCTCGTCTGCGTCTTGCCGCACAGAACAGCGAATGCGTTTTGATTCATGGCGACTACGATGTTGACGGTGTGACGGCCGCCGCAATTTTGAGCCGCACTCTGAATCTTTTTGGCGTGACCTGCCAGACATTTCTTCCGGAACGCGAGCGGGATGGCTATGGCTTTAGCATGCGTGCTGTTGAAGAGGCCGCACGGCAGAAAATGGCGATGATCATTACCGCCGATTGCGGCATTACAGCGCACCGCGAAATCACAGAAGCCCGCAAGCGTGGTATTGAAGTGATGGTAATTGACCACCACCGCATTCCGCCCGAAGGTTTGCCGGACGCTAATATCATTTTGAACCCGCAGCAGGAAGACTGTTTTTATCCCTTCCAGGATCTCAGCGCTGCCGGGCTTGTATTCAAGCTCAGTCAGGCTTTGCTGGGAGACCTGGCATATCAGTTTCTGGATCTGGCGGCGCTGTCTACAGTTTGTGATGTGGCCCCTCTGAAGGGAGAAAACCGGATTGTGGTAAAGGAGGGTTTGAAGCGACTCGCCGAATCACGGAATGCTGGATTAAGAGCGCTGGCCGTCAGTGCCGGTGTCCGGACAAATCTGTGGAATACGGGGCATCTCGGTTTTGTCCTGGGGCCGCGCGTGAATGCGGCCGGACGCATGAGCACGCCGGATATTGCGCTTCGTCTGCTGGTCACGGAAAGTGAGCGGGAGGCTGAGAGCCTGGCTCAGGTGATAGAAGAAGAAAATCGCCAGCGTCAGAAAGAGGAGCGGCAGACGACCAAAGAAGCGGTTCAGGAAGTGGAGCGAACCATTCACTTTAACCGGGAACGCTTGATTGTGGTTGGAAAAGAAGGCTGGCATCCGGGCGTGATTGGAATTGTAGCGTCCCGGCTGGTGGACCGCTTTCACCGGCCGGCGGTGGTAATCGCGTTCCGGGATGGAATCGGAAAAGGATCCGCACGTTCGGTTAAAGGGTTTAATCTCTTTGAGGCTTTGCAGGCCTGCCGCGACACCATGGTGGAATGCGGGGGGCATGCCCAGGCCGCCGGGCTGACCGTCGAGACCGCCCGCTTTGCGGAATTAAAACGCCGTCTCAATGAATATGCGGCAGAAGCCGTTACCCCCGAGATTTTTATCCGCCGGCAGGAATTTGACCTCGAAATCAGTCTTGAGGATTTGACCTCCATCTTTATTCAGGAAATCCGGATGCTGGAACCTCACGGGGCCG
>CAZGID010000316.1:0-1821 GCA_964526065.1 uncultured bacterium
GCGCGCCGGCGCCTGAATTTTCCAGCGCCGGGCAATCCACTGTGCAGCAAAATTAGGAACGAGACTGGAATACACCCGGGCACCCAGAATCGCATTCGGATGTTTTCTTAAACGCTCGGCATAGCGGTCCCAGGTATGCACGCCACCTTTGCTGGAGCTGACCGAAATACCGATACGGAAAGGATCAAGAGAAACCAAATCCAGACCGGAGTCATCAATCGCCTGCGTCGCGCTGGCAATCGCATACTGAATAAAAGGATCCAGAATATGCACCCGGTAATGGTGGGGGTTAAAATTCCGGACTTCATAGGCTTTTCGGACAGGGAAATGCGTGGTTTCAAAACGGGTGATATCGCCAGCGCCACATTGCCCGGACCAAAGCGCCCGGGCAAAATCATGGATTGAATTCCCGATGGGCGCGACAACGCCCAGACCTGTAACGACAACGCGGTTTTTTTTCATCTGGTTGGCGGATCCGGAGGCGAATCCGTTCAGCGGGTGAATACCTGATGGGTTTCCAGCAATTCCAGAACCCGTCCGGCATTTTTATTGGTACTGACTGACGGATCCAGATTCAGATCCACGAAGCCTTCCCGGAACTCATTTTTTCCGACATTGACCACGAGAATATTTTCGCGGTTGGTGACTTCCTGCAGCATGCGCAATTCATCATCATTCAAGTTACTGGCGGTCGCCACGACAATAAGGCCTGCATCCAGCATCAAATGCGCCACTTCGCCAAGGCGCCGGACATGTTCGTGGCGCGAGGCGCGGTCCTTTTCCAGATCGGCGTCCAGCCCTCGCAACAGGTTGCCGATCCCAAGAAAATAAACCTTCTTGCCGAGATCAAACAGCGTCTTCTCGACATTTTTCGCAATCGCTTTTTTATCCACTCCGACTTTACCGGTCAAAAGAATCAGTTTCGGGTGATGCCCATAAGCGCCGGCTCTTTGCCCGGGATCGATAACGCTTGCATCCCATTTCATTTCCCGCCGCGACACCTGCTCGCGCACTTCGGCCTGTTCATCGCGAACCAGCCGTTGAATCGTTCCGCCACCGGCAATGTCGTAATTATCCACAATCACAAACCGGCTGGTGGCTTCCACCAGATCCGGCAAATCGAAGGTTACAGGATAATCGCTTTCCAGAATACACTGGGCCACATCATGGCGGTCAATCCGGTCCTTGGTCACTTTTTTCAGATCCGAGGCATCAATTATCCTTGTGATCTGTTTCAACCGCACAGGCGTCTCCGTGGTGACAATTTTTAATTTATATTCTTTTCCCGGCACCATCGGTTCGCGCCCCATCCAGAAAATGTCCGCTTCGAAGAGCGTGCTGACATCCGGCAGCGGGCCTCCCTCCCGGCATACAATTTCGCCGCGATTGATATAAATCTGTTCCTTTAGGGTGAAACCGACGCAGTAACCTGCCGGCACTTTTTTAGGCGCTTTCTGATTAAAGGCCTCGATGGTTTTAATTTCAGAACGTTTGTGGGAAGGCAGAAAAATAACTTTATCGCCCACCTCCAGCGTGCCGGATTCGACACGGCCGGCAATAATGCGGCGGTCATCGCCGTGTTCGGTGAAACGGTAAACGCTTTGCACCGGAACCCGCAGCGGCTTTTGCTCGACGCCAGGGGCCTTTTCAAAGGAGTCCAATACTTCCAGCACATGCGGGCCGTCGTACCAGGACAACTGCGTACTGGCTTTTGAAATATTAACGCCTTCTCTTGCGGCAATTGGAAGAAAGTAGCGGGGTTCGATCCGCACCTGTTTCAGGAAACGCGTATATTCGGTCCGGATTTTGTTGAACACTTTT
>CAZGID010000317.1:0-1210 GCA_964526065.1 uncultured bacterium
ACGTCTTTAACATCCTTCTTCAGATGCTGGAAGAAGGACGTTTGACGGATTCCTTCGGACGCAAGGTTGATTTCCGCAACACGATTGTCATTATGACATCGAATGTCGGTGCGGATCTGATCAAGCGTCACGGGGATCTTGGTTTTCAGGCCAAGCAAGAGGACATTAGCTACGACCAGATGAAGGGAAAGCTCCTGGATGCAACGAAGAAAGTGTTTCGTCCTGAGTTTTTGAACCGTCTGGATGACGTGATTGTCTTCCATCCGCTCACGCGTCAGGATCTTGAGCAGATTATTACGATCGAACTCAAGGAAGTGCATGAGCGGCTCAAGGAAAAGAAGATGGAAATGAAGCTTTCGCCCGAAGTACTGAAGTTTCTGATTGATCAGGGCTATGATCCTGTTTTTGGAGCACGTCCCTTGAAGAGAACGGTGCAGCGCTACATCGAGAATGTCCTCGCCGAAGAAATTCTCTCGGGTAAGTTCGTTGAAGGGGACAAAATCGTGGCAGAGCTGCAAGGGGAAACGATTCAGTTTCATAAATCCCAAAAAGTTCACTGATTCACGGTGGATGTGTGCGGTTTCGCATCATTGCTCTAGTCCTGTTCGGCGCTTTTGCCGGCGGCGTGGCTTTTGCGTGGGCAGGACTGGGCGCCCGCATTCAAGGGATTGAGTTTCGTTCTTTTGCCGAGAAAACCGTCAGTGATCTCTTCAAGGCCAATGTCAGGATTCAGGATGTGCGTCTTGGCTTTCTGAATCGTGTCGCGCTGCAGGGTTTGCGGATTGCCGCAGAGGATACAGACTCTCCCTATGAAGTCCGTATCGAAAAAGTAGTTTTTGAATATAACCTCCTGAGTTTTCTTACCCAGAATCTGAAGCGGCCGGATTCCGTGGTTCTGGATTCTCCTGAAATTTCGCTTCCGCCCGAATTATTTCCTTATGATTTGCTGGATCAGCTGACGCTTGGCCAGGATGTCTCGCTGGTCTCACGCATGAAGCTTGTTGATGGTTACATCCGTTATCCGGTCGAATCACTGAATTCAACGCTTGAACTTTATAACGTCGAAGGCAATCTCAGCCCGCTGAAAAAAGGCGCGGGTTATCAGATTCGTTTAAAGGCAGACCTTCGCGGATTTCTTGAAGGCAGGATGACCGTGAAGGGTTATGTGGATTTGCAAAACCGCTCCCATGATCTTGATATTCAACTGGAG
>CAZGID010000317.1:1220-1791 GCA_964526065.1 uncultured bacterium
ATTCCGCTTGGCGAAATGACGGGTTCTGTCCGTTGGAAAGACGACAATTTAGCCTTTAACAAGCTCAAGGCGCTTTTTTATGGATGGAAAATTATCATTGAAGGGCATCTTAATAATTTTCTTCAGCATCCGGCGATGGATTTAACCATGACCTTTGACCGCGAGGATTCACAAGTCAGCAGCCGATTGAAGATGGATCTCGGCAGCGGCGCGCTTGAAGGCCATTTGCAGTGGCCCGGGAAAGACGAAATAGAATATTGGGGCAGGGTGGTGCGCTCGGGTATGCAATACCGCTTTGACGAGGTCCAATTTACAAACGGGTATCTCGGGCAAGGGATTCTTGATTTTGGTACCGGCGATTATCAGTTTGACCTGGAGACGGATCGTAAAAGTTATTCCATTATGTCCAATCTCCGCGGTACGGATTTCCGTCTCGGAGTGCAACTGAATCATGCCGAATGGTACGGACTTGATGTCGTGGCGGCCGCCAATGTTTATCTCACAGCAAACGAGTTTCCGCAGGAGAAACGTTTGTGGAAAATGCGGGGGACTTTCGAAACCGACTATTTTG
>CAZGID010000318.1:0-1789 GCA_964526065.1 uncultured bacterium
AACCGCGTTGCCCTGAAACAAGGCCGTACCGGATGCCTGCCTTAACCGGGGGAATGAAAATGTGGCCGGAAAAGATCCGAACTCTTCTTTTATTTTGTAAGCATGATCGATCAGTCCGATTAAATCGTCCTGCCAGGATCCGAGACCTAACAAAATGCCCAGCCCAACTTTCTCAATACCAGCCGACAGTGCCCGTTCCATGGCATGAAGACGCCAGTCATAGTTTCTTTTCCTGCCGCGATGAATTTGTGCGTAAGTATCCCGGTTATAGGTTTCTTGAAAGAGTAAACAATAGTTGATTTCCAGTTCATGCAAGATCCTGTAATTTTCGACGGAAAGCGGGCCGACCTCGACTATGAAAGAGAAATCAAGCCCCGCCCGGCGAAGCGCGGTCACATAAGAGGCGATCTGTCCAACTCCCGAATACACAGGATGCTCACCTGCAATCAAAAGTAGCGTGCGGTGACCTTCGGCCCATAAAAAATGGGCTTCCTGAAGAAGTTCCCCTTCGGTTAAAGCTCTTCTTTTTAACAGATGATTGCTTGCCTGATACCCGCAATAAATGCAATCGTTGATACAGAAGCTCGAAAAATAAAGCGGTGCAAAAAAATGAAGTCTTTGTCGAAAATGAGATTTTGTGAGCAACTTCGCAATACTAAATGCTTCTTGCCATTGATCGCAGCTCGCATGATCTATAAAAAGCGCAGCTTCATCTGAGGATAACCCACGTCCTTCACGAGCATGCGCTGTAAGGTTCTCAATATTTAACGGCATAATATTTTTTTAAACTCCGCTTCAAATTTATCACTGTTTTCATAATGCCAACCAAAAACTCTGTCCCACATGGGAGCATCTTCCATACATAAATACATAAAAACGCTCGAATGCCATGATGCGAATGCCTGATAAAGAGATTCGAATAGACGATGTCTTCTGGAGAATGGATAAGTGAGCTTTCCCCCTGAATCTTTTTCCATTTCCATTTGCAGGATCTTTGTGCTGCCACCTGTTTTTCGGATATGTTGTATGACACTCTTGCTGAACTTTAACGCGCCGAATGAAATAAAAGCAACCTCATTGTGGTTAAACAAGCTAAGCATTTTTCCAGCCACGTCCCGATATTCCTGAACACAATTCTTATAAGCAATCAAAGGATGAAAATGAAACGCCACTTTAACGCCTCGCCCGGTGAGCTGCTTTGCGGCTTCAAGCCGCTCCGATAGGCTAGCAGTCCCGTATTCTTCATGGCAAATAACCGCTTGGGTATTCAAACTCCAGCTGCAAACGATATTCCTCGGGATCGGGCGATTTAAAAAATATGAAATGTTCTTCGATTTAGTTTTGAGCTCAAGCAGCACATTTGGATGACGATCCGCAAAGTCACAAAGATCGTCGAGAATACCAGAGACGTTTCCAAAAGCCAGCGAATCCGAAGATTGGCCGGTTCCAAAATGGTAAAATGTCTCCGGATTTATTCTCAAATGTTTAAGGTTTTCCTTCAGCGTCCGGTTGACGGTGAGGCGCTCTCCATAAAACGTTTGAACAGCACAGTAAGTGCAATGGAACGCGCAGTTTTCAACAACATCGATAGTCTTCAGCTTGCAACACAGTGTCTTATACGAGAATACGGGGCATTCACCAAACGGTTTCCTGAGCTCATCATCACGAAGAATCATCGGAAATCCGCGTAGCCGGTTTAGCTTTGCCGGGATTTCAGAATAGCTTTTCGGATCGCCCTGGAGGTGATGCATCGAAGTCCACAAGCTTTGAATCAGTTTCTTCTTCCGCT
>CAZGID010000319.1:0-1760 GCA_964526065.1 uncultured bacterium
GCAGTTTCGCCATCGAGGCCGTCCGCCGGACGGGTTGCCGGGTCACCGGCATCAGTCTTTCCAAAGAACAGCTTGCCCATGCCCGGCAGCGCGTCGTGGAAGAAGGTCTGGAAAGCCGGATCAGCCTGCTTTACTGCGATTACCGCAAAATCCAGGGCCAGTTCGACCGCATCGTTTCCATTGAAATGCTGGAAGCCGTCGGCCACGAATATCTCGGCCAGTTCTTTTCCGTCTGCGACCGGCTGCTTAAACCCAACGGTCTCATCGTGCTTCAAACGATCACCATTCCAGATCAGCGCTACGATGCCTACCGCCGCAGCGCCGACTTTATCCAGAAACATATATTCCCGGGAGGTCATTTACCCAGCCTCACTGTCCTGAGCCAGAAAATGACTCAGCATTCCTCCTTTTTTGTCGAAGACTTGGAGAATATCGGCATCCATTACGCCGCCACGTTAAGACAGTGGCGGGAGAAGTTCAACGCCATGCGGCGCGATGCCGCGCGCCAGGGTTTTTCCGAGCGACAGCTGATGGCCTGGGATTATTACTTTGCTTACTGTGAAGCCGGATTTGCCTGCCGGTATCTGAATGACCTGCAGCTCGTGCTGACACGACCGGCGAATGCGGTTTTGAATTCCCAAATAAACAAAGGAGATTATCGTGACCGAAGTTTTGAAGCCCCGGCCGCCCGCTGAATTTCTGGCCGCACAGCCCCGCGAAGATGAAACCATTGAGTTCTGGGGAAATCTTCCGTTTCTGCTTCTTCATGCCGGCTGTCTGCTGGTTTTCTGGACCGGCGTAACGCCGGCAGCCCTTGCGGTTTTTTTTATTACGCTGCTTCCGCGCATGTTTGGATTGACGGCCGGGTATCACCGGTATTTTTCTCATCGAAGCTTCAGCACGTCGCGTCCCTTTCAATTCTTTCTCGCGTTGCTTGGAGCCAGCTCGCTTCAAAAGGATCCGATGTGGTGGGCGGCTCATCACCGGCATCATCACCGGTTCGCCGATACAGAGCTCGATTCCCACCCGCCGGGAATCCGTGGATTTTTCTGGTCTCACATGGGCTGGTTCATGTGCAAAAAAAACGCAGAACTGAAGCCGGATGCCCTTGTGCCCGATCTGGCGCTTTATCCTGAACTGGTTTTTTTGAACCGGCATCAAAAGCTCCCAGCACTTGCGATGCTCGGCCTTCTTTTTTTAACTGGCTGGATCATTGAAGCCGGTTTCCCGTCGCTTCAAACTTCCATGATGCAGGTGGTCGTCTGGGGATTTTTTATCAGTACCGTGTTTCTTCATCATGTCACATTCTGTGTGAATTCCGTGTCTCATCTTTTCGGATTCCGCCGCTTTGAAACGCGCGATGACAGCCGCAACAATCCCCTGGTTGCCTTTCTGACCATGGGGGAAGGCTGGCATAATAATCACCACCGCTATCCGTCCTCCGAGCGCCAGGGGTATTATTGGTGGGAAATCGATATGACGCACTGGATTCTGAAAGGGCTTGAAAAGCTGGGACTGGTCTGGGACCTTCGTTCCCCGCCGGCGCATATTTATGAGGAAGCCCGCCAGCGAAAGGTCGCTGCGCGGTGAAAACCCTGGTTCTTCTGATACTGGGAGTCCTGGCCCTTCCCTCTTCTCTTCTTGCAGAGGCTGCCGCGCAACCCTTTCCAACAAACCATTGCTTGAATGAAATCTGTATGCCGGCATCGATTACAGCCGGCGACAACCAGCTGCCGCTTCGCGGGATTGGACTGCTTGAA
>CAZGID010000320.1:0-1750 GCA_964526065.1 uncultured bacterium
GCGTTTTTTTAACCGAAGGGGAATGTCCATGAAAAGCAGTGAGAAGCCGGACGCGATTGACAGCGTCGAAGTGGTCATCGAAATCATCAAAGGTAGCCGCAATAAATACGAATATGACCCGGTCCGCAATTTCATCAAGTTCGACCGGATGCTTTTTTCTTCCGTGCACTATCCCAGTGATTATGGATTTATTATGGATACGCTGGCGCATGACGGCGATCCGCTGGATGCTATGGTGCTGGTGTGGGAACCGACGTTTCCCGGATGTTTGATCGAAGCCCGGCCGATCGGGTTGTTTAAAATGCGGGATGAAAAAGGAGAGGATGAAAAAATTCTCTGTGTTCCCGTCAACGACCCGCTCTGGAATCATTTGCATTCTCTTTCCGATGTGCCGCCGCATTTGTTGAAGGAAATCGAGCATTTTTTCAAGATCTACAAAGAACTCGAGAAGAAAAAGACGGGTGTTGAAGGCTGGGAAGACCGCGAAGCGGCTATGCGCGTGATTGAGGAATCGCGTGAGGCCTTCCGTCAAAGCGGCCGAGAAGCCGGGCGGCGGCCCGTGGTGCGTGCGGCCCGATGACCGCCGGCCAGATGCTCGGAGCTGTTTGCCGCGACGGCGGCGTTTATTTCTCGATTTTTTCCCAGCACGCGGAAAAAATCGAACTCTGTCTTTTTGACTCTCCCGACGCCGGGCAGGAATCCCGCCGCGTTGAGCTGACCTGCGGTCCGGACAAAATCTGGAGTACCCATGTGCCCGGCTTACAGGCCGGTCAATTATACGGTTACCGCATCTATGGCCCCTATGCTCCCGAGAAAGGCCACCGGTTTAACCCCCATAAAGTCGTTCTGGATCCTTATGCGCTCGGTATCGGCCGCACGGCCCGGTGGAACGAAAATCTTTTCGGTTACCGGATCGGGGATAAGAAAGAAGATCTTTCTTTTGACGAACGGGACAATGCGGCGGATGCGCCGCTGGCGGTGGTCATTGACCGCGGCTTTGACTGGGGAGAAGACCGCCACCTGAAACTGCCCTGGAACCAGACGATCATTTATGAAACGCATGTAAAGGGAACGACGGCCCTTCATCCGGACGTGCCGGAAAATCTGCGGGGCACCTATGCGGGGCTGGCTTCTGAACCCGTGATCCGCCATCTGAAAGAACTGGGCGTGACGGCGATTGAATTAATGCCCATTCATCATCACGCCGAAGAGCCGCATCTGGAAGAAAAGGGACTTAAAAATTACTGGGGATACAACACCCTGGCGTATTTTGCGCCGGATATCAAATACGGGGCGGCCGGTCATCCGCAGGAAGTCGTGTACGAATTCAAGAATATGGTGCGGGCCTTTCATGCCGCCGGCATCGAAGTGATTCTGGATGTGGTGTACAACCACACGGCAGAAGGAAATCATCTGGGGCCGACGCTTTCCCTGCGCGGCATCGACAATCTTTCCTATTACCGGACGGTTCCGGACAAGCTGCGGTTTTATCAGGACTTCACGGGGTGTGGCAATACGCTGAACATGCAGCACCCGCGTGCGCTGGCGCTGGTGCTCGACAGCCTGCGCTACTGGGTCGAGGAAATGCATGTGGACGGCTTTCGTTTTGACCTGGCCAGCGCCCTGGCCCGCGAACTTTTTGATGTGAATATGCTGCATCCGTTTTTTAAGGCGATCCGGGAAGATCCCGTGTTTGCCGGCATTAAAATGATTGCCGAGCCGTGGGATATCGGCGAAGGCGGCTATCAGG
>CAZGID010000321.1:0-1727 GCA_964526065.1 uncultured bacterium
GGAAGCGCCAGAATTTCAGCAATCTGGAAAAGACGATTTATGAGGAAACGATTCTTGAGAATTCTATTCGCATGCATTTGAGTCATGATATCGTCGTTATTCACGATCCTCAGCCTCTGCCGACGATTACGCGGCACCATAAGCGCGGTCCCTGGATTTGGCGCTGTCACATCGATATGTCCAACCCGGATCCGCGTCTGTGGAATTATCTGAAGCAATTTGTGAATAAGTTTGATGCGGCCATTTTCAGTATTCCGGAGTATCTGCAAAAAGTGACGCCGCCCCAATATTTGTTTATGCCGGCGATTGATCCGATTTCGTATAAAAACCGCGCTATGTCAAAGTCGGAGGCGTTAAAGAAGTTCGAGGAGTATAAAATTCCGACGGACAAGCCGATTATCTGTCAAATCTCGCGGTTCGATACGTGGAAAGATCCTCAGGGTGTTATCAAGGCATTCAAAATAGCGCGCAAGCGGGTGGATGCCACGCTGGTGCTTTTGGGCAATGCCGCTACCGACGACCCGGAAGGTGAGCAGGTTTTTGAATCCTTGTTAAGCGACAAGGAAGAGAGAATCCTGATTCTGCCTTTTGGCGATGATACAGCGCTCGTCAACGCACTTCAGTCTCATTCCGCTGTCGTATTACAAAAGTCCATTCGCGAAGGCTTTGGTCTGACTGTGACCGAGGCGATGTGGAAAGGCACGCCGGTGATTGGCGGCAATGTGGGCGGGATTCGTTATCAGATTAAGAACGGGGTGAATGGATATCTCGTCAATTCTCCGGAGGAAGCGGCGGAAAGGATCGTTACGCTGTTAAAAAATAAGAAGCTGCGTTCTAAAATGGCCAAGAACGCCCGCGAGTCGGTGCGTAAAAACTTTTTAATGACGCGTCTTCTGGAACAGTATCTTGATTTGTTTAATTCATTTCATGTGACTTATCGTCCTTCGATGAAGCCGGCGCGCCGCAAGCGGTAATATGGATGACGAAGAGCTTCCGGATTGGGAAGTTCATAAAGAAGAAAAAGTTCCCCCGCGGCTTGAGGAAAAATGGAGCCGGAGGGAGCGTCGCGGCATGGGAACCGTCCGCTGCCGCTCTTGCGGTCAGGCGGTTCCGGAGGATTCGCTTCTCTGTCTTT
This sequence comes from uncultured bacterium, assembly GCA_964526065.1. Lineage (GTDB taxonomy): Bacteria > Omnitrophota > Omnitrophia > Omnitrophales > Aquincolibacteriaceae > CAZGID01. The sequence goes on from CAZGID010000321.1 coordinate 1,136, forward strand.
TTTGCGGGGGAAGAACGGGTGTTAAGGCGGGCTTGTTCAGTGCCATCCGGGAATGGATATCCGGCACCGGAACCGGCGGTCTTTTCTTCCTGATCATTTTGGTCATCATTGCCTTTTTTCTCATTCTCTTTTAATCCAGGCGGCTTTCTTGGAAAAACCCGTGCTTTTTTTTGACGGCGACTGCGGCTTCTGCCGCCGTTGGATTTACCGGTGGCGGAGCTGGGTCGGGGAGCGTGTTGAATTTATTCCCTTTCAGTCCGCTTCGGAGCGTTTTCCCGCCGTTTCAGTGGATGCCTCGCGAGCTTCTGTTCAGCTCATTGCCCGGGATGGCAGTCAATACCGGGGGGCCGAGGCGGTTTTCCGCGTTTTGGCCGAGAACCCGTCCAAGCGGTGGATGCTGGGGTTATACCGCGCTTTCCCGCCCTTTAAAGCCGTTTCAGATTGGTTCTACGCTTTGGTCGCGTCCCACCGGATATTTTTTTCCCGCATCACGCGGTGGCTCTGGGGAAATCACCTGGCGCCGCCCACGTATCAGACTTCAGCTCATCTCTTTTTAGGCGGGCTGGGATTTATTTATCCGGTGGCCTTCGCG
>CAZGID010000322.1:0-1687 GCA_964526065.1 uncultured bacterium
TGCCGCGCGAAGAGCCGGAAGAAGTGCCGATGCCGGAAACCGTCCCCGCTGAGCCGGAACCTGCGCCGGCACCCGTTGAACCCGACGAAGAACCAGTTCCCTATGAGCCGGAGGAAGAACCGGCAACCGCCCCTGAAGAAGAACCCGAACCGGCGGCCTCGCTGGAGACCCGGACATTCTTTACGCTGGCGGCACGGACGCTGCCCCTGCGGTATTTCGAGCGTTTTAGTCTGGAGTCGCTGGTCACCCTGCTTTCGGAATTACTCGGGCGTCCGGCCTATGCGGAAAGAGCCGGCATGGTGCCGGTCACGCCGGATTCGCGATTAGATCAAACTCTGGGGGCCGGCCCGTATGAAACGACCGAGGCGTTTGATGAACAATTGGAAACGTTGCTGGAAGATGCCGGACACGTGCTTATCGATCAACCCTGGATCGAGAATCTTTTGGAGAAGAATCCGCGGGCGCTGTATCTACTTTTGAATACCTTGTCACGGCTTCAAAGTTCTCAGGCCGAAAAAAAACCGCTGATTGCGATTGCCTCGAATGAAGACCTGCATGACCGGATCTGGCATGCGCTGGTGGATAAACCCGCTCCCGGACTTGGGAATACGCTGACTTCGCGGGAAAGAGCCGAGGCCCAGCAGAACCTGGATAAAGCCCGATTACAGGAGCTGATTGAAGTGGTGCCGGTCGCCGAAACCGAAACCTATGTGCGGAATCAGGACTATGCGGTCGCCACCCTTATTTCCAGTCCGACTTCCGAGCTGGCGGCCAAAGCCGGCGCCCAGTTTCTGTTGATGCCGGAGTTGCTGCACGAAAATGATCTCATCACGTTTGTTTTTCTGCAGCCCGCTCTGCTGAAAGCGGCCAAAGAAGTGCGGGGCATTTCCAACCGCTATCAACAAGCCGAGCGGTTGAAACGATCGATTCAGGATATTTTTCCGGGGGCGCTGCCTGAGGGAAATGGATTTATCATTCAGATTCAGCAATACATTGATGAAGTCTTGATCCAGAGCCGCCTGATCCGGACCTCGGCGTAAGAAGCGGCTTGAAGCAGGCAAAAAAATAGCGGGGCTTTTGAGGCCCCGCTATTTTTATTGATGGGTCACGCCGACCTTAGATCTTCGTGACGTTGACAGCCTGGTCACCCTTCGGGCCCTGGGTCACTTCAAACTGGACCTTCGCGCCTTCTTCAAGGGTTTTATAGCCTGTCCCCTGAATAGCAGTGTGATGCACGAAAACATCCTTACCGCCATTGTCACGGGTCAAAAAGCCATAACCTTTGGCATTGTCAAACCATTTTACGGTTCCTTGTTCCATTTCGGAATTTACCTCCTTTCCTGGAGAGATCGCACTATAAACGGTAAATACACGTCTTTATAGGGAGTCACAGCAGAATAAAAACTCGAAATATTGCAGGATCATTCGTAGATTTTTATGTTGCAGAAACTGGCGTATACTGGCTTTTTCCGCACCTGCTGTCAACTTCTTTTTTTGAAACCACTTACGTTCACGCCCTACTTTAACGGCCGGCTCCGGGCCCGCCTTGAGCCTTGTTTCGCCCCCGGCTACCCCGGGATTTTCAGAAGCAGTTTGACCTCTGAGGCCGTCAGCTTCAGCCCCGGGACGGCCAGGTCCTCTTCCATATGCTTCCGGCTGGTCGTTCCAGTCAGGGGCAGAATGCCGA
>CAZGID010000323.1:0-1669 GCA_964526065.1 uncultured bacterium
GAATCGTGTCATAAATCGCCAGACCCGCCGTCACGGAACCGCCCGGGGAATTGATGTAAACATGCATATCTTTTCCGGGATCTTCCATCTGGAGGAAAAGAATCTGGGCAATAATCAGGTTGGCAATGGTATCGTCGATCGGCGTTCCGATAAAAACGATTCGATCTTTCAAAAGACGGGAATAAATATCGTAGGAACGTTCGCCCCGGCCGGTCTGTTCTACCACAATGGGAACGAGATAATTATTCATGGCGTTCATGGCAGCCTCCTGCGCATTGCGCGGCTCACTTTTGCTTCGCATTATCTTTAATGAATTGAACGGATTTTTCGTTGCGGATCTGGTCATGGAGCGACTGGCGGGCATTTTCATTTTCACCGTAAATTTTCTCAATCTGCTCCGCCGGCTGACGATAACGCTCGGCCAGCTGATCATATTTCTTTTTCAGATCCTCTTCCTTAACATCGAGATTCTCCTGCGTCGCGATTTCATCCAGCAGAAACGCGATATGCACCTGCCGGGCCGCTTCCTTTTCTAGATCTTTGGTCAGTTCAGTCTTGGCCTTTTCAACCGCTTCTTCTGAAGCCCCCTGCTGCATGAAACGGTTCCGCGCTTCATCAACCAGATGCTCCAGCCGGCGCTGCACCAGCCCTTGCGGCAGGTCCAGCTTATTATGCTTCACCAGCTCTTCCAGCAGCGCATTTTCATACGCGGCTTCGTGTTCATGTTCCTTGGCCGTCAGAATATCCTGGCTGAGCTTCTTTTTCAGCTCTTCCAGCGAGGCATAATCTCCGGCTTCCTTGGCCATTTCATCATCCAGCTTCGGCAGCTGCTTTTCTTTCAATTCCTTGGCCACAACTTCAAAAACCGCTTCTTTGCCGGCCAGATCCTTGCGGGATAAATCAGCCGGAAACTGGATTTTGACATCGCGCTTGTCGTTGGGCTTCACGCCTTCCAGCTGCGTGGAAAAACCCTTCAGAAACTCTTCCTGTTTCAGTTCAAACCATTCGCCGCTGCGATTCTCGACTTCTTTGCCGTCCACCCGGCAGACATAGTCGGCAATCACAAAATCTCCCATACGCGCGCCGCGGTCTTCAACGGCCTTGTACTGCGCCAGCGACTCACGCATCCGCTCCAGCCGGTCTTCCAGCTCTTTCGGCTCAACCTTGGCGGTTTCCTTTTTGGCGGAAAGACCTTTGACGCGGGAAAGCTTGATCTTCGGCCGGACTTCGATATGAGCTTCATATTTAAGCTCTTTGTCCCCCATCTGCACATTCTCGACCCGGGGCGAAACCAGCGGGGCCAATCCGGTTTCCTGCAATGCGGAACGGAAAGATTCCGAGATCAGATTTTTGGTGACTTCTTCCTTGGCTTCGCGTCCGAAATGCATTTCAAGAATATTGCGCGGGGCTTTTCCCTGGCGAAAGCCGGGAATGCGCGCCTTGGGCGCGACGGAGCGGTAAAAGAGATCGTATTCTTTGCGGATTTGTTCGGCTGAAACCGAAACCTTGAGGATCTTCTGGCAGGACTTGCCATCCTTGACTGAAACTTTGATATTTTCCAATGCTGCCCCCGTCGTCATACCACTGTCACTCCGAATCGAAAACTAAAATAAAATGGAGCGAGTGGAGGGAATCGAACCCTCGTAGCTGCCTTGGCAAGGCAGAGCAT
>CAZGID010000324.1:0-1632 GCA_964526065.1 uncultured bacterium
CTTCGTAAATATTTCCGCTTCACCCTTCTACCGCGGTGTATCTGAATCGCGTGATCAACTCCTCAAACAACAGAGCCGCCGCTATAAGGCGCCTTTCCTTTACGTGAACCAAACAGGCGCGCAGGACGATCTCATATTTGACGGCCGCAGCTTGTTTGTTGATTCTCGAGGCAAAATTCTTTTCCGGGCTCCGGCATTTCAGGAGGGGCTTTTTTTCTTTGACTGGGCTCCGGATCATCAAGATCCGGCGCACGATATCGGTACCTGCCCGCTTTCCCGTCAGCCCGATGAAATTTATCAAGCACTGAAGCTGGGAATCCGTGATTACTGCCGTAAAAATGGATTCAAAAAAGTCGTGATCGGTTTAAGCGGGGGAATTGATTCCGCCCTGGTAGCGGTCTTAGCGGCCGACGCGTTAGGACCGGAAGCAGTCGAAGGGGTCACGATGCCGGGGCCTTATTCTTCGACCGGAAGCTGGGCCGATTCGAAAAAACTGGCGGCCAATCTCGGAATTTCTTTTCGGCAAATCCCGATCAAGAAACCCTATACGGATTTTTTGAAAAATTTTTCACGGGCCGGGAAGACAAAAAAACCGTCGCTGGCCATGGAAAACCTTCAGGCTCGTCTTCGCGGTCTGACGCTGATGTTCATCTCTAATCAGGAAAATTGCCTTCTGCTGACGACAGGAAATAAATCCGAGCTCGCGATGGGGTATTGCACTTTGTATGGAGATATGGCGGGTGGCCTTTGCGTGATCGGGGACATTTATAAAACAGACGTCTTCAAACTCTGCCGGTTCCGGAATACCCTTTCGCCTGTGATTCCAGAAAACATCCTGACAAAACCGCCATCTGCAGAATTGCGCCCCAATCAAAAAGATCAGGATTCTTTACCGCCCTATGAACGGCTGGATGAGGTTCTGTATTATTACATCGAAAAAAATCTCAGCCGGGATGAAATCATCCGCATCATGAAATCCCGAAAAATGAGCGCGGAAACCGTTTCGGAAGTAATTCGCAAAGTCGATCACAATGAGTACAAGCGCCGCCAGACGCCTCCCGTATTGAGAGTTACCGAGAAAGCCTGGTTCGGACGGCGAATGCCGATTACAAACCGTTTCGAGAATTAATGATGTTTTCAGTCGGCATCCCCAAAGAAATCAAGCCCTTCGAACGGCGCGTTGGTCTCACGCCCTCCGATGCCTTGCAGCTGACGAAGCAAGAAATTCCGGTTCTGATTGAAAGCGGCGCCGGCTTAGCTGCGGGCTTTCCGGATGATGATTACAGAGGAGCAGGGGCCCGCATTCTGGCTTCTGCGAGCGAATTATACAGAGAGGCTCAGATCATTCAGAAGGTCAAGGAGCCCCAGCCCGAGGAATATGACTTATTGAAAGGAAAGTACCTGTTCTCGTTTCTGCATTTGGCTTCACAGGAGAATTGCCGGCTCGTACGGGCCTTGCTGGAAAATGGGGTTACAGCGTTCGCCTTCGAAACTCTTGTCGATAACGGACGGCTGCCTATCCTGGAACCGATGAGCCGCATTGCAGGCTCTCTGGCTTCCGCCTATGCGGCTTTTTTTGAACAACAAAAATTGCGGGATCCGTTATCCGAGCTAAAATGCCCGGATTTATGT
>CAZGID010000325.1:0-1611 GCA_964526065.1 uncultured bacterium
AAGAACTTTTACGGCAGCAGACTAATATTGAGCTGATTGCCAGCGAAAATTTTACTTCGACGGCGGTTATGGAAGCCGCGGGTTCGGTGCTGACGAACAAATATGCCGAGGGCTATCCGGGACGTCGTTGGTATGGAGGTTGTGAATGCGTGGACGTTGCTGAAAAATTGGCCATTGAACGTGCCAAGGCGTTGTTCGGCGCGGAATATGCGAATGTCCAGCCGCATTCCGGCACGTCTGCCAATGTCGCGGTGTATATGGCGCTGCTCAATGCGGGCGATAAAGTCCTGGCTATGGATCTGGCGCATGGCGGTCATTTGACGCACGGGCACAAGATGAATTTTTCAGGCAAGTTTTATGACTTTATTCCGTATGGCGTGAACGAAAAAACGGAACAAATTGATTATGATCATCTGGAATCTCTGGCGGTGCAGCACCGCCCGCGCATGATTCTGCTCGGGGCGTCGGCTTATCCGCGGATCATCGATTTCAAACGCGGCCGGCAGATTGCGGATAAGGTAGGCGCGTTGTTGATGGTGGATATGGCTCATTTTGCCGGCCTTGTCGCCGCGGGATTGCACCCGAGTCCGGTGCCCTATGCTGATGTGGTGACGACAACGACGCATAAAACGCTGCGGGGGCCGCGTGCCGGGCTGATTCTGTGCCGCGAAGCCTATGCAAAAGCAATTGATTCAGCCGTTTTTCCCGGAAATCAGGGGGGACCGCTGATGCATATCATTGCCGCCAAAGCCGTGGCGCTAAAAGAAGCCATGTCTGACGAGTTCAAGTCTTACAGCGCCCAGATTGTCAAAAACGCCAAAACTCTGGCAGCGGCGATGCAGGAGCGCGGCTGGCGGGTGGTTTCCGGCGGTACGGATAATCATTTGATGCTCATCGATGTGACCGGAAAAGGGTATACTGGAAAAGATGTCCAGGATTCTCTCGATAAAGTCCAGATTACCGCGAATAAAAACATGATCCCGTTTGACAAGCAGTCACCATTCAAGGCTTCCGGTATTCGTCTTGGTACACCAGCGGTGACGACGCGTGGTTTTCGTGAAGCTGAAATGACGGAAATTGCCGAATTGATCGACCTGACCATGAAAGCGCCGGAAGACGAGGCGAATCTGGCGAAAGTCCGCGAACGGGTGAAAGCTTTGACGGACCGCTTTCCGCTTTATCCGGAACTGAAAGAAAAATTCAAAGCCTGAGGATATTTCAATGCGCTGTCCGTATTGCAAGCATGAAAATGACAAAGTGATCGATTCCCGTGCTTCAAATGAAGGCACAGCCATCCGCCGCCGCCGCGAATGCGAGGCCTGTGGGAAACGGTATACGACTTACGAGCGCATTGAGGAAGTGCCTTTTTTTCTAATTAAAAAGGACTTTTCCCGCGAACAGTATGATCGCAGCAAACTGCTGGGCGGTATCCGCAAGGCCTGTGAAAAAAGACCGGTGTCGGCTCAGCAGATGGAAGAAATTGCCAATGAACTGGAGAAAATGCTGAACGCGAAATACGAGCGGGAGGCCCCCACGACCGTCATTGGTGAATTCGTCATGCAAAAGCTCTCGCGTCTCGATCAGGTCGCCTCTGTCCGTTTCGCCAGTGTC
>CAZGID010000326.1:0-1598 GCA_964526065.1 uncultured bacterium
AACCGTCACGCCATCGCGGAATGGCAGCATAACAGCTTCCGTTCGTTCCTCGCGAACTACCCATTCATTGAATTCATGAATAAAATGATCCGTCTCTTCTTTTGGATCCAAGACCCGGCCGCTCCATAAGACGTTGTCGACCAGTATGGCACCCCCCGGCCTTACGAGTTCCAGGACCGCATCCCAGTAAGAACGGTAATTCTGCTTATCTGCATCGATAAATGCAAGATCAAAAGGACCTTTAAGCTCCCGCAGCGTTTCCAGTGCCGCCCCGAGCTTCAGTTCAATTTTATGGCCATGAGGACTTCGGGCCCAATGTTCCTGGGCCATCGCGGACGTCTCGGGATTGATATCACACGTAATGACCCGGCCGCTGTCGGGTAAAGCCTCGGCCATTGCCAACGCGCTATAGCCGGTAAACGTCCCGATTTCCAGAATATTGCGTGCTGACGTAAGACGCACCATCAGCCGCAAAAACGCGCCCTGCAAAGGTCCGACCAGCATTTGCGGCCATTCGGTTTTCTCGTGCGTGACTTTTTCGATGGCATTCATGGCGTCCGACATTTCACGGCTGTGTGCCCGGGCATATCTCTCGATCGATTCCGAAATCAGATTCATGCGCTCGATTCTCCTTTTTTACTTCGTGTCCGGCGTTTTCTTCGGTTTTTTTGCTTCCGGATCTTATCCCCGACTTCATCCCGTGCAGAAATTCCCAGAATCTTCTCTTCGAACTTTTCAAGCAATAGTCTTCGTGCCAAGAAGCGATTGAGCCCCTGTGAGCGTTCGCGCTGCACTTTAACATCCAGTCCGCTCGGCCGATGGCGCAGCCACACACAGGTCGCACTCCGGTTCACTTTCTGACCGCCGGGTCCTCCCGAACGGATAAATTTCTCATCAAAATCCTGCTCCCGGAGCCCCGCCTTCTGCATCCGCTCCATCAACGCTTTCTCCTTTTCCGGGCGCACCCCAAAGAGGCTCATGCCTCACCTGACTTCCGAGAAAAAATAATCACATTCTTTTCCGGCCTGTCCCATTTCCATCCCTGCCAATGAGCGATCCAGGCGAGTGTCTGCGGACGGAAAAATCCGATGTGCGTTGGATCTTTATGATACCACCAGGTGGAAAACTCAATATCATCATCCAGCACGGAAGTCATCACCCCCAATAAACCTTGCCGGGGATGCAGCAACGCGGCAATCCGCTTCAATTCCTGATGAGGATTCCGGAGATGCTCAAAGACCTCGGTGCATGTAATAAAATCATAGGGCCCTTCCGGCGGCTCAGGATAATAAAACGGATCATAACGATCCGTGGCAAATCCCTTTTGCTTCATTAACATGGCCAGCACAGGCCCCGGACCGCATCCGTAATCCAGCCCTCGAGCGCCGGCATCCAGCCTTGCCGCAAGCGGCTGTGCGACTTTTTCAAGAAAAGCAACATACCCGGGCTCTGCCTCGTTTTGATGCTGGTCATACCTTTTTTTTTCTTCGGCCGGACTCAACCGCTGACCGGGATCCAGAAAAACATAACCGCATTCCGGGCAAGCCCAATATCTTCGGAATCCCACAGAAGGATCTTCCTTTTCATGAAACACGCCA
>CAZGID010000327.1:0-1554 GCA_964526065.1 uncultured bacterium
GTGTTGCCCCGGGAAGGTTATCTCGGGCTGGTCACCATTCTGGAAATGTTGAAAGTGTTTGAAGACGTAGTTCTTGAAGATCTGAACGGCCAGAGCGATCCGGAACGGTTTCTTGAACGTTTTCTGGATCCGGTCCAGCGGCGCGAAGCCGGGCGTCTCATTGCGCGCTTATTGCAGTTTGAGTTCTGGCGTGACCGGGATCATTTGCTGGCCCGTATTCGGGAAGCCCGCGAAGATCAGGTGCGTATGGATTTCGACTATCATCTCGGGCAATTCGATGAATTTCAAAGCGCCCTGGACGGACTTGTCTTGCTTGTGGCGCGAGCCGAGCGGGGCGGCCAGTGGCGCGATCGAGACGTGCAGCCGAAAATCGGTCTTATCAGCCGCATCTTCAATGGCTTCCGCCGTGGTCTGCTCAAATATCTTTTTGTTCCGGTTTTTAACGCGATCAAACGCACCACGTCCTGGATTCGCTCCGCATCCCAAGGAGGCACGTTTGTGGAACGGCAGATCCGGGGGAGTCTGTTGGTTCTTGCCTTTCTCTATGAAAAATTGGTTCTGGCGCCTTTGTCGGCAAGCCGTGCGCTGTCGGTTTTTACCGAGTTTATGCGTTTTGATCAGCTGTTGAGTCTGGTTCGGGAACTTCGCTTCTTCACCCGAATTCCGGGAATGAAACTCAATGAAACCCGATTTGTCACGGCTAATAATATGCCGCTGAAAGATCTAATGACCGCTCGGTTGTATACAGCGCGTGATCAACTGGATGTGACGGGGGACCGGGCAGTGGTGGAAGCCGCAATTGCCGAAGTGGAAGAGGTTTATCAGGCCTTTGGCCGCCAGCCGGATTATTCCGTGCAGATGTTGATTGCGGATATGCAGTTCATCCTGCGATTTGTCCCGCGCCTTATCGATGCTCAGGACCGCCCGGAAGCGCGGGCTCTGGAAAACAGCCTCGTTGAAAATCAGGCGTTGGTGCGTTTGGCTAAATTACCGGCCGGACTGGTATATGTCCAGGACCTCGGAGCGGATGCACCGCTGACTGCATTGTCGACCGTGCACGATACCTTCGGCAAAAGGACTTCATTCCGGGATGAATTTTTTCAGGACCGGACGGTTATTCTTATTAATTCATCGCGTCTGGATGTGGATAGAGCGCTGGAAGACCAGGACCCGGTGTTGCAATCCGAATTAGTCCGTGAATTACTGAAAGCTTCTTTTCTCATTGATCTGGATCAAAATACGGGGCTTTACCGGTCGGGAGCTCCGCAGATGACGGTGGAACCGGTCCCCGATTACGGTATTCCGGGATGGCTGTATGAACGGGCGCAGCGCGAATGGCAGCAGGGTGCCCCCGCTTACTGGGTGAATGCGGCAGCCGATTTACTGGCGCAGCGGTTTCAAACCACCCAGGCGCTTTTGGAGCGAGGAACCTCGCGGCGTTTTGTTTCGGCTCGGCTGGCGCTTTCACTTCCCCTGGCGCTGTCCCGGGCGCTAACCGGAAAGCCGGTGCCGCTTCCGTCCCTCGAGGCGGAATCGAGCCTCACGATGAATGAT
>CAZGID010000328.1:0-1546 GCA_964526065.1 uncultured bacterium
CTCACCATGTTCATCTTTGCCTGGGGCGCCGTTCTTTTTGTGAAGCAATTTCATATCCAGAAAAATGCGCTAGAAGTTTTTGTCGTCGGAAAACAGTGGATGTGGAAAATCCAGCATCCCGAGGGACCGCGCGAAATCAATGAATTACACGTTCCGATCAACCGGCCGGTCAAATTACTCCTGACCTCCGAAGACGTCATTCACAGCTTTTTCATTCCGGCATTCAGAATCAAGATGGACGTTCTTCCGGGCCGTTATACCCGGATCTGGTTTGAAGCCACCGAACCCGGCCGTTATCATCTCTTTTGTGCTGAATATTGCGGCACGAAGCATTCCCAGATGATCGGAACGATTGTCGCCATGCCCGAAGAGGAATATCAGGCTTGGCTGACGCAAAGGATGGAAGACAACCAAATTTCCAAGGGCAGTGCCAATGGCTTTGCCCGCGAAGGAGAACGACTGTTTCGCGAAATGCGATGCCAGTCCTGCCATAACCCGATGTCCGGAGCTCTGGGCCCGGATCTGACCGGCCTGTTCGGCGGGCCGGTCCGTCTTCAAAACGGCCGCGTCATCAATGCCGATGAAGAATACATCCGGGAATCCATCCTGGAACCCAATGCTAAAATCGTCGAGGGCTATGCGCCGGTTATGCCGACTTACGCCGGCCAAGTAGAAGAAGACGACATTCTGGCTATCATCTCTTATCTGAAACAGGAGCCTATAAAATCAACTGAAGAATCCGAGGCATCGAATGGCTAATCTCGTGAATTATCTGAACAAAGATTACCGCTTCCGCTCATGGCTGCTGACTGTGGACCACAAGCGCATTGCGGTCCTTTATCTTCTTTCCATTACGTTTTTCTTTTTTATTGGCGGCGCTTTTGCCGTTCTCATGCGCCTTGAGCTGCTGACGCCGGCCGGCGATCTGGTCCAGTCTGAAACGTACAATAAGTTTTTTACGCTGCACGGCATTATCATGATTTTCTTCTTTTTAATTCCGGCCGTGCCCGGCGTTCTGGGTAATTTCCTGATCCCCATGATGATCGGCGCCAAAGATATGGCTTTCCCCCGTCTGAACCTGGCAAGCTGGTACATTTTCATGATCGGCGGCACGATGACGATGACGGCTGCCGTTTTTGGCGGTGTGGATACCGGCTGGACGTTTTACACGCCTTACAGCAGCACTTATTCGAATACCGCCGTGGTTCTGACCGCACTCGGTGCATTCGTTACGGGATTCTCCTCAATTTTAACAGGCCTGAACTTCATGGTAACCATCCACAAAATGCGGGCCCCGGGTTTAACCTGGTTCCGGCTGCCGCTTTTTGTGTGGGCGAATTATGCCACCAGCATCATCATGATTTTGGGGACCCCCGTGCTGGCCATTGCCATCTTCCTGATTTTCCTGGAGCGCGTTTTCGGATTTGGCATCTTCGATCCGGCCCTTGGCGGTGATCCTCTTCTTTTCCAGCATTTGTTCTGGTTCTACTCGCATCCCGCCGTCTATATCATGATTCTGCCGAGCATGGGCGTCATCAGCGAACTT
>CAZGID010000329.1:0-1524 GCA_964526065.1 uncultured bacterium
TGATCTGGGCTCCTTCAGCCACCGCCACGATACTGAAGCTTTTGCCGCGTTCATGGCGCTTCTTAATCAGCTTACATACCTTATCGATATCAATGGGCACTTCCGGAATCAGAATGACATCAGCCCCGCCCGCCAATCCGGCTTCGAGCGTGATCCATCCGGCATGCCGTCCCATCAATTCAACGACAATCACACGGTTGTGAGATTCTGCGGTTGTATGCAGACGATCAATGCAGTCGGTCGCAATGTTCAGAGCGGTATCGTAACCAAAGGTGTAATCCGTTGCATTCAGATCGTTATCGATAGTTTTGGGAACGCCGACGACTTTTAAACCCTCCTTATGGAGCTTATTGGCGACACCGAGCGTATCTTCTCCGCCAATGGCCACAAGACCGGCAAGGTTATGCTTATTGAAAGTGCTGCGGACTTTCTCAACGCCGTCGTTCATTTTATACGGGTTCGTCCGGGAAGTGCCAAGAATGGTGCCGCCCTTCGGCAGAATACCGGAGACGGATTGCTGATCGAGCATAATGTAGTCGTCTTCAACCAGCCCTTTCCAGCCATTACGAAAACCAAGGCACTGCCAATTGTGAAGTGCACTGGTCCTGACCACTGCACGAATCACTGCATTTAAGCCAGGACAATCGCCGCCACCCGTCAAAATTCCGATTCTTTCCATAAAACCCGCTTCCCTCCTAAAGTTTATGCGATGTAATTTTGTTCACGTTCCAAAACAAAAAGATCACCTTCATGATCTTCGATTTTTTGAACATCGCAGTTGATCTCGACCTGATTTTCCGGCCCGAGCAATTTTTGAACTCTTGTACGCAATTTCTCCTGAATTTCACCCAGAAGTTCTGGAACCCGTCCCCCCGCCCAAAGCGTGAGACGAAGACGGATCTCAATGTTTTTTCCGTGTACCAGCGTTTTGATCTTGGATTCCTTGACCAAATGAAAATGTTTCAGCACCTTCTTGGCAACATCCTCGACCGCGTTGACAGAAACCACCATCGGCCCGATTTCGCTCTGGAAGATAATCGCCTCAGATTGACGGCCGGCTTTCAGCAGCATTTTTGAAAAAATAAGACCCGCGCTGATAAAAAAGAGTCCGAGGAGACCTGTCTGAAAAGATTTGAGCGGGCTGTTATAGAGCTCCTGAATGCGGATGATGGCCGCATCCAGAGAAAGAATATGAAGGGACACAATCACGAGAAGACTTCCAAATGTCAGGAAGGAAAAGATGGCGAATAACTGGGCGAAGACATTCACGACTTTCATTGATGTCAGCCCGCCCTTTTCTTGGTAGAGGTTTCAATTTTTTGCGGCGCAATAAAACTGTCGATGAATTTTGTGCTGACGGCACCTTGACGGAAACGCGGCCGGTTCAGAATTTTTTCCTGCAGCGATACGGTTGTCTTGATCGGCCCAATGTAAGTTTCCTTCAGGGCCCGCAGCAGAATGGAAATAGCCTCCTGGCGGTCTTTGCCGTCAGCCCGAATTTTGGCAATCATGGAAGCATAAAAA